>CABTMH010000089.1 GCA_902485915.1 uncultured Oribacterium sp. | reverse complement strand
TCAATGCGGCACGAAATGCGGATGTGCCGATCATCTTTTTCAATCGTGAGCTGGTGGAGGATGACCTGCAGCGCTGGGATAAGCTCTTTTATGTGGGCGCCGATGCCTTCGTTTCCGGAAAGATGCAGGGGGAGCTGGCGGCTGATGCGATCCAGAGCGGCACGGTGGACCGAAATGGGGACGGTGCGATTCAGTACGTCGTGCTCGAGGGAGAGGCAGGACACCAGGATGCCATCGCCCGCTCGGAGAGCTCCGTCAATCGGATGCTGGAGCTCGGTGTGAAGCTGGATCGGCTGACGTATGCGATCGCAAACTGGAACCGTGCGCAGGCGAAGACCCAGATGGATAAAATCATCCGGCAGTATGGCGCGGATATCGAGCTGGTCCTCGCGAATAACGATGAGATGGCCCTTGGTGCGATCGATGCCTTCGAGGCGAGTGATCTTCCGAAGGCGCAGAGGCCGCTGATTTTCGGCATCGATGGCACGGAGGCGGGGCTCAGTGCGGTACGCGAGGGGAAGCTCGAAGCGACGATCTATAACGACGCCGAAGGCCAGGCAGCGGCCATCTTTCAGCTGGCACACCACCTGGCCCTGGAGGAGCCGCTGCGTGATCTTCCGCTCGTCGGTGATAAGTATATCCGTCTGCCGTATGAGAAGGTGACGCGGGATAATGTTCTGGAATTCAAGTGACGGGCTGCCGGGATCCCTGAGCGGCACTAAGACCTGTCACCGGTGACGTCGGCCCAGTAGCGGTCGCCATGATCGACCATCGCGATGTAGGTTTCCTTCATGACGCGGCGGAAGGCGCGGAGCTCTGCCTCGAGGCCGAAGCGGGCCGGGATGGTGCTGGTGACTTCGTGGATTTCGGCGGCGATCTTCTTTCCGAGGCGCTCATCGCCGAGGCGGAAGAGGCCGAAGGCGGTCGAGTCGTAGGTCCGGTCGCCGGCACAGCTCTCGATCCAGAAGCGGGCGAACTGGTGCCACTCCTCGAGGAGAACTTCATCGACCTCCTCATCCAGCACACAGAGCGTGGTGAAGTACTGCCGGATGTCACGTTCGCGCTTCTTCCGGTTCAGAAAGTTCGTGCCGAGGCGGCCGTCGATGAGGAGCCCCATCCAGGCCGCAACGAACGCATCCTTTCGCTTCGCACCCGTGCGCTCGTTCGACGGGTAGCGCTTACGAAGAAGCTCGAGACGGCGACGATCGTTCCGGTCGCCTGCATTGCCCTCGAGCATCTCTGTCAGAATCTTCTCACGGGTATCGATATCCTCGATGTCATAGTAGTGCGTCGGCCAGTCTTCTTTATAGTGGATGGCCGGCGCTTTTTCTTTATTTAAAAGCATGGATTCGCACTCCTTTCTTACTTTATCATCCATTCTAGCATGATTCGTAAGATGGCGCATCTCGTGGTTACTGTTCACACGTGTACTGATTAGGCAGGGGCCGTGTGAACAGTAACGAGTACAGTTGTTAACTTCCGATAAAATGTGCGACTAGAGAAAAATTGCACGCAACCGAATGGCTGAAAACCGCTGGAAATACTTGAAAAATCCGCATTTTTCCTTGC
>CABTMH010000088.1 GCA_902485915.1 uncultured Oribacterium sp. | reverse complement strand
CACCCATCATATCCGGAGTAGCGATGATTACGTCGTAATCAAACCAGCCATCCTGGATCTTCGGAATAAGCTCCTCAGCTCCTACGAAATCTGCACCAGCTGCCTGAGCCTCATCGGCCTTAGCGCCCTTTGCAAATACGAGGATTCTTACCTTCTTACCTGTGCCGGCTGGAAGGACGACAGAACCACGAACCTGCTGATCTGCGTGACGTGAATCACAACCAGTTCTGATATGGAGCTCGATGGTCTCGTCGAATTTTGCTGTTGCATTCTTCTTTACAAGCTCAAGTGCGTCAACCTCGGTGAACTTTACAGTTCTGTCAAAGCCCTGAGCGGCTGCTGTATATCTCTTACCTGTCTTCATAATCAGTTGACCTCCCTATTACTTCTCTACTTCAACGCCCATGGATCTGCAGGTACCTGCGATCATAGACATAGCAGCCTCAAGTGATGCAGCGTTAAGATCTTTCATCTTCGTCTCTGCGATCTTCTGGAGATCAGCCTTGCTGATGGTAGCAACCTTGTTCTTGTTCGGCTCACCGGAAGCCTTCTGCAGCTTGCATGCCTTCTTGATCAGAACGGCTGCTGGAGGAGTCTTCGTGATGAAGCTGAAGCTTCTATCTGCATAAACAGTGATCACTACAGGGATGATAACATCACCCTCGTTTGCTGTTCTTGCATTGAATTCCTTAGTGAATGCAACGATATTAACACCATGCTGGCCGAGAGCCGGACCTACTGGTGGAGCTGGAGTTGCTTTACCAGCTGGAATCTGTAACTTGATGTATCCTTCTACTTTCTTTGCCATATGAGGCACCTCCTTGTGGTAATTGCGGGGTAATCAGCAGATCTGATTAACCCTCCCATACTTCGTTATCTGAGTTTCTGAATCTCTCCGTAGGATAACTCTACCGGAGTTTCTCTGCCAAACATCTCAACCGAGATGGTAACAGTCTTCTTCTGATCATTGATCTCACTGATGACGCCCACCGTATCCTTCCATGCACCGGAAGTAACATTTACGGTATCGCCGATTGCGAAATCTACAAGGACCTCCTGGGCTCTGTAGCCGAGTGCCTTGATCTCCTCTTCGGAAAGAGGTGTCGGCTCTGATCCTGGGCCGACGAATCCGGTTACGCCACGTGTATTACGCACTACGTACCAGGTTTCCTGATTCATTATCATGTTTACGAGAACATAGCCAGGGAACATCTTCTTATCAGACTTCTTCTCGACGCCGTTCTTCATCTCGATGACCGGCTGCATCGGTACGCTGACTTCGAAGATCAGATCCTGAAGACCACGGTTTTCGATCGTCTTTTCCAGATCCATCTTAACCTTGTTCTCATAGCCTGAGTAGGTATGTGCTACATACCAGCGAGCTGCAGGATTAATTTCTGACATAGTTTCCCCTTATCTGATGATAAAACCAAGTCCCGTCTTCATAATAAGATCAAGAACAGCAATAAGCGCTCCGACCAGGAGACTGACAACGATGGTTGCGGTGGTCTCCTTGATGATGTCCTGTCTCGTCGGGAAAATAATTTTGTTATATTCCGTCTTAAGACCCTTGAAGAAGTCCTGTAAACCGGAATTCTTCTTCTCGCTCATTACTTCGTCTCCTTATGAAGCGTGTGCTTCTTACAGAATCTGCAGTACTTACGAACTTCCATTCTCTCAGGATGATTCTTCTTCTCCTTCGTCGTGAAATAGTTTCTCTGCTTACACTCTGTACATGCTAATATAATCTTTGTACGCACGGCTCTTCACCTCCAATGATTCTTAACTTCGCATGATTACGAAATTAGTGCATAAAAAATAGGGCCTAGCCCTTGATTACGGGGCAACTATACCATGAAGCACCCTATGCGTCAAGCATTTGCCGCCGGGCACACATTATTTATTTTTTCAAGAGTTTTGTGTAGGTTCTATTGCATAGATTTAGAGAGGCGTATATACTTGAATCACAGGCATATGACTACGTAAGGAGGCCACCATGGATCTACGTCGTATCGAAAACATCATCCGTATCGCAGAGGAAAAAAATATCACCCGCGCAGCTGATAAGCTCTTCATCTCCCAGCCTGCGCTGAATCTACAGCTTCTGAATCTCGAGAAGGAGCTCGGCACCAAGCTCTTCTATCGTCGTGGTAACGAGTGGGCCATCACCGAGGCCGGCCGGATCTATGTCGATACCGCCCGGAAGATGATCGCCATGAAGAAGGACTGCTACTCCCGCATCTCCGATATCGCGAAGCTGCACAACGAGGAGATCGCCGTCGGTGCCGCCGGCGTCGAGGCTGACTACATGATGACCTCTCTATATAAGAAGTTTCACCGTCAGCATCCGACCGTCAAGCTGCAGCTCAACCTCATGAAGGGACTGAAGGCACAGGAGCTCGTCAAGAACGGTGCCATCGATCTCGGCATCATCCTGATGGGTGACAAGCAGAACTACCGCCTGCACTATGAATTCCTCGCCGATGTCGAAATCATGCTCGCCGTCGCGAGCTCGAACCCGCTGGCTTCGGAAACCACCACCGACGAGAGCAGCGAGGAGGTCATCGACATCCGTCGCTTCCGCGATGTTCCGTTCTGCCTCGGCGCGAAGGACTCCACCGAGCGTATGGTCTCCGAGCAGGTCTTCGAGGAGGCCGGCTTCGAGCCGGACATCTACATGGATGCCGAGGGCATCAACTACCAGCTCGCACTGGTCGCCGCCGATGAGTGTGCCGCACTGATCAGCGCCTCGCATCACACCGCCATCCCGAAGGGCGTGAAGCTCATCCACCTCAGTACGCACCCGATGATGCACGCCGTCGCCGTCTACCGGAAGGACCGCTACACCTCGGAGCCGATGCTCGATCTCATCGAGCTGGCCCGCGACTACTGGACCCGCGTGAAGTGATCAGCGCTCGGAGCGGATCGCGAGGGCGAAGCAGTAGACCTCTTCCACTCCGGCTGCGAGGAGAATCCGCGTACAGGATTCCATGGTGGCACCGGTTGTAAAGATGTCATCGACCAGCAGCACCCGCCGGAGATCCTGCGGGATCGGCCCCGCGTAAAAGGCCGACATCAGATTTTTCAAACGTTCCGCCGCATTGAGTTCCTTCGATGCGGCGGTTTTTTTGCGCCGGTAGAGTGCCGCTTCGTAAACCGGGAGTCCGAGCTCTGCGCCCATGACCTCGGCGAGCACGGTCACCTGGTTGTAGCCGCGCTTCCGCTTACGGCTCGGGTGGACGGGCACCGGCACGATGGCGTCGATCTGCATGCGGCGAAGCTCATCGCCTCGACGGCGTACGGCCTCCCGCCCGTAGTAGTCGAGGAACTCGCGGGCACCGGTATACTTGATGCGGCTGATGGAACGCGCCGCGACATCGTCATAGCCGACGAGGGCGATGCTTCTCTTAAATAAGAAGCGATGGCGCTTACAGTTCTCGCAGAGCTCCTCGTCGTCGGCAAGGATTTCGCGTCCGCAGATCTGGCAGGTCGGCTCCGTCAGGAAGTGAAGCTGTCGTTCACAGTCCGGACAGATCAGCGCGCCGCGCGGCGAGACGATCTCCTCACAGACCGGGCAGCGGCGCGGGAAAAGGAGCGACAGGAGCCACTGCTTCGCCGCAGACGTCCCGGTCGATCGAGGGGCCGATGTCGTCATCGGCGGATGTGCTGCTGCGGGTGCCGGATGAGCGTCCGCAGCGTGACTGCGTGCAGCCGGAAACATTGGCGGTGGAACCGGGAGATCCGATTCAGAGTGTGTTTTCGTCATGCGAGACCTCCTGGAGTCGCTCACTGAGGGAGGAATAGCGCTTCGCCTCGGACGCGTTGCGAAGCATCTGGTCGAAGATCGGCGGGTTGCCGACGAGGCAGACGCAGGACTTCGCGCGGGTGACGGCGGTGTAGAGCAGATTCCGGTTCATGAGCATGGACGGGCCCTGGTACATCGGGACGATGACCGCCGGATACTCTGAGCCCTGGGACTTATGGATCGTGATCGCGTAGGCGAGCTCGAGGCTCTCGCAGTCCTTGAAGGCGTACTCGACGAAGCGGTCGTCGAAGCGGACCGTCAGGTTCTGAGCGAAGCTGTTGATCTCGGTGATGATGCCGATGTCGCCGTTGAAGACGCCCTCGCCCTTTTCGGTCGGGATGCCGTAGCGGCCGCGGATCTCCCAGATGAGGTTGTAGTCGTTCCGAATCTGCATGACCTTATCGCCGACGCGGAACAGCGTTCCTCCGATTTCCTTTTCGGTCTTGCGGCTGCTCTTCGGGTTCATCTGCTCCTGGAGGAGCTGGTTCAGGCGCTCGACGCCGAGCGCACCCTTCCGCTGCGGGGTCATGATCTGGATGTCGAAGGGATCCACGCCGAGATAGCCCGGGAGCTTGTTCAGCACGAGGGCGGCGATGGACGCGAAGATCTGATCCGGCGTCTGGCTCTTAATGAAAAGGAAGTCCTTCGAGCGCTTACTGAGGTCGACCGGCTCGCCTTCGTTGATCTTATGGGCGTTCACGACGATGTCCGACGCGGCGGCCTGGCGGAAGATGTGGCGGAGCTGGATGGTCCGGATCACGCCGGAGGCGATGATGTCGCGGAGGACGTTGCCGGCACCGACCGATGGCAGCTGGTTCGCGTCACCGACCATGATGAGGCGGGTGCCGCGGTGGATGGCCTTCAGAAGGGCGTTCATGAGGAAGATGTCGACCATGGACATCTCGTCGATGATGACGACATCGCACTCGAGCGGATTGTTTTCGTTGCGCTCGAAGTGGCCGCGCACCTGGTCGCCGCCCTCTGCATCCTCGTCCGGGCGGCCCTGGTACTCGAGGAGGCGGTGGATCGTGGAGGCCGGCCAGCCGGTGGCCTCGGACATGCGCTTCGCGGCACGTCCGGTCGGTGCACCGAGCAGGATGGTCTTTCCTTCGTCCGCGAACATGCGGATGATGGTGTTGATGGTCGTGGTTTTTCCGGTGCCCGGGCCGCCGGTGATGACGAGGAGACCGGAGTGGCCGGCGGTGAGTACGGCGTCGCGCTGGAGCGGATCGAGCTCGATGCCGTTCTTTTCCGTGATCTCATCGATGGTCAGTTCACGCTTCGCGTCGAGCTCTGCGTTCTCGGCCGTGACGTTCAGATCCTTCAGCATCGTCGCGACCTGCAGCTCCGTGTAGTAGATCGAGGCGCGGTAGACATGGATCACCGAGTCTGCATGCAGCGCCGGATTCGCGTCATAAAATGACGGTGCCATGGCATCGAAGGCGGCCGAGGCGGCGGATGTCTGGAAGCCTGGGGTGGCGTTCACAGCGAGGGTGGATACACCGTCTGCCACCTGGGTTCCGGTGTCGAAACCGGACGTCGGGCCGGCATCGCCCGCATTGTCCGCATCGTCCAGAACGTCGGAAAGGCTGCGCGGACGGCTCGACTTCACCATGACGCGGCCCTTCATCTGGAGTTCGAGGAGGTACTGGTTCAGGTTCTGGATCGTGATGTTCAGGAGCGACTCGACGTAGGCCCAGAGCTCCGGGTACGGCAGGTAGCAGTGGCCGTTACCTTCCGCCACACTGAGCGCGTACTGGATGCCGGACTCGATACGGAAGGCGGAGTCCTCGGCGATGCCGGCGTTCCGCGCGATCTCATCGCAGGTCCGGAAGCCGAGGCCCTCGATGTCCTCCGCGAGGCGGTACGGGTTATCGCGCACGATGTCATACATCTCGTTGCCGTAGCGGTTATAGATCTTGCCGGCGAGGTTGATGGAGATGCCGTACTTCTGGAGGAACATGACGGCGTCCTGCATGTCGCGTTTTGCGTTCACGGAGGCCGCGATGTCCATCGCCTTCCGCGCGGAGATGCCCTTGATCTCAGCGAGGCGCTCCGGCTCCTCCTCGATGATGCGCATGGTATCGTCACCGAACTTCTTCACGATCCGGGAGGCCATCGCGGCACCGATGCCCTTGATCGCGCCGGATCCGAGGTAACGTTCGACGGCTTCCTGGGTCTTCGGTGCGACGACCTGGTACTGGTCGATGACGAACTGGGTTCCGTAAATCTGGTGGGTGGCCTCGTGGCCATCCGCCTTTATATTCTCGCCTGCTTCGATGCCCGGCAGCGTGCCGACGAGGGTGTAGGTCTTTCCCTCCATCACGCCTGTCATCACGGTGTAGCCCGTCGCCGGACTCTGGAAAATGATATGATCGATGTAGCCCTCAAAAAACTCCACGTGCGCTCTCCTCTAAAAATAAAAGGGCAGCCCGAATAAGGCTACCCCTGATTATAAAATGTCAGTCCTCGTCGGTGTCACCGCTTGCGAAGTCGATGAACTTGCCGGTGCCGATGGCGACCGCGGTGAGCGGGTCCTCGGCGAGTACACAGTTGATGCCGGTCTTCTCCTGCAGAAGCTTATCGAGGCCATACAGGAGGGAGCCACCACCGGTCATGACGATGCCGCGCTCATAGATATCGGCGGCGAGCTCTGGTGGCGTGCGCTCGAGTACGTTATGCACAGCATTGACGATCATCATCGCCGGCTCCAGCAGCGCATCCATGATCTCGTCCGAGCTTACGATGACGGTCTTCGGAAGGGCGGTTACGAGGTTGCGTCCGCGGACCTCCATGGTAACGTTCTCCGGGCGCTTGCTGGCGCAGCCGATGTTGACCTTGATGTCCTCGGCGGTACGCTCTCCGATAAGGAGGTTATGCTTCTTCCGCATATAACGGAGGATGGCCTCATCGAAGTCGTCGCCGGCCACCTTGATGGACTCGGAAACGACCGGACCATCGAGTGCGATCACGGCGATGTCCGCGGTACCACCGCCGATGTCGATGATCATGTTACCCTGCGGCTTACTGATGTCGATGCCAGCACCGATGGCAGCCGCTACCGGCTCCTCGATGATCGTAACCTCGCGGGCACCTGCGTGGTAAGCGGCATCCTCGACCGCCTTCTTCTCGACCTCGGTCGCACCACTCGGGATGCAGACAGAGATGCGCGGCTTCCGGAGGGTACGCTTGCCGACGGCCTTTTGGATGAAGTACTTCAGCATCTTCTCCGTCAGGGTGTAATCCGAGATGACGCCCTGGCGCAGCGGACGAACCGCCGAGATGTTCTCCGGGGTGCGACCCAGCATGAGACGCGCGTCCTCACCGTACGCCAGCACGGTGTTCGTATCACGGTTGACGGCCACCACGGACGGCTCCTTCAGAACGACGCCGCGGCCTTTTATATATACAAGGATGCTGGAGGTACCCAGATCGATGCCGATATCATTTGAAATCAGTGAAAACATGAAAAACTCCTACTATATAACGATGTATAAAACGAAGCCCTGTCAGGATACGCAGCTCTCTGCGATGCGCCGCGCACGGTCGGTATCTTTCTGATACCTGTACGAAGAAACTCCGCCGAAGCTGCTCTCGTGAAGCATCCCGGCCTGTGGGCGCGCAGGGCGAATTTAGTAATTCAACATAGAATCTTCTATAGTATAATCGATGGGCCTCTGTTTTTAAAGTCAGAATTGTGGAGTTGATGCATGGGTTTTCGGGAGATTTTTAAAATGCGACCGACGGATTCCGTGACTTCGGGTGGCGATGGATGTCGAGTCGGAAACATTGGCTCATGAAAATCGGCGGTTTCGGACTGTAAACTTCGGAGACATCGGCCAGCGAAAATCGGCGATTTCGGGCGCTAAAGAATCTCGTAAATGATCCTTTCGCTTCTGTTTAGACTTTGTTTAGATTTTTTAGAGTTCTTTTAGTCGGGCGACATACTTCAGTCACAAGTGCCCTGTATCATATATCATAGTTACAGAGATGTAACGAAGAAACGCTTTTCATACTCATACTCCGGAGTTGAGATACACTCCGGAGCCCCCTTCTAAAAAAACGGTCGCTGATGCTTACGATTCTTTATGAAAGACGGAGCGATGCACAAACGCTCCAGCAGATTCATGAAGCTCCATCGGGCATGACCGTTTTCCATATACTTCATAGGAGT
This sequence comes from uncultured Oribacterium sp., assembly GCA_902485915.1. GTDB lineage: Bacteria > Bacillota > Clostridia > Lachnospirales > Lachnospiraceae > Oribacterium. Next base: position 14,967 of record CABTMH010000088.1, on the reverse strand, counting down.
TCGGCTCCCCCCTTGGCTGATCTCTTGACATAAAGCACAAACATGAAAATCCCGTCGAAGCGAAGAAGCTCCGGCGGGATTTTTCAGTTTGAGAGGATGCAGGGGGTCAGACCCCATAAGCTTTCGCGAGCTGTTCCCAGGCCGGGATGGAGCGTTCGATCATCGCATAGTCGACGCAGTAGGCGATGCGCACATAGCCTGGGAGGCCGAAGCCGTCGCACGGTACGATGATGATGTTGAGCTTCTCCGCGGCGGCGGCGAAGTCCGCGGCGCTGCCGTTCGGTGCCTTCACGAGCATGTAGAAGGCGCCCTCTGGTCGCACGCACTCGAAGCCGAGGCCGGAAATGGTGGTATACAGCAGTTTCCGGTTCCGGTCATAAAACGGAACATTGGCCTCTACAGCGAGACAGTCCTTCACGACGAGCTGCAGGAGGGACGGCGCGTTCACGAAGCCGAGGCAACGGTTCGCGATCGTCAGGGCCTGGATCATCGTGTCGTGATCGTCTGCGCGCTTCGCCATCGCCATGTAGCCGATCCGCTCGCCCGGCAGCGACAGCGTCTTACTGAAGCTGTAGAGGAAGATCGCGTTTTTAATGATGTTCGGGATGTACGGGACACGGAGGCCATCGTAAACGAGCTCGCGGTACGGCTCGTCGCAGATCACGTAGATCGGATGGCCGATTTCCTGCTCCTTCCGCTCCAGCATCGCGCCGAGCTTCTGGATGGTTTCTTCGGTGTAAACGGCACCCGACGGGTTGTTCGGGTTGTTCACGATGATGGCCTTCGTACGTTCGCTGATGCAGGCTTCTGCTGCATCGATGTCGAGCTGGAAGTGTGCTGTATCCGGTGGAACGATGGTGAGCTTCCCGCCGAAGTTTGCGGCATAGCTGCGGTACTCGGTGAAGAACGGGGCGAAGGTCAGAACTTCGTCGCCCGGATCGAGAAGCGCACGGAGGACGTCGTTCAGGCCGCCGGCAGCACCTACGGTCATGATGATGTCCTGGGCATCATAATCCGTGCCGTGGAGGCGATTCAGGTGTTCCGCGACCGCGGCACGCACCTCAGGGTAGCCTGCATTGGCCATATACCCGTGCACATAATTCGGCGCTTCCTCTGTCGCGATGCGTACGATGGAATCGCGCACCTCCTCCGGGACTGGCGATGCCGGGTTGCCGAGGCTGAAGTCGTACACGTTTTCACGGCCGACGCGCGCGGCGAGCTCCTGCCCGAGCTCGAACATCTTGCGGATCGCGGAGTTGCCGGCGACCAGCTGCTGCATACTTTTCGAAAGTGCCATATCTTCCTCCTTCGCCCGCGGGTGGCGGGCGGTTTTCATTTCCTTTCATTGTACTCCAATGCTTCATACGCTTGAAGTAGTATTTGGGAATGTTTTCGATAGCTATTCACTTCACATCTCTTCGGCGTCGTGGTCCTTCGCTTTCTCGGCGTCGATGCGGGCTTCCATCTTTTCGAAGCTTTCGCAGTGGCGCTGTGAGGAGGCGCGGAGAAGCGCGTAGAATTCGAAGTATGCGCTGTGGCGTGGGTGATGGGTCATGGTCGGGTTGTTCCGAAGGGTGTTGCCGACCCACCAGTTCATGCGACCGCTGTGGGCATCACCGCCATCCTCCAGGATGGCGAGGCGCTCTTCGAGGCGACGACGGCGTTCCTCGGCGAGACGCCGGCGCAGCTCGAGGCTGCGCTGGACGGCGGACTTGCCGAGGTCACCGGCGCTGCGGCCGGTTTCCGCAACCGTGCGCATGGCCTGCGCGCCGGTATCGGCGACGCTCTGCGCCGCGCTGCGCGCGGTTTGCATGGCCTGCGCACCGGTGTCAGCGACGCTCTGCGCCGCACTGCGCGCGGTCTGCATGCCGCTGTCCACAGCGGCACGTGCCGCCTGAACGCCGCTTTCGGCGAGGCTGCGCGCGCCGAGGGTGCCCGTCTCACGGGCATCCTGCAGGACGCGGGCGGCTTCCTCGGTCACGAGCTTCGCGGCCGCCAGACGTCCCTCCGACTCCGCGACGATCTTCACTTCAGAGGCATTGGCACGCGCAGTCTCCTGCAGATCCTCGAGATGCTCGCGGGCTTCCGAAATGCTCAGCTTCAGCTGCTGAATCTCCTCCGAGTTTGCGGCGAGAGTCTCGAGACGCTTCCGGATATCGAGGGCACCGAGTACAGAGAAAATCACATCTTCGACGAAGAGCGTGTAGAGCATGGTGACGACGACGATATAGCCGATCGGCGTCCAGTTCACGGTGAGCTCCGCCACGCGCGGATGCAGGAAATGCACGAAAAAGAGCGCCATAGCGCCCCAGCCGAGGGACGCGCCGAGGCAGATGTAGCCGCGGAAGTTCAGCGGATTCTGGCTGTAATCCCACCACTTCATGTGGAAAATGTGGTACATGAGCGGGCCGGTGATGAGCTCGAGGCCGGTGCCGACCAGCATGCCCATCAGGAAGGTCGTGAGGAGGTTCGCGCGGTAGGGCCAGGCGAAGATGAGGAAAAGCGTGCCGCCGGCGCCATAGATCGGAAGCCACGGGCCGTGACAGAAGCCGCGGTTCATGAGGCGCATCGACTTCAGCGAGCAGTAGGTCGACTCGAAGCACCAGCCGAAGATGCAGTAGAACATGAAAAACCACGCCCACTGCAGCAGGGTGTAGTTCTGAAAGACCTTTAAACCATTAACGAAAACCCACATAGTTTCTGAGATTCCTCCTTCGATAGAATGCGCGGTGCTGAGCTGCACCTTTTTCTTTGTAAACAGTTAAAGCAGCCGTTCCGGAAGCTTCTGGATGGCGTCGAAGAGGCGCTGTAGGATGCCGGCGGAGAGCACGATGGTCAGCAGGATCGACAGGGCGATGAGCAGGAGGACGTGCGTGATGTTTTCCGGGCCGGCGGCGGTGATGAAGCCGCTCGCGAGCAGGAGGTCACGGATCGGGCGGTGCAGGATGTAGATCTGCAGGGTGCGCTGGCCGATGGTGGTGATGAGCGGGATCTGCTGGTTCGGCATCAGGGCGAGGAGTGCGAAGCTCATGAGGCCGGATACGAGGAACCAGGCGAGGCGGATCAGCCAGAGCTGCGTGGCGAGCGCGCCCGGGTAGGCGGCCGGGTTCCGCTCCGGATAGAAGCGGTAGTACCAGGCGCCATAGACGACGTTTTTATACGGGAGCAGGCGGTCGAAGGTCTGCGTGCCGATCAGCACGAAGCAGAGAAGGCCGAGTGCCGTCAGGAGGACAATGCTTCGGCCGGCATGCTTCGCGCCGAAAAATCTCATCAGGCGTTCCGGGCCGATGAAATAGCCGGCGAAGAAGAACGGAGCGAATGCGATGACACGATCGAGGGCGAGGAAGTCGCCGATGCCAGCGAGGGCACCGCTCGCGAGGTAGCCGCCGGCGAGGGACATGATCGTGAGGAGGATCCAGGCGATCAGACTGTACGGGATGCCGCGCTGACGAGAGCGGCTGCCCGAAGCTTCGCTGCCACCCGCAGCCGGGCGATCACGCTGAGGTGCACGGCCGTCGGAACGTGAAGGCCGTTCAGAAGCCGAACGCCAGACCGGCCGTACTTTCCCTCGGCACGCGTCGAAGAGCGGGATCATCAGATACCAGATGAGCAGGGCGAGGAGGTACCAGGGTGCACCGGAGACATGGAGAAAGTCCGGAAAGCGGGTCGTGCGGCCGTAGGCGGGAATCTCCGAGAAGAACACGATGAACTGAAACAGGAGATAGAGCCAGAGGGTCGAGCACCAGCGACGTCCGTTGATGCGCTGCGCGAGGAGGCCGGAGATGAAGACGAAGGCGGGCATGTGGAAGGCGTAGATCATATAGAAGAAATTTGTGACGCCGCGGGTCGTGCCCTGGATCGGGAGCAGCATGTGGCCGATCACCACCAGGGTGATCAGGATGCCTTTTGCGTTGTCGAGCTTCAGATTTCGTTCCTTCACAAAATACCTCACTAAAAAACATGACTGCCGCATCCGCGGCAGTCAGCAGAAAATCTTATAATCTTACTTAAACAGCGGCTCGAGTGCGGCTGCCAGCTTCGCCTTCTCGGCTTCAGCCTCTGCGAGGTCCTTTCCGAGGGTGGTGTAGTACGCCTTAATCTTCGGCTCCGTGCCGGACGGGCGAACCACGACGGTGGAGCCATCATCGAGGGAGTAGATCAGGACGTTCGCTGCCGGGAGTCCAGTCTCCTCCGGCTTCGTGTAATCCATGATCTTCACGACCTTCTTACCGGCGAAATCCTTCGGCGGATTCGTGCGGAGCTCATTCATGATGCCGGCCATCTTATCCATGCCGCTGAGGCCCGGGAACTCGAAGGAATCGACCTTGTTGAGGTAGCGACCATACTCCTTATAGATCTCCTCGAGGCGCTGCTTGATGGAGGATCCGATGGAGCGATAGTATGCGGCCATCTCGCAGATGAGCATGGAGCCGATCACGGCGTCCTTATCACGTACATACGGGCCGGCGAGGTAGCCGTAGGACTCCTCGAAGCCGAAGATGAAGCGATCCACTTCACCGGCTGCCTCGAGCTGTGCGATCTGGTCACCGATCCACTTGAAACCGGTGAGGGTCTCCCGAAGCTCGACGCCATAGTGCTCGGCGACAGCATTGGCCAGCGGTGTGGAAACGATCGACTTCACAGCGACCGGCTTCGCCGGCATGGTGCCCTGCTCGATGCGGCCTGCGCAGATGTAATCGAGGAGCAGCACGCCCATCTCGTTACCGGTAACGAGCTCATAGGAGCCGTCCGGACACTTCATGGCGATGCCGACACGGTCTGCATCCGGATCGGTCGCGAGCATCAAGTCTGCACCGGTCTGCTCGGCGAGCTCGAGGCCCTTTTTCAGTGCATCGAGGATCTCCGGGTTCGGATAGGAGCAGGTGGTGAAGTAGCCGTTCGGGTACTCCTGCTCCGGCACGATCGTGATGTCGTGGATACCGATGTCGTTCAGCACGCGGGTGACCGGAACGAGGCCGGTACCGTTCAGTGGGGAGTAAACGAGCTTGAGGCCGGAGGTTGCCGCGATACCCGGGCGGATCTGACGTGCCTCGATCGCCTCGTAGAGTGCGTTCTTGCAGTCGTCCTCGACGAACTGGATGAGACCCTTATTGACGCCCTCGGCGAAGCTCATGTACTTTGCACCGGTGAGCACGTCGGTCTTCTGGATCTGCTGGTAGACGATGTCGGCGGCCTCATCGGTCATCTGACATCCGTCCGGACCGTAGGCCTTATAGCCGTTGTACTTCGCCGGGTTGTGGGAAGCGGTCACCATGATGCCGGCGTTGCAGTGATAGTAACGGGTGGCGAAGGAAAGGGCCGGTACCGGCATGAGCTCATCGTAGATGCGTACGTGGATGCCGTTCGCTGCCAGCACACCTGCTGCGTCACGTGCGAAGTTCCAGCCCTTCAGACGGGAATCATAGCTGATCGCAACGGTCTGTGTTCCGCCCTGGGTCTTCACCCAGTCTGCCACACCCTGTGTCGCCTGACGAACGACCCAGATATTCATCCGGTTGGTTCCTGCGCCGAGTGTGCCGCGGAGGCCAGCGGTTCCGAACTTCAGTGCGACGGCGAAACGCTCCTTGATCGCGTCATCATCGCCTTCGATATTCTGAAGCTCGGTTTTTAAGTCTACATCCTGAAGCTCGGCATGAAGCCAACGCTCATATTCATCCTGATACATAGATAGATTTCCCTCTCTTTCTGAAAATTTCAGCTACTATAAATATATCAATTTTGCACATCCGCTTCAAGGCATCGGGTCATGTTCACCGCGGTTTCACTGAAATTTCACAAGACTACCGGCTGCCCTCCGGCCCCTGGCTGAATCACTGTATACAGATTACGGTTTCATGTTTCGGGCGATCTCGATGAGGCGCGCGCGGTGGTTCTGCGACGGGTCCTGGAGCACCTGGTCGAGGAGTGCGTGCAGGGTCCGCCCGATTTCCGGACCCCGCGGGATCCCGATGGCCATCAGATCCTGTCCGCTGATATCGAGGTTCTTCAGTTCCAGGCAGTCGCCCGCAACGCGGATGGCTGCCACTTCGAACTGTACCCGTCGGATGCGGTCGAGGAGCTCCGCCGTACGGTCTTCGTGCTTCTCCGGTGCGCTGCAGGCGCTGTCCGGCTTCGTCGAGGTCCGACAGCATGGCATGATCACGGTCTCCCGCTTCGGGCAGGCGGCGTCGAGGTACGGCCGCATCCACTCGGCATCACGTGCCGCGCGGAGCAGGCAGGTGCCGGCCCGCAAAAAGTTTTCGTAGGTCTCGTAGCCGATTTCCGACAGCTTCTTCCGGATCTTATAGCGTGAGTCCGGCAGCGGTTCCAGGAAAAGCTGCGCGACGGTACCTGCCTTCTCGATGGTATCTCTGTCCATCTTCAGCTCCCGGAGGATGCCGCGCGCACGGTCCGGCACACCGCGCAGGAAAACGCCCCAGCGGAGGTAGCGCTCGGCCGGAAGGTCAGACGGCATCCACGGATAGACCGGGTAGTCATCCGGTACGCCGATGGCGTCGTGGAAGGCGTCGGCGAAGTGCTCACTGATGTACTCGGAAAGGCCGCTCGTCGATACTAGCGCGATGTGCTCTGGATGATCGGACATCAGGAGCTTCGTGAGCTCGACGGCGATCCGCTCCTTCGAGACATGCTGGAGGTTCGGCGCGAGCTTCCGTACGGCCTGCCAGGTCGCCGGATCGATGTCGAAGCCGAGCTGGGCCGAGAAGCGGAGGGCGCGGAGCATGCGAAGGGCATCCTCCTGGAAGCGCTGCTCCGGCTCGCCGACGGCGCGGACGACCCGACGACCGAGGTCCTCGAGCCCACCGAAGTCATCCACGATACCGCTCCGGTCATTGACTGCCATCGCGTTGATCGTGAAGTCACGGCGCGCGAGATCCTCATGGAGCGACGGCGTGAACTGCACCGCGCTCGGATGACGGCCATCGAGGTAGGCACCATCGATCCGATAGGTCGTGACCTCGTAGCCCTCCCAGACCGGCGCAGACTTCGCCCCCGGGTGCTCCACTGAGTGATCGACATGCGCTGTGCCGGAATGACCGCCTTGCGATGCCTCCCTGCGCGCATCTCCCTGGATGTCGGAAGCCGCACCAGCCACAGACGACGCAGCATGCGTACTACTCCCCTGCTCCGCCGGCATCAGCACCGTCACGGTGCCATGCTGGATCCCGGTGTCGATGGTGCGTCTGAACACCGCCTTCACCTGCTCCGGACGTGCACTCGTCGTGATGTCCCAGTCGCCCGGAGCCCGCCCGAGGAGACTGTCGCGCACACAGCCACCGACCGCGTAGGCCTCGTAACCCGCGCGCTCCAGCTGATGGATGATATATTCTACATTTGAAGGTAAGTTGATTTTTTTCATAATTTTTATTTTAGCATGGAATGCCTGCACCGCGCAAAAGAGCTGTCGCAGTCGCGACAGCTCTACGTCATTCCGTCATTCAATTAGTATGCACGTCCCCAGTATACCATCTTCGTCGCCGGCTTTCCGCAGACGACGCAGGTATCGCTGATGCTCTCCTGCTCGAACGGGATACATCTCGAGGTGATGCCGGACATCTCCTTCAGCTTATCCTCGCACTCACGGCAGCCGCACCACATGGCCTTCACGAAGCCACGCTTGGTGTTTACGATATCCACGAGCTCGTCCATGTTGGTCGCGCTGGAGGTATGCTCCTCGAGGAAGGTCTTCGCGCGGTCGTACATATCCTGCTGGATCTGCTCGAGCAGCTTACCGGTTTCCTCCGCAAGTTCATCGAAGGAAACCTGGATCTTCTCACGGGTATCACGACGTACCAGTACAGCATGACCGGCCTCGATATCCTTCGGACCGACCTCGATACGAAGCGGGATGCCACGTACCTCGCAGTCCGCGAACTTGAATCCCGGTGACTTGTCACCATCGTCCACCTTTACGCGGAAGCCGGACTTCCGAAGCTGATCTCTCAGCTCATACGCCTTATCAAGCACGCCTTCCTTCTTCTGCTGGATCGGAACGATGCAGATCTGCGTCGGAGCGATTCTCGGTGGCAGCTTGAGACCGGAATCATCACCATGTACCATGATGAGCGCACCGATCATACGGGTCGTCATACCCCAGGACGTCTCATATACCGGCTTCAGCTGGTTGTCCTTATCGAGGAACTGTACGTTGAAGGCCTTCGCGAAATCCGCACCGAAGTTGTGGGAGGTCGCACACTGAAGTGCCTGACCATCATGCATGAGGGCCTCGATGGTATAGGTAGCTACGGCACCGGCAAACTTCTCCTTCTCGGTCTTCTGTCCCTTTACGACCGGGATCGCAAGCACGTTCTCCGTGATGTCCGCATAGATCTCGAGCATGAGCTTCGTTCTCTCCTCGGCCTGCTCTGCGGTTGCATGCACGGTATGTCCCTCCTGCCACAGGAACTCACGGGTTCTCAGGAACGGACGGGTGGTCTTCTCCCAGCGAACGACCGAAACCCACTGATTGAGAATCTGCGGGAGATCACGATAGGACTTTACGACCTTTGAGAAGTAATCACAGAACAGTGTCTCGGAGGTCGGGCGTACGCAGAGACGCTCCTCGAGCTTCTTCTGTCCACCCTCGGTTACCCAGGCAACCTCTGGCGCGAAGCCCTCGACGTGGTCCTTCTCCTTCTGAAGGAGGGACTCCGGAATCAGCATCGGCATCGCTACGTTCTCTACGCCGCTCGCCTTGAAGCGCTGATCCAGCTCATGCATGATGTTCTCCCAGATCGCATAGCCAGCCGGACGGATGACCATGAAACCCTTGACGGATGAATAGTCCGTGAGCTCTGCCTTTTTAACAACATCTGTGTACCACTGAGCGAAATCCTCCCCCATAGGAGTGATCTGCTCGACAAGTTTCTTGTCTGCCATAATCATAGCCTTTCTTCTTCAATGCGTCGGCACCGTCGCACATCCTTCGTGCCTTGCCGTCGCAGGTTTATATGCGCATCTATTTTAGCATGCGGACGCGGATTTACAAGAGCATTTCCGTCGTCAACTGAACGCAGGCAGGGGGTCGGAGGACTCCCTGCCTGATCAGCACACGAGTGTACAGTAACTGTCGATCAGTACTGCTTCAGATGGATCGCGAAGCCTGCGATCTGCTTATCGAGGTAGATGAACATGAGGCTGCCGTCCGGGTTCTTCTTCGCCGTCTCCGCCTTCACGCCCATGCCACGCTTCTCGAAGAAAGCGACCGCAGCGTCTACGTCATGGCAGCCGATCGCGATGTGGCCCTTCTCACCCGGGCCGTCCTTCTTCATGATCTCGATAAGATCCGAAGCGAAGATGGAGCTGTTGCCGACTCTCGGGATGAAGCCCATGAGGGTCTGGAACTCGTCTGCGATTCTGAGCGCATCCTCCTCACCATTTGCATTGATACCTACATGCAGCACGCAGAGACCGAGCTCCTTCACTGCATCATACTCCTTTGACATCTGATCTGCCATGTTCATACCTCCTGTTGTTCGTCATCGTTTCCGCCACTGTCCCCGGCCAATGCAGTCGTCCTCCACAGAGGCACCCGCCCGCGAGGCAGTAAAGCGCTTTACTTTATAATAAAATACTCTTTCTCTCCCGCTTAATCAAGACACAGTTCAGGCGGGGGCCGCTGTCAATCCAGCGGGTAGATCTCATGCAGGAACTCCATCTGCGCACCCATATTCTCGAGAAGCGCATCGAGTACAGTGATGGCCACCATACACTCCACGACGACACAGGCCCGCTCGACGACGGTCGGGTCATGACGGCCCTTGATTTCGATCGTGATGTTATCGCCCTCTTCGTTCGCGGTTTCCTGCGGGCGGGCGATCGACGGCGTCGGCTTGAAGTAGGCACGGAGGACGATCTCGGCACCGTCGGACATGCCGCCGAGGATGCCGCCGGCGTGGTTCGTCTTCACACGGAAGACCTCCTCCATACCATCGAGCTCACCGCCTGCGAGCATCTCCTCGAACTCCTCTTCCGTGAGCGGCGTCTCGTCATGGAGCGCACGGGCGCGGTTCACATCCTCGAGGCTCGGCTGGTGCTCGTAATCCTCATCGTCATCATCGACCTCCATCGGGGCGATCGGCACCGCGACCGCCTCGAAGCCATCGTTGTTCTCGGAGCCGAGGGCGCGGGCCGCCTTCGTCCCGTCACCGATCTCCACGGCCTTCACCGCACCGATCGACATCACAGCCTGGGCGAGGCGGGCGTCGAGCTTATCGAAGACCGGCTCACCGATGCCGGTCGGCATGTTGTTGACGAAGCAGGTCACCACGCCACCGGCGCTGTCCTTCTCCTTGCGGAGCTCGAGGATGCGCTGGTCAGCCGCCTCCTGCCCGGCCGGGGTCGTCACATCGATGCCGGCCAGCTCCGTCACCTCGGCGTCCACCGTGATGCCGAGATCCGACAGCACCTTCGCCGCTACGGCACCACCGGCCACACGCGCGAGGGTCTCGCGACCGCTAGAGCGACCACCACCGCGATAGTCGCGGAAGCCGTACTTCTCATAGAAGCCGTAATCGGCGTGGCCCGGACGGAACACGTGGGCGATATCCGAGTAGTCCTTACTGTGCTGGTCACTGTTTCGGACCATCATCGCGATCGGCGTACCGGTCGTCTTTCCCTCGAAGACACCGGAGAGGATCTCGATCCGGTCGTCCTCCTTCCGCTGGGTAGCCTTCAGATTCTGCCCCGGCTTCCGCCGGTCCATATACGGCTGGATGTCCTCGACGGACAGTGCGAGGCCGGCCGGACAGCCATCGATGATGACGCCGAGTGCCGGTCCGTGTGACTCACCGAAGGTGGTGATACGAAAAAGCTTTCCAAATGTATTGCCTGCCATAGATGTCCCCCTGAAACGCGAATGGAGAGCGCCTGTGCTCTCTCCATCCCACTGTGTATCGATCGGTCTCCGTCGCGCGTGGCGGCAGCGACCTTCTGTTTCATATATTTATATGACCGCGCACGGTGGTCGGACGCTCATCCAGCAGTCGCCGGAAAAGCTGTTCTCTGCTGCATCACTTATCGGATGACAGCTTCACCATGCAGATGCAGTTCGGCTCATCCACCGGGATATCACGAGCGCTCATCACGAGCATACCCGTATCATAATCCATCGAGAAGAAGGTGACCGTACCGGACTCGTTGTTCGCTGCCGCGATGTGCTTCTCATCCGGGAAGATACAGAAGTCCTTCGGATAGACACCGGATACCGGGAGGGAGCTCTTCAGGGTCAGAAGGCCGGTCTCGACATCACGCTCATACATCGTGATCGTATCGATGCCAGCATTGGACACAAACAGATGCTTCGCATCCTGATCCGGTGAGAAGCGCATCTGACATGCTGCGATCAGCGGGCTGTTCGACGGGTCGTTGTGGGTCGAGATGGTCTGGATCTTCTCGAGGTTGATGTCGTTCGGCTTCTTCCCCTCGGTGAAACGGTAAACGTCGATGACGTTCTTCACCTCATACATGAGGTAGAGGAACTTACGATCCGGCGAGAAGCGGAAGTGACGCGGTGCGGACTTCAGCTCGCAGCGGAGCGTGTCGATCTGACGCATCCGTCCGTCCGCCTTATCGAAGCGGAAGATGCGTACCTGGTCGATCCCGAGGTCTGCGACGAGGATATACTTCTGATCATCGGTCATACGTGCGCAGGATACGTGTGGACGGAAGGTCCGCTCTGCGACGGAGCCGATGCCCTTATCGAAGACGCCATCGACGATCGGACCGACGGAACCATCCGGATTCAGTGCGAGCAGGGTCGCCTTACCATCGTGGTAGCCGGAGACCATCAGGTACTGATCGAACTGGTCGATCGCGAGGTGGCAGCCACGCATGCCACGGATGTTCTGGGTGTTCAGCTTCTGCAGTGCACCGTTCTCGAGGATGCGGAAGGAAACCACGCCCTCATCCGCGATGGAATACAGTGTCTTCTGGTCTCTCGATGCGACGAGGTAGGAGGAGTTGTTCACCTCGATCTCGGTCCGCTTCGTGAAGGTTCCCTTCTCTACATCGACATCACAGACGGTGATGCCCTTTGCGTTGCCCGTGTAGCTGTAGGAACCGATATATGCCATGTACTTCTCTTTACTCATTTTCTGCCTCTCCCGACGTCCTTCCGGGCGTACATCTCATAAAATTGTATCTATTTTATCACAGTTCACGTGCTTGTTACAACGATAACGATGTCTCCGCCCGAAATTTAATAGGGTCTGACCCCCTTACGATGGCCCTAAGAATTTCTTAAGGATCTCGTAAGGAGGTCAGACCCCATTAAATATTCATAAACTTACCTGCGATGTTTCGCGAGGATCGCTTTCTGCGTATCGTTCAGCTTATGTTCTGCCTGCTCGAGGTCGAGTTCATGATGCCCGACGTGGTCGCAGCCTTTTTTCGCGTAGCTGCAGAAGGCACAGGCACCGCTTTTTGATACGGCTTTATGAAGACTTCGGAGGATGAGGATCACCATAAGTGCGATCAGTCCTCCCACGATGAGATCTCCCATAGTTCCTCCTTTCTCAGGATGTCGCTTCCGTCCGGGAAGCATCCGTCTGATCCTTCTGTGGGCAATGCCTCCAGCTGCGCCACCTGTGTGGTGCCTAGAGGCATTGGCCGGATAGACTTCTGAAATTACTTCTGTGCCGCGGCGGCTACGGAGTCGAACTTGTCGGAGAGCTCCGTCGCTTCGTGGTACGGGCGAACCAGGGCCCAGATGCCGAGAACGACGAGGGCGATGGCGATGATGGTGAAGATACCGAAGTGTGCTTCACCGGTGAAGAGACCGCCGATCTGGTAGATCACCATGCCGACGCAGTACGCGAGTCCGCACTCCCAGCCGATCGCTCTCCAGGTCCACTTCGCGTTGTTCATCTCACGACGGATCGCGCCGATCGCTGCGAAGCAAGGTGCGCAGAGCAGATTGAAGGCGAGGAAGCTGTAGCCGGCAGCGGCACCGGAGTAGTTCGCCTGTACGAGGTTCCAGATCTGGTCACCTGCCTCGGCGAGCTCCTCTGCTCCTTCATAATGGAAGAGGATACCGAAGGTACCGACGACGTTCTCCTTCGCGATGAGACCGGTTACGGCTGCAACAGCGGACTTCCAGTCTGGCCAGCCGAGCGGTGTGAAGATCCAGGCGATGGCGTTACCGATCGCTGCGAGGATGGAGTTATCCATGTCGACCATGCCGAACTGGCCATCCTGCATACCGAAGGAGGAGGCGAACCATACTGCGATGGTGGACAGAAGGATGATAGAGCCGGCCTTCTTTACGAAGGAGGAACCACGCTCATACATGGACTTCAGGATGTCGATCGGTCTCGGAAGGTGGTACGCCGGGAGCTCCATAACGAACGGTGCCGGGTCACCTGCGAACCACTTCGTCTTCTTCAGTACGATACCAGAGAAGATGATAGCGGCGATGCCGAGGAAGTATGCGGATGGTGCGATCCAGGATGCGCCACCGAATACCGCACCTGCGAGGAGGGCGATGATCGGGAGCTTCGCGGAGCACGGGATGAAGGTCGTGGTCATGATCGTCATACGGCGGTCACGCTCGTTCTCGATGGTTCTCGATGCCATGACACCCGGAACACCACAGCCGGAGCCGATCAGCATCGGGATGAAGGACTTACCGGAGAGGCCGAAACGACGGAAGATACGATCCAGGATAAACGCGATTCTCGCCATGTATCCACAGCCCTCGAGGAAGGCGAGGAAGAAGAACAGGACGAGCATCTGCGGCAGGAAGCCGAGCACTGCACCGATACCAGCGACGATACCGTCGAGCACGAGGCTTGTCAGCACCTCACCGGTGCCGAGTGCACTGAGGATTCCCTCGAAGAGGCCCGGAATCGATGGCAGCTCGCAGAGGCCGAAGAAGGACCACGGGTCGGAGCCGAACAGGACATCGTTCACCCAGTCGGTACCGATCGCACCGATCGTCGAGATGGAGATGTAGTATACCAGCCACATCACAGCTGCAAAGATCGGGAGCGCCAGGAAGCGGTTCGTGACGATGCTGTCGATCCGGTCGGAGGTGGACAGCTTGCCGACGTGCTTCTTCGTATAGGCTGCAGCGATCATGTTCTGGATGTAGGTGTAACGCTCGTTGGTGATGATGGACTCGGCATCGTCATCCTCCGCCTTCTCGACCGCGGTGATGATGGACTCGACGTCGACGTTCTGGCCGGCACCGATCATCTCGCGGCGGATCTTATCATCACGCTCGAAGAGCTTGACCGCGAAGAAACGCTTCTCGCCCTCCGGAACGTACGCGGCGATCTTCTCCTCGATCTGAAGGATCGCATCCATAACCGGTGCGGAGAAGCTGTGTACGATCTCGGTGGAACCGGTCTGTGCCTCATGGATCGCGAGCTCGGTCGCCTCCTTGATGCCCGTGCCGTTCAGTGCGGAGATCTTGACTGCCTTACAGCCGAGGTACTTCTCGATCTGGTCGAGGCGGATCTGGTCGCCGTTCTTCTCTACGACATCCATCATGTTCACTGCCATCACCACCGGGATACCGAGCTCCTTCAGCTGTGTGGTGAGGTACAGGTTACGCTCGAGGTTGGTTCCATCCACGATGTTCAGAATCGCATCCGGCTTCGTGTTGATGAGATAGTTTCTCGCTACGACCTCCTCCAGTGTGTATGGAGAAAGTGAATAAATACCCGGAAGATCGGCGATGGTCACATCTGCGTGGCCCTTCAGCTTACCTTCCTTCTTCTCTACTGTAACGCCCGGCCAGTTACCAACGTACTGGTTCGATCCGGTCAGCTGATTAAACAGCGTCGTCTTTCCGCAGTTCGGATTACCTGCGAGTGCAATCGTGATTGCCATTTGTTTTTCCCCCTTACTTCGTCTCGACCTGTACCATCTCGGCGTCTGCCTTACGGACAGAAAGCTCGTAGCCACGAACCGTGATCTCGATCGGGTCGCCGAGCGGCGCTGCCT
>CABTMH010000087.1 GCA_902485915.1 uncultured Oribacterium sp. | reverse complement strand
TCATCGCAAACGCAGAGGGTATGAGAACGACCCCGTCGGTCGTCGCATTTACAAAGAATGGTTAGCGTCTCGTCGGTGAGCCTGCAAAGCGTCAGGCCGTAACCAACGCAGACCGCACCATCTCTTCCATCAAGAGACATATGGGCTCAGACTATAAGGTGAGCATCGACGGTAAGGACTACACACCGCAGGAGATTTCTGCGATGATCCTCCAGAAGCTGAAGGCAGATGCAGAGGCATACCTCGGTGAGAAGGTAAGCGAGGCAGTCATCACTGTTCCGGCATACTTCAATGATGCACAGCGTCAGGCAACCAAGGATGCCGGTAAGATCGCCGGCCTCGATGTAAAGCGTATCATCAACGAGCCGACCGCAGCTGCACTTGCATACGGCCTCGATGAGGGCGACGAGCAGAAGGTTATGGTATATGACCTCGGTGGTGGTACCTTCGATGTATCGATCATCGATATCGGTGATGGCGTCATCGAGGTTCTTTCAACCAACGGTGATACCCGCCTCGGTGGTGATGACTACGATGCACGTATCCAGAACTGGATGATCGAGGAGTTCAAGAAGGCAGAGGGGGTCGACCTCAGCCAGGATAAGATGGCTGTTCAGAGACTGAAGGAAGCCGCTGAGAAGGCGAAGAAGGAGCTTTCTGCATCTACAACCACAGAGATCAACCTTCCGTTCATCACGGCGACCGCAGAGGGCCCGAAGCACCTCGATATGACGCTTACGAGAGCGAAGTTCGAGGAGCTGACCGCAGATCTCACCGCGAGAACCGCTGTTCCGGTACAGAATGCACTTCGTGATGCAGGCATGACTGCCGCAGAGCTTTCAAAGGTTCTTCTCGTCGGTGGTTCGACTCGTATGCCGGTTGCACAGGAGAAGGTAAAGCAGCTGACTGGTAAGGAGCCGAGCAAGACCCTGAACCCGGACGAGTGCGTAGCCATCGGTGCGGCGATCCAGGGCGGTAAGCTCGCAGGTGATGCCGGTGCCGGTGATGTGCTTCTTCTCGATGTAACACCGCTGACACTTTCCATCGAGACCCTCGGTGGTGTGGCAACACCGCTCATCAAGAGAAATACAACCATTCCTACCCATGCTTCTCAGGTATTCTCTACCGCAGAGGATAACCAGACCGCTGTAGACATTCACGTCGTACAGGGTGAGCGTGAGTTCGCAAGAGATAACAAGACTCTCGGCCAGTTCCGTCTGGATGGTATCCTCCCGGCACGTCGTGGCGTTCCGAAGATCGAGGTCTGCTTCGATATCGATGCAAACGGTATCGTAAATGTATCCGCGAAGGATCAGGGCACCGGTAAGGAGCAGCACATCACCATCACCTCTGGTTCGAACATGAGCCAGGATGATATCGATAAGGCTGTAAAGGAAGCTGCGCAGTATGAGGCAGCCGACAAGGAGAAGAAGGAAGCCATCGAGACCAGAAATGGTGCAGATTCCATCGTGTTCCAGACCAGAAAGGCACTGGATGAGGTCGGCGATAAGGTTTCTGCTTCGGATAAGTCTCAGGTAGAGGCGGATCTGAAGGCACTCGAGGATGTCCTCGCAGCAAATCCGCTCGAGTCCATCACGAAGGACGGCGCGGAGAAGATCAAGGCTGCACAGGAGACCCTGATGAAGTCTTCTCAGTCCCTGTTCTCAAAGGTGTATGAGCAGGCACAGGCAGCTGGTCAGGCAGGACCTCAGGGCGCTGCAGATCAGGGTACAGCAAATCAGGGCACAGCAGACAGCAACCCGGATGACAACGTAGTGGATGGCGATTTCAAGGAAGTTTAATTCCTGAAAGACATACAGAAAGCCTCCGGCGCATGCGCCGGAGGCATACGTTCGTTTTTGAAAAGAAAATCAGCAGGAGATAGAAACACATGGCAGAAAAGCGTGATTACTATGAAGTTCTCGGCGTGGATAAAAACGCAGATGACGCAACGATAAAGAAGGCGTTCCGTAAGCTTGCCAAGAAGTACCATCCGGATGCGAATCCAGGTGACAAGGAGGCGGAAGCCAGATTTAAGGAGTGCAACGAGGCCTATGCAGTTCTTTCAGATCCGGAGAAGAGAAAGGCGTATGACACCTACGGCCATGCAGCCTTCGATCCGAACTCGGCAGCCGGTCAGAGTACAGGTTATGGCGGCTTCGACTTCGGCGGCATGGACTTCTCTGATATTTTCGGAGACCTGTTCGGCTTCGGCGGTCGCGGGGGATTCTCCTCCTATGGCGGTGCCAGCCGGGGAAACCAGCCTACCCGTGGTCAGTCGATCCGTACGAGTGTTCGTGTCAGCTTCGACGAGGCCATCAAGGGCTGTAAGAAGACCATCAAGATCCGGTATAAGGATACCTGTTCGAAGTGTAACGGTACGGGCGCAAAGCCGGGCACACAGCCGGAGACCTGTTCGAAGTGCGGCGGCCGTGGACAGGTGGTGATGACACAGCAGAGCATGTTCGGTACGGTGCAGCAGGTGGTGACCTGTCCGGACTGCCATGGCTCGGGTAAAATCATCAAGGAGAAGTGTCCAGACTGCCGTGGCGAGGGCTACATCGCGACGGAGAAGAACATCGAACTGACGATCCCGGCCGGTATCGATGATGGACAGACCTTACGTCGTTCTGGTGGCGGTGATCCTGGAACCAATGGCGGTCCGAGAGGTGATCTTCTCGTCGATGTCGCGGTTTCCCAGCATCCCTTCTTCAAACGTCAGGGAACGAATATCTACTCGACTGAGGAGATCAGCTTCGCGACTGCGGCACTCGGCGGTACGAAGGTGATCAAGACCGTGGATGGTCCGGTGGAGCTGAAGATCAAGCCGGGTACCCAGTCGGATACGAAGACGAGACTGCGTGGCAAGGGCGTACCGAGCCTGAGCAACTCGAATCTTCGAGGCGATCAGTATGTGACGATCGTCGTCAATATTCCGACGAAACTGAATAAACAGCAGCGTGAGGCACTGAAGGCTTACGCGGAGGCCTGCGGCGAGACCGTGGACGCATGATGATGCCAGATTCCCCGGAGGACTGCAGTGGCTGTTCTCCGGGGCTGTTTTTATATTCTTTCACTTTTCTGTATCCTCTGTTATAATAGCGGCGGTTTAACATCAAAGTCTGTTTGATGAGATACGCGAGTACGCATGTGAGGAAGAAATGCATCATTTTTTTACAGAGAAAACGGATATTGACACAGAGGCACGGCTGGTGCGGCTCACGGGTGAGAATTACCGGCATCTCGTGCAGGTACTTCGGGCGAAACCGGGGGAGAAGGTTCTGATTTCCGACGGCGAGGGGACGGACTATGAGTGCACGGTTTCAGAGATTCATGATGCGGCCTGGTGCGCGGAGGCGGAGATGAGCACGGAGGAGGTCCTGCTCCATATCGATTTCGTGGAGGAGATGCATGAGCTGCCGGCGGATATCTATCTGTTCCAGGGGCTTCCGAAGCAGGATAAGATGGAGCTCATCGTGCAGAAGGCCGTCGAACTCGGTGCCCATGCGGTGATCCCGCTCGATACGAAAAACACCGTCGTAAAGCTCGATGAGAAGCGGGCAGCGAAGAAGGTCGAGCGCTGGCAGGCGATCGCCGAGGCGGCCGCGAAGCAGTCGAAGCGTTCCATCATCCCGGAGGTGATGCCGATGATGAAGTGGAAGGATGCCATGCGCTACGTGGAAAACTTCGATCTCCGGCTGATCCCGTATGAAAACGCGAAGGACATCCGTCATACCATGGAGGCGCTCCGGAAGCTTCCGAAGCATGGAAAGATCGCGGTTTTCATCGGACCGGAGGGCGGATTTGCGGATGTGGAAATCGAGGATGCCATGGCACATGGCATCGAGCCGATCACCCTCGGAAAACGCATCTTACGTACAGAAACAGCAGCCATCACCAGTATGAGCATCCTGATGCTGACCCTGGAATCGATCGGGGAGTAAGCCGGAAAAGTGAACGCCGGTGAACATGCTTCGGGATAGGTTACGCCCGCTCATAGAAAGACAGGAAATAAACATGAGAGAAATTTATTTTGATAATTCTGCAACGACGAAGCCGTATCCGGAGGTCGTGGAGCTGATGATGAAGACCCTGACCGAGGATTACGGAAATCCGTCCTCGAAGCACACGAAGGGCTTCGATGCCGAGAAGTATTTCCGTCATGCGCGGGAGCAGGTGGCTGCGACGCTGAAGGTGAAGCCGAAGGAGATCTTCTTCACCTCCGGCGGCACGGAGTCAAACAATACCGTGATTTTCGGGACGGCGATGGCGAAGCGGAAGCAGGGAAAGCATATCATCTCTTCCGCGTTCGAGCATGCAGCGATCTACCGTCCGCTGGATGTGCTCGTCGAGCTCGGCTATGAGGTGACCTATCTTCCGGTGGATGCGAAGGGACACATCTCCCTCGATGATCTTCGTGCGGCGATCCGCCCGGATACCATCCTGGTGACGATCATGACCGTGAACAACGAGATGGGCGCGATCGAGCCGATCGAGGAGATCGGACGTGTCGTGAAGGAGTGTAATCCGAATACCTGGTTCCATACGGATGCGATCCAGGCCTATGGCAAGATTCCGCTTCGTCCGAAGCTGCAGCATGTCGATATGATGTCGGTATCCGGTCATAAGCTGCATGGTCCGAAGGGGGTCGGCTTCCTCTATAAGGACGAGAAGATCCGCCTGCGCCCGCTGATTTATGGCGGCGGTCAGCAGGAGGACATGCGTTCCGGAACGCATGATGTCCCGGGCATCGCCGGCCTCGGTCTCGCGGCCGAGATGGCCTGCGCGCATCTGGAGGAGAACAGGGCTTCCCTCGAGGCACTGAAGGACTACTTCATCGATTCCCTGGAAACCCTCGAGGGTGTCACCATCAATTCCGAGCGCGGCGCACTGTCCGCGCCGAATATTCTCTCGGTATCCTTCGAGAAGGTGCGTGCGGAGGTACTGCTGCATGCACTCGAGGAGAAGGGCATCTATGTCAGCTCCGGCAGTGCCTGCTCCAGCAATCACCCGGGTATTTCCGGTGCCCTGAAGGCGATCGGTGTGAAGCCGGAGCTGCTGGACTCCACGATCCGTTTCTCCTTCGGTGCCGAAAATACGAAGGAAGAGGTCGATATCTGCATGGATGCGCTCCGCGAGCTGCTTCCGGTGCTTCGTCGCTTTACACGATTCTGACCTGAAAATCGAAGTGCCCTTTATAACACAAAAAGTGAATTTACAGAAAGAGAGTAGAAGATGATCTGGAGAAAATTTACGATTCATACGACCACCGAAGCGGAGGACATCCTCAGTGCAAACCTGGCAGAGCTCGGTATCGATGGTGTACAGATCGAGGATCGCATCCCGCTGTCCGAGGAGGATACGAAGGGGATGTTTATCGATATCCTGCCGGAGATCGGACCGGATGATGGCACGGCGGAGGTAAGCTTCTATGTCGAGGTGCTGGATCCGGAGCAGAAGCAGGACCGTCTCACGAAGGTACAGAAGATGATGGAGGATCCATCGGTCGACGCCAGCTACATGCCGAACACCTCGAACGTCTATACTCCGCAGGAGCTGAAGAAGCTGCTTCAGGAGGTGCAGGAAACCCTCGATGAGATGAAGCAGTATGTCGACATCGGCCTCGGCACGATCGATACCTCCGATACAGAGGATAAGGACTGGATCAATAACTGGAAGACCTTCTTCCACCCGTTTACCGTCGGGGATCTCCTGATCAAGCCGACCTGGGAGGAGGTTCCGGAGGAGGATAAGGATAAGCTCGTCATCGAGATCGATCCAGGAACCGCCTTCGGCACTGGCATGCATGAGACCACCCAGCTCTGCATCCGCCAGCTGCAGAAGTACATGCAGGCAGGTGATGAAATCGCGGACATCGGTACAGGCTCCGGTATCCTCGGCATCACCGCGCTGAAGCTCGGCGCCGGCCATGTTTACGGAACGGACCTCGATGAGGAAGCCGTTCCGGCGGTACACGATAATCTGCAGGCGAACGGGCTCCCGGAGAGCTGCTTCGATATGGTGGTGGGCAATGTCATCGGCGATGAGGATATCAAGACCCGGATGGGTCTCGGAAAGTACGACATCGTGGTGGCGAACATCCTGGCACCGGTCATCGTACTGCTTACCGGTGAGGTGGGACCACTCCTTAAGAAGGATGGCCTCTTCATCACCTCCGGTATCCTCGACCAGCGTGAGGCAGAGGTCCTCGAGGCTTTCCGCCAGCATGAGGACATCTGGGAGGTACTGGAAGTCAACCACCAGGGCGAGTGGGTCAATGTGACCGCACGCCGTAGATAATCACAGCCGAAACACATCAGAACATGCAGGATGAAAACACATCAAAAAGGCGCCCCACTCTTTGCGGGACGCCTTTTTCTGACCGTATCGGAAGGCGGATGCACTGCCGATACGGATATGTATATGGGTATGGTTTTACTTGCCGTTACACCAGATGAGCTCAGCTTCATTCACTGCCTTTTCAACCATCGGGATCATCGCGTCATACACGATCTGCTCGGAAGCGCGGATCTTCTCCGGCACCGGCTTCGTGACCGGATGCTTCGCGACGAAGATGGTGCAGCAGTCCTCGAACGGCTCGATGGAGGTTTCATACGTGCCGATCTTCTGGGCGATATCGATGATCTCCTGCTTATCGAAGGCGATGACCGGACGATAGACCGGAAGATGGCAGACCTCGTTCGTGCAGACGAGGGACTGCATGGTCTGGCTCGCAACCTGACCGATGGACTCGCCGGTGATGAGTGCGATACAGTTTCGCTTCTCGGCGATGGCCTCGGCGATACGCATCATATAACGACGCATGATGATCGTCAGCTCCTCGTGCGGGCACTCCTCGTAGATCTTCAGCTGGATATCTGTGAAGTTGACGACATGCAGCGCGATCGGTCCTGTGTAGCGGGCGACTTCATTGGCCAGATCCACGACCTTCTGCTTCGCACGCTCGGAGGTGTATGGCGGTGCATGGAAGTAGGTCGCCTCGAGCACGGCACCACGACGTGAAATCATGTAGCCGGCCACCGGGCTGTCGATGCCGCCGGAGAGGCAGAGCATCGCCTTACCGTTCGTACCGAGCGGCATACCGCCGGCACCCGGAAGCACCTCGGAGAAGATATTGACATACTGACGGATCTCGACATGCAGCAGCACATCCGGATGGTGTACATCGACGGTGGTGTTCGGGTACTTCGTCAGGATATCGTAGCCGAGCTCGGCGTCGATTTCCGTGGAGCTCATCGGGAACTCCTTATCGGCACGGGTCGTGCGGCACTTGAAGGTCAGCTTACGATCACCGTAGACCTCGCCGAAGTATGTAAGCACCTGATCACTGATCGCACGATAGTCATGTGTGTTCTCCATCTGGATCATCGGGCAGATGCCGACGATACCGAAGACGTGCTGAAGTGCATCCACGGTCTCTTCATAGTCATAGTTCTCCGACTTCGCCGTTACATAGATACGCCCGCGCTCACGGGTGACACGGAACTCACCCTCGACGCGCTCCAGCTTCTTCCGGATGTCATGCACGAGGGCATCCTCGAAGATATAACGATTCTTCCCCTTCGTGCCGATCTCCGCATACTTGATGAGAAAGCTCTGATACTGCATAAAACCTCTTTCTGTACATGGATGAAGCGAGCCGCCGATGCCATCCGCACCGTGCCCGCCGGACAAAAAATGAGTACGCACCGAACAGCGCGCACTCATCATGATACTTGTTAATTTATCAGCTTAATGATACGATTACTGCGCGATGATGTAAGGTGTCAGCGCATTGACGATCTCATCCATGCGACCTGCGTCCGCGTGAATGTTCAGATCGATCGGCTTGCTGAGGTCCAGGGAGAAGATACCCATGATGGACTTCGCATCGATTACATAGCGGCCTGATACGAGGTCGAAGTCAACGTCAGTGAACTTCACGAGCTCATTAACAAAAGACTTTACTTTATCGATAGAATTAAGCGAGATACGAACGGTTTTCACGATTTAGTCCTCCTTAAAATAATATTCACAGCACAAACTAATTTTAGGAAAACGCTTATCAAAAGTCAATAGAATGGAATACTTTAAATTAACAGCGGCCCTGCATAATCTGGGCTGTAAGGTCAATGCCTATGAAGCGGATGCGATGCTCGAGGAGCTCCGCCGTGCCGGCATCCGGATCGTGCCCTGGGAGAGCGCCGCAGCCGACATCTATATCATCAATACCTGTTCCGTCACGAACATCGCCGATCGGAAGTCACGGCAGATGATTCATAAGGCCCGCAGCATGAATCCGGATGCCGTCGTGATCGCGGCCGGCTGCTATGTGCAGGCGCGCGCTGCGGAGCTTCAGATGGATACCGCTGTGGATATCCTCGTCGGTAATCAGGAGAAGGGCCGTCTGCTGCCGATTCTCGAGACGTACTGGATGACCCACCCGGACAGGCTTCCGGCGTCACTCCGCGCTTCCAGTGCCAATGCAGACGACCGGCGCGTATATACCGATCCAGAGCTTCATGTGTCCGTCGCTTCGTCAGCGGACGCTGCCGACCGGCCTTCGGTGATCGACCAGGCGCAGGCGGACAGATCGAACGCCGCCTGCTTCGTGTCGGATATCGCAGCGCCACAGCCGTACGCGGAGCTCCGGGCCGGCGAGATCGCCGACCAGGGACGCGCCTTCATCAAGGTGCAGGATGGCTGCAACCAGTTCTGTGCCTACTGCATCATCCCATACGTGCGCGGGCGCATCCGCTCGCGTTCCATCGAAGACACGGTGAAGGAGGTCACGGATTTCGCCCGTCGCGGCTATCACGAGGTCGTGCTGACCGGCATCCACCTCTCTTCCTACGGCCTCGATTTCGATCATGCAAACTATGAATATGCGATGAACCATGAGATTCCGTCGGTGCATCTCCTCGCGCTGATCCGTGCGGTGGCGGCTGTGCCGGGCATCGCGCGGGTTCGTCTCGGTAGCCTCGAGCCGCGTATCATCACGGAGTCGTTCGTTGAGGAGCTTCGGAGGATCCCGGAGCTGTGCCCGCATTTTCACCTTTCACTTCAGAGTGGTTCAGACCGCATCCTGGCCGCGATGAACCGGCACTATGATACGGCAGCCTTCCGTCACTCGGTCGCGCTGCTTCGTGCAGCCTGGCCGGAGGTGGCGATCACAACGGATGTCATCGTCGGCTTCCCGGGGGAGAGCGAAGCAGATTTCGAGGATTCCTGCCGCTTCGTCGAGGAGATCGGCTTCTACGAGCTGCATGTCTTCAAGTACAGCCGGCGGCAGGGGACGGCAGCCGACCGTATGCCGGCGCAGCTGACGGATCGCGTGAAGTCCGAACGCTCCGAACGCCTGATGAAGCTCGATGCGCAGCAATCCGAGGCCTTCCGCCGCCGCTTTATCGGCCGGAACGAGGATGTGATTCCGGAGGAAATCGTACAGATCGAGGGGCACCCGTATCTTCGTGGCTATAACCGCTGCTATGTGCGCTATCTGATTCCGCTTTCGGATGCAGCGGAGGGAGCTTGTAAAATCGGCCAAATAATGCAGGTATGTGGACAGGAAATCTGTGGAGGATGCGTACTTGCATTGGTTTTATAAATGTTATAAAATTAATTGAGTTATTAAGAGGACGTGACAAAATGAATGATTTAGGCAGTACACAGATTATCCGACCGATGCAGGAGTACGATCTGGATGTGACAGAGGTTCTGGCCCGTGTCTATGAGGCACTCACGGAAAAGGGCTATAATCCGATTAATCAGATCGTTGGATACATTATGTCGGGAGATCCGACGTACATTACCAGCCATAAGGGGGCGAGAAGCCTGATTATGAAGGTAGAACGCGACGAGATCATCGAAGAGCTGATGAAGACGTACGTGGACGCGAAGCTGAGCAGGTAGTGTGTTGATGATGAAGAGTCTGTCCTGTGGGACAGACTCTTTTTGGGTGATGAAAAGAGGCGGCCGGTATCCCGGCAGAGGGGGCCTGTGAAGGGTCCTGCGCGGGGCGGCATCCACTCAGAACATACGGATAGGATAAGCATTTATGAGAATACTGGGACTCGATTACGGCTCGAAGACCGTCGGCGTCGCGATGACCGATGCCCTCGGCATGACGGTACAGCCGTATAAGACCATCCAGCGGGACCGGGAGTCGAAGCTTCGGCAGACCCTGTCTGAAATTGCAGAAATCGTCGAGCAGTACCAGATCGAGAAAATCGTGATGGGACTGCCTCTTAATATGGATGATACCGAGGGGGATCGTGCAGCGAAAACGAGAGACTTCGCAGAGAAGCTGAAGCTTCGTGTGGCGGTTCCGATCGAGTTTACCGATGAGCGCCTCACCACGATGGAGGCGGAGGAGATACTCGATCAGAGTGGTATCCCGCGGAGTGAGCAGAAGAAGGTGATCGATCAGGTCGCCGCACAGCTCATCCTGGAACAGTATCTGAGGGGCTGAGACCCTTCAAGGATAAAATCGACGTCGCATGCCGGGCTTCCGCGCGGATGCGGCCATGAACATGACAAAGGAGCGGACATGGAAAATACTATCCGACTGACATCAGAAGATGGAAATCTGGAACTCGAGATCCTGGAAGAGACGACCGTCCAGGGCGTGAACTATATTCTGGTTACGGATGCACCGGAGGGTGAGGACGGCGAGTGCTACGTCATGAAGGACGTTTCCGGCCCGGAGGATGCAGAGGCAGACTACGAGTTCGTAGATGATCAGGAATCCGAAGCGTTGATGCAGATCTTTTCTGCGCTCCTGGAAGGAGAAGGTATAACGATTGAGAAATCATGAGCACACTGCCGGAGAGAAGGCAGCAGAAGTAAAAGAAGTAAAAGAAGTAAATAGCGCAGAGCTTCATACCGGCGAGGCGGCGAAGCGTCCGACCCACCGCAGACGGAGACGCCCGTCCACGAAGGGCAGAGAGAACACGCAGGGCGCTGAAAGCGCAGTCGCTCTGCAGAGTGCAGCAGCGGACAGTGCGGTGAAGGAAGAGGCAGCTGCAGCGAAGCGGAGCTCCACACGGAGACGAAGCACACGAAAATCCGAGACACATGAGAACATGGTGAGTGCAGCGGCATCTGCAGCCGAGGCAGTCGTGGAGGTGCCGGAACAGCATAAGAGCGCCAGCCGAAACCACCGCAGCAGCAGAAGAAAGAAGTCGGATGAAGTACAGATGAAGAAGAACGGCAGCATTAAGATCATTCCGCTCGGCGGACTCGATCAGATCGGCATGAACATTACCGCGTTTGAGAGTGATGACAGCATCATCATCGTGGACTGCGGTCTGGCTTTTCCGTCCAACGATATGCTGGGCATCGACCTGGTCATCCCGGACATCTCCTATCTGAAGAGCCACATGTCGAAGATTAAGGGCTTCGTCATCACCCACGGACATGAGGACCACATCGGTGCACTGCCATATGTTCTGCAGCAGATCAACGTGCCGGTGTATGGAACACGTCTGACGCTTGCACTCATCGAGGGAAAGCTGCGTGAGCGCGGTCTCGACCGTCTGGTGAAGCTGAACGTACAGGCCTTCGGTGATACCGTCGATTTCGGCGATATCAAGGTGGAGTTCATCAAGACGAATCACTCCATTCAGGATGCAGCCGCGCTCGCGATCTTCACGCCGGCCGGCACCATCGTTCACACCGGCGACTTCAAGGTCGACTATACACCGGTCTTCGGTGATCCGATCGATCTGCAGCGCTTCGCTGAGCTCGGTAAGGAAGGCGTCCTGGCGATGATGTCCGATTCGACGAACGCGGAGAAGCCGGGATCTACGATGTCGGAGCGCACCGTCGGGGGCACCTTCGAGCGTATCTTCGCTGAGCACCAGCAGAACCGTATCATCGTGGCGACCTTTGCGTCGAACGTCGATCGTGTACAGCAGATCATCAACACCGCCGCGAAGTATAAGCGGAAGGTCGTGGTGGAGGGCCGTTCCATGGTGAACGTCATCACCGTAGCGTCCGAGCTTCACTATATCGATATCCCGGAGGGTACCCTCATCAGCATCGATGAGCTGAAGAACTATCCGGATGAGCAGACCGTACTGATCACGACCGGATCCCAGGGTGAGTCCATGGCGGCACTGAGCCGTATGGCGAGCGGTATGCACCGGAAGGTGCATATCAAGCCGAACGATGTCGTCGTGCT
Source organism: uncultured Oribacterium sp. (assembly GCA_902485915.1). Taxonomy (GTDB): domain Bacteria; phylum Bacillota; class Clostridia; order Lachnospirales; family Lachnospiraceae; genus Oribacterium. Next base: position 31,776 of record CABTMH010000087.1, on the reverse strand, counting down.
TTCATCGCACCCGATCCCTGGTAACGAGCTCGCGGTGGATAAGGTCATCAACGAGCTGAGTATGCTTCATGCACAGGTCATCCTGCAGGATACCCATGTATCCGGCCATGCCTGCGGTGAGGACCTTAAGCTCCTGTACTCGCTCGTCAAGCCGGAGTTCGCGATTCCGATCCACGGCGAGTACCATATGCGTGATACCGCATCACGTCTCGCAGCCTCCGTCGGTGTCGAGCGTGACCACTGTCTCATGATCGAGAACGGTGACGTACTCGAGCTGACGACACGAAGCGGGAAGTCGGAGGCACTGATCAAGGATCATGTCCAGGCCGGCGGCGTCTTCGTCGATGGTCTCGGTGTCGGCGATGTCGGAAACATCGTCATCCGCGATCGTCAGAACCTGGCGCAGAACGGTATCATCGTCGTCGTACTGACGCTCGAGAAGTATTCGGGTCACCTGCTGGCTGGTCCGGATCTCGTGTCGCGTGGCTTCGTCTATGTACGGGAGTCCGAGGACCTCATGGAGGAGGCACGTGTTCAGGTGCAGGATGCGGTCGATGACTGCCTCGTACGTCATGTAAACGACTGGGGCAAGATTAAAAATATCATCAAGGATTCGCTGTCTGACTTCCTTTGGAAGAAGATCAAGCGTGATCCGGTGATCCTTCCGATCATTATGGAGGTTTAAGGCATGCGCCGAAACGATTCCGTGTCCAGGACAGCCGGCTTCATCACCGGCATGGCCTGGCGCGTTATTCTGATTGCAGTCATCGTTTTCCTGCTGCTGCAGGGGATCCGGGTGGCGTACAGCTATGGTCACGGGCTGTTCTATGAGCATGCCCTGGCCGGTCCTGGTGCACCGGAGCAGGAGTTCGTCATCACCGATGGCGAGAGCCTGGACCAGCTAGCGAAGGACCTGGAGGAGGCCGGGCTGATCGATCACCGTCAGGCCTTCGTGCTGCAGGCACATCTTTATGAACTCGAGATCGAACCGGGAAGCTATACACTGAGCCCGTCGATGACGGTGGTCGACATCATCGAGCACCTGAATCAGGAGGGCACGAAGAACAAGGAGCTGGCGGATAAGAATCTGCTGGCAGCACAGGAAAGTACGGCGGCAGCGGAAGAGACCGCTGCGGACGGTACGGAAATCATCGGCGGTACGGAGGATGAAAACCTCATCCAGCAGGATGCGGCCCGTGCCATGACAACAGCAGATCGTGAGGAAAAGAACCCTTGATTACGGATGAACGGCTTGTGAATTATATTCATTCACTGGAACCGGATCGTAGCGAGCTTCTTGAAACCATCAGAGCAGAAGCGCTCGCAGCGGAAATCCCGATTATCCGGGATGAAACGGCGGCGCTTCTTAAGTGTTTCATGAGGATGCTTCGACCGAAGCGGATCCTGGAGATCGGTGCGGCGGTCGGCTACTCCGCCCTCTGCATGGAAGAAGCCTGCGACGGGCAGGCGGAGATGCTGACGGTGGAGAGCTATCCGCCGAGAATCGAAGCAGCGACACAGAACTTCGCGCGCAGCCCGTACCGGGATCGCATCACGCTGGTTCCGGAGGATGCGGGTGCACTGCTCCGGCGTCTGGTCGAGGAGGGGCAGCACTTCGATTTTATATTTATGGATGCGGCGAAGGCACAGTATATCGTCTGGCTGCCGGACATCCTCCGACTGATGTCGCCGGGCAGCGTGCTCGTCAGCGACAACATCCTGCAGGACGGCAGCATCATCGAGAGCCGCTACCAGGTGGAGCGGAGGGACCGCACCATCCATACCCGCATGCGGGAGTATCTCTTCCGCTTGAAGCATGAAGAGGCACTGGAAACCGCGATCCTGCCGGTCGGCGATGGCGTGTCGATCAGTGTTCGAAGATAAAACACATAGATAAACGTCGCATAGATGAGTGTCCGATGGATGCACATCGAAGAGATGAATGTCAGATAGATGGAGAGAGCATATGCTGAAAGAAACAGAGCTTTTGATTCCGGCAGGTTCGCTGGACGTATTAAAGACCGCCGTGAACTATGGTGCGAATGCCGTTTACTTAGGCGGTGAGGCCTTCGGTCTTCGGGCCAATGCAAAAAACTTCACACTGGAGGAGATCCGCGAGGGTGTCGCCTACGCACATGCACATCAGGTGAAGGTTTTCGTCACCGCGAACATCTTCGCCCATAATTATGACCTCGATGGTGTGCGTACCTACTTCCGGGAGCTGGCGGAGACCGGCATCGATGCGGTGCTGATCGCGGACCCGGGTGTGTTTATGATCGCGAAGGAGGTCCTTCCGGCGTCCATCGAGCTGCATATCTCGACCCAGGCGAACAACACGAACTGGCAGACTTTCCTCTTCTGGTGGCAGCTCGGCGCGAAGCGCGTCGTCTGTGCACGTGAATTAAGCCTGAACGAGATCCGGGAGCTGCGTCGTCATATTCCGGAGGAGATGGACATCGAGGCCTTCGTGCATGGTGCGATGTGCATGTCCTATTCCGGACGCTGCATGCTGAGTAATTTCCTGACCGGCCGCGATGCGAACCGGGGTGCCTGCACACATCCGTGTCGCTGGAAGTACAGTCTCGTCGAGGAGACCCGTCCGGGTGAGTATTTTCCGGTGGTTGAGAACGAGCGCGGCACCTATATCTTTAACTCGAAGGATCTCTGCATGATCGAGCATATCCCGGAGCTGATCGAGGCCGGCATCGATTCACTGAAGATCGAGGGCCGTATGAAGACGGCACTCTATGTCGCAACCGTCGCACGGACCTATCGCAAGGCCATCGATGATTATAAGGAGAGCGAGGAGAAGTACCGCGCCCACATGGAGTGGTATAAGCAGGAGATCGCGAAGTGCACCTACCGTGAGTTTACGACGGGCTTCTACTATGGACGTCCGACGCAGGATGATCATATCTATGACAGTAACACCTATGTGACTGGTTCGGTCTACCTCGGCACGATCCGTGAGAGCGATGCAGAGGGGTGGAGCTACCTCGAGCAGAAAAACAAGTTCTCGGTGGGAGAGCAGCTCGAGATCATGAAGCCGGATGGCCGGGATCTGCCGATCACGGTGCTGGAGATCCGGGATGCGGCGACCGATGTTGCACAGGCATCCTGCCCGCACGCCTGTCAGCAGCTGAAGGTGCGTTTCAGTACAGCGCCGGAGGCCGGCGATATCATCAGAAAGGAAAGCGCTGAGAAGCAGGCGCTTGACTAACGCGTATGGAAGGAATCTTCATCGTTCTGGGGGTCGCGGCCCTGCTGTATGTGATCGCGATCATCATGATTCATGGACTGACCAGCTTTCTATGGTTCTGGCCGCTTTTTGCAGCGGTCCAGTTTCTTATGTTTGCACTGGTACGCTATGTCCGCAGGAAACAGCGGGAGAAGAAGCGGATACATCCAGGCCCTTTCGTGTTCATCTTTACGAGCTATGGTCTCTGGATGCTGGTCCTGCTGGCCCTTCTCGGCACGATCTTCTTTAACGCACATACGGTCGAGCAGAAGAACCTCGACTATGTGATCGTGATGGGGACGGACCTCGTCGATAACCGGATCTCACCGTCCCTGAAGAAGCGCCTGGACTGTGCCGTCGCCTACGCGAAGGAAAATCCGGACACCATCTTCGTGCTGTCCGGCGGCCGGAGCGATTATGATCGAAGCACCGAAGCGACGGTCATGTACTACTACATGATTAAGGCCGGCATCCCGGAGAACCGTCTTCTGCTCGAGTTCTACTCCCACTCCACGCAGGAGAAGATCGGCTTCTCGCTTCGAACGATACAGCAGGACCAGGAGGCCCGTCTCCGGGAAAGAGCGAAGACCCACCCGGGACTGATGGTGCCACTGCGCGGTACAGACGGGGAGGAAATCGAGGTCATCCTGGGGGAGGAGAAGCCGATCACCCTCGGGATCATCACCTCCGAGTTTAATCTCTTCCGGGCCTGCCGCATCGCGGCGCGCTTCGGCTATCCGGATGCCTGTCCGATGGCGACCGAGACGAGCGAGCTGATGCTCGTTCACCTGAGCGTGCGGGAAGCCATCGCGGTCTTCAAGGATCGTCTGATCGGAAATATATAGAAAAAGAGGAAGCTGAATGAAGAATTATGAGCTGATCGAGACCAGAAGAATCGATGAACTTTCGACCGATGCGTGCATCTACCGCCATACGAAGAGCGGTGCCCGCATCTTTACCATGAAGAACACGGATGACAATAAGGTCTTCAGTATCGCCTTTCGAACCCCGGCGGAGGACAGCACCGGCGTGGCCCACATCACGGAGCACTCCGTGCTGTGCGGCTCTGCGAAGTTTCCGCTGAAGGATCCGTTTGTGGAGCTCGCGAAGGGCTCCCTCAACACATTCCTGAACGCGATGACCTACCCGGATAAGACCGTGTATCCGGTGGCGTCCCGTAACGAGAAGGACTTCGAACATCTGATGGATGTCTACCTCGATGCGGTGTTCCATCCGAACTGCGTCGAGGATCCGCGTATCCTCCAGCAGGAGGGCTGGCACTATGAGATGATGGACGAAGAGGATGCGCTTCGCTATAACGGCGTCGTCTACAACGAGATGAAGGGTGTCTTCTCGAACCCGGAGTCGGTGCTCGAGCGCTACATCATGAACGCCCTGTTCCCGGATACCTGCTACGGCCACGAGTCCGGCGGTGATCCGGCGGTGATCCCGGAGCTCAGCTTCGATCAGTTCCGCGCGTTCCATGCGCGCTACTATCATCCGTCTAACGCCTACATCATCCTGTATGGCGATATGGATATGGAGAAGAAGCTCGCGTGGCTCGATGAGGCCTACCTCTCGGCGTACGATGCGATCGATCCGGATTCCGACATCCCGCTGCAGCCGGCATTCACCCAGCTCCACGAGGAGGAAATCTCGTATTCCGTCGGCGCGCATGAGCCGCTCACGAAAAACACCTACCTCGCCTGGAACGTCGTGGTGGATGCCCTCGATAATAAGCGTAACCTCGCCCTCGATATCCTGGACTATGTGCTGCTGTCCTCACCGGGCGCGCCGCTCAAGCAGGCCCTCGTCGAGGCCGGCATCGGCGATGATATCTTCGGCGGTTTCGAGGATGGTATCCGCCAGCCGTATTTTTCTGTCTGTGCGAAGGGTGCGGATGCGAAGGATAAGAAGCGTTTCCTCTCCATCATCGACACGACCCTTCGGAAGCTGGTGAAGGAGGGCCTCGACCAGCAGGCGATCCTCGCCGCCATCAATCATGATGAGTTCCAGTACCGTGAGGCGGACTACGGACGTTCACCGAAGGGCCTCGTCTATGCACTGACGGCGATGGACACCTGGCTCTATGGTCGGGAACCATGGGAGTATCTGTTCTGTACGCAGTGCTATCAGGAGCTCCGTGAGGATGCGAAGCATGGCTACTTCGAGAAGCTGATCGCCGAGTGCCTCCTCGACCAGCCACATGCGGCCCTCGTGATCTGTAAGCCGGAGCGTGGGCTCACCGAGAAGCGGGAGCAGGCGCTCGAGAAGAAGCTGGCGACACTGAAAAACAGTATGACACCGGCAGAACGGATCGCCTGCATTGAACAGACGAAGGCACTGAAGGCGTATCAGGAAGAACCGACCTCTGACGAAAACCTCCGGAAGCTTCCACTGCTCAGCATCTCCGATATCGGAAAGCAGGCCGAGCGCTACCACTGGGAGGAGAAGCGGGTGGAGGATACCCTGCTGCTCGAGACGAGCCGGGATACCCGCGGCGTGATGTATCTCCGCCTGAATTTCAACACGCAGTGCCTCACCGAGGAGGAGCTGCCGTACGCTGGTTTCCTGAAGACCGTGCTCGCGTATATGGATACGAAGCAGCACAGCTTCCAGGACCTGTCATCAGATGTTCTGCTGCATACCGGTGGCATGAACTTCGATATGAACGCGTATCCGGACCTCGATCACTATCAGCACTATACCGGCATCTTCAGTGTGGAGGTGAAGCTGCTCTATGAGCACCTGGACCGTGTCCTCGCGCTGATCCGTGAGATCCTGCATACGACGAAGTTCGAGGATACGAAGCGGATGGCGGAGATCCTCGCGGAGGCCCGCTCCCGGGAGCGGATGAAGATCGAGAGCGCCGGCCACAGCTATGCCGTGAATCGCGCAAGCGCCTGTTTCTCGGGCACCGGACGATATCAGGACCTCGTGGGCGGCATCAGCTACTACCGCTTCATCACGAAGATCAGCGAAGATTTCCAGAAGGATCCACAGGCCCTCAGCCGGAAGCTCTGGGAGATCGCAGATAAGCTGTTCCGCCTCGAGCACATGTTTGTGTCGATGACGGCAGAGCCGCAGGGCATCGCGGCGTTCGAGCAGATCTATCCGACATGGAAGGAGAACTACCGCCGTGATCTTCGCGAGAAGGAGCTGCTCCGCGAGGTACTGGATGCAGACTATATCGCCGGTATCCATACAGAAGCCGATGAAGAGAAGCCGCAGCTCATCCTTCACGGTAGCCGGAACGAGGGCTTCCGAACCCCGTCCCAGGTAAACTATGTCGCCCGGGCCGGCTGGTACGATCCGACGAAGCATCCGTATACCGGTGCGCTTCGTGTACTGAAGGTGATTCTGAACTACGACTATCTCTGGCTTCATCTCCGTGTGAAGGGTGGTGCCTATGGCTGCATGGCCGGCTTCGGCCGCTCCGGTGAGGGCTATCTTTGCTCCTACCGGGATCCGCACCTCCAGGAGACCCTGGACTGCTATGAGGCGCTTCCAGCGTATATCCGGAGCTTCAGCGCGAGTGAGCGGGATATGACGAAGTACATCATCGGTGCCATCAGTGAGCTGGATACGCCACGTACGAACGCCAATGTTGCCGCCCTCAGCGTCAGCGCTTTCCTCTCCCATGTGTCGAACGAGATGCTGCAGCAAGAGCGCGACCAGGTGCTCGCGACGACGGTAGAGGATATCCGCGCGCTTTCGGACTATGTGGAGGCGATGCTGGCGACCGGTGCGGGATGCACGATCGGCAGTGGAACAGAAATCGATGCACATCAGGATCTCTTCCTGACGACAGAGGAGCTTTTTAAATGATCAAGACAGGCTTTGTGGCGCTCGTGGGGCGCCCGAATGTAGGAAAATCAACCTTGATGAATCACGTGATCGGCCAGAAGATCGCCATCACCTCGGAGAAGCCGCAGACGACCCGTGGCCGTATCCAGACGGTATATGACGACGAGCGCGGGCAGATCATCTTTCTCGACACACCGGGTATTCATAAGGCGGCCAACAAGCTCGGCGAGTACATGGACCATGTGGCAGAGAAGACCCTCGAGGATGTCGATGTCATCGTCTGGCTCGTGGAGCCGACTACCTATATCGGTGCCGGCGAGCAGCACATCGCGGAGGTGATGAAGAAGTACGATAAGCCGAAGATCCTCGTGATCAATAAGATCGATACCCTGAAGGACCCGGCGGTCGAGCTGACAGCGGCCATCGAGAAGTATCGTGACCTTATGGAGTTCACAGAGATCGTTCCGGTCTCTGCAGCGCGGGCCCGAAACATTGACGAACTGAAGAAGGTGATTTTCCAGTACCTTCCGGAGGGGCCTCGTTACTATGATGAGGATACCGTGACCGACCAGACGATGCGTGAGATCGCGGGTGAGCTGATCCGTGAGCAGGCGCTCCGAAAGCTGAAGGATGAGGTACCGCATGGCATCGCGGTGCTGATCGATGAGATGCACCAGCGGAAGACCGGCATCTGGGACATCAAGGCGACCATCGTCTGCGAGCGGGATGCGCATAAGGGCATCATCATCGGAAAGGGCGGTGCGATGCTGAAGCGTATCGGTACCGGTGCCCGTATCCAGATCGAGCGTATGACGGAGGATAAGGTGAATCTCCAGCTGTTCGTCAAGGTACGAAAGGACTGGCGTGATTCGGATACCTTCCTGAAGAACTACGGCTTTAAGGACGAGACCTGAGCGCCATGCAGGAGGAGTTTGTTTTTCACGGGCTGGTGCTGAACTCGGCATCGTCCCGTGATTTTGATAAGCGGCTGAGTGTTCTCACGAAGGAGCAGGGAAAGATCACCGTCTGGGCGTCGGGCGCGAAGAAGCCGGGCTCCCCGCTCATGGCGGCGACACGGAATTTCGTCTTCGGTGCGTTTAGTGTGACGAAGGGAAAGGCCGGCTATAATCTCCGTTCGGTGAAGGTAAACGAGTACTTCGAGGATATCGCCCTCGATCTCGTCCATGCCTGCTACGGCTCGTATCTGCTGGAGCTCGCCGATGTGATCGCGCAGGAGAACCTTCCGGCAGAGGAGATGGTAAACCTCATCTATCTTTCGCTGCGTGCGATTCTGAAGGAGAGCATCCCGAACGAGCTGGTGCGGCGGATCTATGAGCTTCGGATGCTCCTTTTAAATGGAGAATACACGGAGCTTCCGCCACTGGAGGCCTCCGATGCCTGCTGCTACGCCTGGCAGTATGTGCTGGAGTCGCCGCTTACGAAGCTCTATACCTTCACGCTGACGCCGGGCGTGCTCATCGAGTTCTCGCAGAACGTCGATGTACTGATGCGGGATGCGCTGCCGTATCACTTCCGTTCGCTCGACATCCTGAAGGCACTGTGACACGACGTCGGTTTGTACGGACGCAAAAACAGGCAGGGGCTGGATTTTTCAGCGGTCTCGATGTATAGTTTGAAAAAGCGCCCATCGGCGCAGTACTGATTCACTTTATTCTTGGTCGCACTCCGGCGACAGAAAGAGGAAAACATGCCAAAGAATTACACCATGGACACCATCGTTTCTCTTGCGAAGTCAAGAGGTTTTGTTTATCCGGGTTCTGAGATCTACGGTGGTCTCGCAAATACCTGGGACTACGGCAATCTCGGCGTTGAGTTAAAGAACAACGTAAAGAGAGCCTGGTGGAAGAAGTTTATCCAGGAATCCAAATATAACGTCGGTATCGACTGCGCGATCCTGATGAACCCGCAGACCTGGGTCGCATCCGGACATCTCGCATCCTTCTCCGATCCGCTGATGGACTGTAAGGAGTGTCACGAGCGTTTCCGTGCAGATAAGCTGATCGAGGATTTCGCAGAGGCGAACGGTATCGATATCGGTGGTTCCGCGGATGCGATGTCGAAGGAAGAGATGGAGGCGTTCATCGAGGAGCATCAGATTCCATGTCCTACCTGCGGTAAGCATAACTTCACCGGTATCCGTCAGTTCAACCTCATGTTTAAGACCTTCCAGGGTGTTACGGAGGATGCGAAGAATGCTGTATATCTCCGTCCGGAGACCGCACAGGGTATCTTCGTAAACTTCAAGAACGTACAGCGTTCTTCCCGTAAGAAGCTTCCGTTCGGTATCGGTCAGATCGGTAAGTCTTTCCGTAACGAGATTACACCGGGTAACTTCACCTTCCGTACGAGAGAGTTCGAGCAGATGGAGCTGGAGTTCTTCTGTAAGCCGGATACGGACCTCGAGTGGTTTGCATACTGGAAGCAGTTCTGCCTTAACTGGCTGCTTTCTCTCGGTATTCCGAAGGATATGCTTCGTGCGAGAGACCACTCTCCGGAGGAGCTCTGCTTCTATTCGAAGGCAACCACGGATATCGAGTTCACGTTCCCGTTCGGCTGGGGCGAGCTCTGGGGTATCGCGGACAGAACCGATTACGATCTCGGACAGCATCAGAACACATCTGGTCAGGATATGACTTACTTCGATGAGGAGACCAATTCTCACTACATCCCATATGTCGTTGAGCCGTCCCTCGGTGCCGATCGTGTCACCCTTGCCTTCCTCTGCGCAGCATATGATGTCGAGGAGCTCGAGGGCGGTGATGAGCGTACTGTCCTTCGTTTCCATCCGGCTATCGCACCTGTAAAGGTGGGTATCCTTCCGCTTTCGAAGAAGCTGGCAGAGCCGGCACAGGCCATCCATGATGAGCTTGCGAAGTACTGGAACGTCGAGTACGACGACCGTGGAAACATCGGTAAGCGTTACAGAAGACAGGATGAGATCGGTACACCGTACTGCGTAACCTATGATTTCGATTCTGAGAACGATCACTGCGTCACCATCCGTGAGCGTGATTCCATGGCACAGGAGCGTATCCCGATCGATCAGCTGAAGAGCTACTTCGAGGAGAAGCTCGCATTCTAAGTCTGCATAGTGAGCTTTATAAAAGGCCCATCCCGAACGGGATGGGCCTTTTCGTAAAACAGGTATCCAGTTGCCGCCCCGTTACTGAGATTCACTTCACAAATTCATAACATATGGAAATTATGATAGAATTATGTAGAATGGAAGAAGATGAAGACAGGAGAGTGTGGGTATGAAACATATAGGACTGATGGGGCGTGTAGGTGTCGGCTTCTTCGTCAGCACGGTGATGCCGCTGGTGCTGATGTTTCTGATGTTCCACGGAGACATCACGATGAGCACGAATATGGCGATTCTGATTCTTGCGGGTCTTTTTCTGATCTGCTGGATCTATATGGGGATCGTGCGTCCGGTCGATGAGCTGAAGGCGGCGGCGAAGCGCATCGAGTCCGGAGACCTCGATTTCACGCTGGAAGCGGAGACGAACGATGAGTTCGGCGAGCTGATGCAGGCCTTCGATGAGATGCGGATTCGTCTCAAGGAAACCCAGGAGGAGAAGATACGAAACGATACAGCCAACCGTGAGCTGGTCACCAACATTGCCCATGATCTGAAGACGCCGCTGACGGCGATCAAGGGCTACAGCGAGGGCCTGCTCGATGGGGTCGCCAGCAGTCCGGAGATGCAGCGGAAGTATATTCGGACCATCAACAACAAGGCGGCGGAGATGGATCGCCTGATCGACGAGCTGCGCTACTATGTGAAGGTCGAGTCGGATAAGATCCCGTATGATTTTCAGCATATCTGTGTGAAGGATTATTTCCAGGACTGTGCGGAGGAGATCGGACTCGATATGGATTCGCAGGGGATACGATTCAGCTATCGCGATACGATCGACCCGGAGGTGGAGATGATCGCGGATCCGGAGCAGCTCCGGAAGGTGATCAGTAACATCATTTCGAATTCTGTGAAATATATGGATAAGGAAGAAAAGGAGATCGCGCTGAGTCTGGAGGATGCCGGGGATTTCATCCAGGTGAATATCCGGGATAACGGAAAGGGCATCTCCCGCTCGGATCTGCCGTATATTTTCCAGCGTTTCTTCCGGGCAGACAGCTCGCGTAATTCGATGAAGGGTGGATCCGGTATCGGCCTTTCCATCGTGAAGAAGATCGTAGAGGACAGTGGCGGACGGATCTGGGCGAGCTCGAAGGAGGGTGAAGAAACGACGATTCATTTCGTTTTACGTAAATACATCAAGAGTCCGAAGGAGGTGTAAACAGTGGAAGAGGATAAGAAGAACATACTGATTATAGAGGATGAGCCGTCGATTGCGGAGCTGGAGAGGGATTACCTGGAGATTTCCGGTTTTTCCGTCGATATCGCATCAGATGGTGATACTGGTCTCGCGAAGGCGCTGGAGGGCGACTATGCACTCATCATCCTGGATCTGATGCTGCCGGGGAAGGATGGCTTCCAGGTATGTAAGGAGGTCCGGGAGGTGAAGGATATACCGATCATCATCGTTTCGGCACGGAAGGATGATATCGATAAGATCCGAGGGCTCGGTCTCGGTGCCGATGATTATGTGACGAAGCCGTTTTCTGCGTCGGAGATGGTGGCCCGGGTGAAGGCGCACATGGCGCGGTATGCGCGTCTCGTCGGCAGTGGCCGGGAGGAGACCGGGGTTCTCGAGATTCATGGACTGAAGATCGATCCGAGTGCCCGCCGCGTATTCGTGAACGGAGAGGAGCGTACCTTTACGACGAAGGAGTTCGACCTTCTCTATTTCCTCGCCTCGCATCCGAATCATGTATACACGAAGGCGGAGCTCTTCAAGGAGATCTGGAAGATGGATTCCGTCGGTGACATCGCGACCGTCACGGTGCATATCAAGAAGATCCGCGAGAAGATCGAGATGGATTCCGCGAAGCCACAGTATATCGAAACCATCTGGGGTGTCGGATACCGCTTTAAGGTCTGAGGTCAGGGAACGGTCCGGATTTATACAGCCTGGTTCAGCTGGACCGTCAGGATAGGATACCGTCTGAAGCCGGCGAGAACGCCGATATGGATTAACCGGTTTACTGAAAGGCGTCAGCGGATGCTGACGAAAACCGTCACGAAAAAGCCTAAGAAATTCTTTGATTTATCATGGAATTTCTTAGGCTTTTTTTGCGCAAAAAAAATAATTCAGAATGTAAACGTTTACATTTTCTGTTCAGACTTTACTAACAATTTTTCCTAAAGTATAATTCGGATAGTGATTTTTCCTCGACATAGGTTAAATCGTATGAGTCGTTTTGTAGAGATCGCCGTCCATGTGTACGGCCTTTTTTTAAGAGATGCACTCATCAACATACATAGGATTTAGGAGGATAAGCGATGGCTAAGAAATGGGTTTACTTGTTCACGGAGGGTAACGCAGACATGCGTGAGCTTCTGGGTGGTAAGGGTGCAAACCTTGCAGAGATGACCAATATCGGTCTCCCGGTTCCACAGGGCTTCACCATCACGACAGAGGCCTGCACACAGTACTACGAGGACGGTCGTGAGATCAATGCTGAGATCATGGGTCAGATCGACGAGCATATCGAGAAGATGGAGGAGATTACCGGTAAGAAGTTCGGTGATCACGAGAATCCGCTTCTGGTATCTGTGCGTTCCGGTGCACGTGCTTCCATGCCGGGTATGATGGACACCATTCTGAACCTTGGTCTTAACGAGGACGTTGTAAAGGTTCTTTCTGAGAAGTCCGGTAACCCACGCTGGGCCTGGGATTCCTACAGAAGATTCATCCAGATGTACTCAGATGTCGTTATGGAAGTTTCCAAGAGCGAGTTTGAGAAGCTGATCGATAAGAAGAAGGAAGAGAAGGGCGTAAAGCTCGATGTCGAGCTGAGCGCAGAGGATCTTCATGATCTCGCAGAGCAGTTCAAGGCGAAGTATAAGGAAGCACTCGGTGAGGACTTCCCGGTAGACCCGAAGGAGCAGCTCTATGGTGCTATTAAGGCCGTATTCCGTTCATGGGACAACCCACGTGCGAACGTTTATCGTCGTGACAACGATATCCCTTATTCTTGGGGTACTGCTGTAAACGTACAGTCCATGGCCTTCGGTAACATGGGCGATGACTGTGGTACCGGTGTAGCCTTCACGAGAGATCCGGCAACCGGCGCAAAGGGCCTCTTCGGTGAGTTCCTTACAAACGCACAGGGCGAGGACGTCGTAGCAGGTGTTCGTACTCCGATGCACATTCAGGAGATGGAGCAGAAGTTCCCGGAGGCATTCGCAGAGTTCACAAAGGTATGCGAGACCCTCGAGAAGCATTATAGAGATATGCAGGATATGGAGTTCACCGTTGAGCACGGTAAGCTGTACATGCTGCAGACCAGAAATGGTAAGAGAACCGCACAGGCTGCGCTGAAGATCGCCTGCGACCTCGTAGATGAGGGTATGAGAAGCGAGAAGGAAGCCGTTGCGATGATCGATCCACGTAACCTCGATACACTTCTTCACCCGCAGTTCGATAAGGATGCGCTGAAGGCAGCTGTTCCGATGGGTAAGGGCCTCGGTGCTTCCCCAGGAGCTGCATGTGGTAAGGTAGTCTTCACTGCAGAGGATGCAGAGGCGTGGAACGCACGTGGCGAGAAGGTAATTCTCGTTCGTCTCGAGACTTCCCCAGAGGATATCACAGGTATGAAGTCTTCCGAGGGTATCCTGACGGTTCGTGGTGGTATGACCAGCCATGCAGCCGTTGTCGCCCGTGGTATGGGTGAGTGCTGCGTATCCGGCTGCGGTGATATCGTGATGGATGAGGAGAACAAGCAGTTCCACCTCGGCGGAAAGACCATCAAGGAGGGAGATTTCATCTCCATCGATGGTACAACTGGTAACATCTACGATGGTAAGATCGCGACGGTAGATGCTCAGATTTCCGGCGACTTCGGTCGTATCATGGGCTGGGCTGATAAGTATAGAAAGCTCGGCGTAAGAACCAACGCAGATACACCGCACGATGCTGCAAAGGCACGTGAGCTCGGTGCGGAGGGTATCGGTCTCTGCCGTACAGAGCACATGTTCTTCGATCCGGAGAGAATCGAAGCATTCCGTGAGATGATCTGCTCGGATACTGTAGAAGAGCGTGAGAAGGCACTCGAGAAGATCGAGCCGTATCAGCAGGATGACTTCAGACAGCTCTTCGAGTCCATGGAAGGTAACCCGGTTACCATTCGTTTCCTGGATCCGCCTCTTCATGAGTTCGTACCGAACACAGAGGCAGAGATCAAGGCGCTTGCAGATAAGATGGGTAAGACCGTTGAGCAGATTAAGGCGATCATTACCGGCCTTCACGAGTTCAACCCGATGATGGGCCACAGAGGATGCCGTCTGACCGTAACCTATCCTGAGATCGCAGTTATGCAGACACAGGCGATCATCCGTGCAGCCATCGAGGTAAAGAAGGCACATGCTGACTGGAACCTCGTTCCGGAGATCATGATTCCGCTTGTCGGCGAGGTGAAGGAGTTCAAGTTCGTGAAGGACATCGTCGTAAAGACCGCAGACGAGGAAATCGCAGCAGCTGGCGTAGAGCTCAAGTATGAGGTTGGTACCATGATCGAGATCCCGAGAGCTGCTCTTACAGCTGACGAGATCGCTGCAGAGGCTGATTTCTTCTGCTTCGGTACGAACGACCTTACACAGATGACCTTCGGCTTCTCACGTGATGATGCCGGTAAGTTCCTGAACAGCTACTATGACACGAAGATCTACGAGCAGGATCCGTTCGCAAAGCTCGATCAGAAGGGTGTTGGTAAGCTGATGGATATGACACTGAAGCTTGGTAAGCCGGTGAACCCGAAGCTCCACTGCGGTATCTGCGGTGAGCACGGCGGCGATCCTTCTTCTGTAGAGTTCTGCCACAACATCGGCCTCGACTATGTATCCTGCTCACCGTTCCGTGTACCGGTAGCGAGACTTGCAGCAGCACAGGCTGAGATCAACAATCCGAGAAAGTAAGAAGAATGAAAAACATCGCGCTGATCGGTTTTATGGGTGCCGGAAAAACGACGGTATCTCATGGGCTCAGAGCACTGTATGGGCTGACAGAGATCGATACGGATCAGGAGATCGTAAAACGTGAAGGACGGCCGATTACGGAGATCTTCGCGACGGATGGAGAGGCGTATTTCCGAAAGCTCGAGCATGACATGGTGCTGCGCTTTCAGGATGTGCATGCTGCGGTGATCTCCTGTGGCGGTGGTCTCGTGATGAATCCGGAAAATGTCGAAAATCTGCGTACATCCTGCGTCATCGTTTTTTTGACGGCGACCCCGGAGACGACACTCCTTCGGGTGAAGGATTCTGCCGATCGCCCGATCCTGAACGGACATATGGATGTCGCGTATATCCGTATGCTGCAGGAGAAGCGTCGGCCAGCGTACGAGGCGGCAGCGGATATATGCGTCGCGACGGACGGGAAGGATGTCGAGATGATCTGCCGGGAAATTATGCAGAAAATGAAGGATTTCTCATAATTATATAAGCAGTACAGAACCGCGTTATTGTGTTGAAAAGTGCACAATAACGCGGTTTTTTTGCGTGCTGTTTTCTGCGCTTATTCTGCGCCGGTTTATTATTTTTTTATAATTTTGTTGCAGAATTAACGAAGCTATAATATAATTTTAACGAATAAGACATATTCCACTCGTGAATAATCGCTATGTTTTATACAGATTGTGAGGATAGAAAGATGAATCATCAGGAAGTGAATAAGGAACTGCTCCATTTTCTGGATCATAGCCCGAATGCATTTTATGCAGTCGCCAATATGCAGAAGGAGCTCGAGGACGCCGGCTTCACCCGTCTCTATGAGGGCTGCCCGTGGACACTGTCCGAGGGTCATGGCTACTATGTGACACGAAACGATTCGGCCATCATCGCCTTTCGTATACCGGAGGGCGAGTATAAGGGCTTCCAGATCATGGCGAGCCACTGCGATTCACCGGTTTTTAAGATCAAGACGAACGCAGAGATCGTCGTGGATAACAGCTATGTCAAGCTGAACGTCGAGAAGTATGGCGGTATGCTCTGTGCACCATGGCTGGATCGTCCGCTTTCCGTCGCCGGTCGTGTGATCGTTCAGACAGAGGAGGGCATCGCGACGAAGCTGGTTAACGTTGATCGCGATCTTCTCATCATCCCGAACGTGGCGATCCATATGAATCGTCAGGTCAATGACGGCTATGCATTTAATGCACAGGTGGATATGCTGCCGCTGTTCTGTGAGCAGGGGGAGGAGAAGAATCAGTTCATGCAGCTGATCGCAGACGAGGCAGCTGTGCAGGTGGAGGACATCCTGGATACGGATCTCTTCCTGTATGACCGCATGAAGGGAACGACGCTCGGTCTCCATGGCGAGTTCATCGCAAGTGGACGTCTGGATGATCTCCAGTGTGCGTTTTCATCCCTGAAGGGCTTCCTCGCGGCCGAGCCGAAGCAGTCCATCGCTGTTCACTGTGTCTATGATAACGAGGAGGTCGGCTCCGGTACGAAACAGGGTGCCGCCAGCACCTTCCTGAAGGATACACTCCAGCGCATCAGCCGCGCGATGGGACGCAGCGAGGAGCAGTACCTCATGAGCATCGCTTCGAGCTTCATGGTATCTGCGGACAATGCACATGCCGTGCATCCGAACCATGCCGAGAAGGCAGATCCGACCAACCGCCCGTATATGAACCGGGGTATCGTCATTAAGTACAGTGCGAACCAGAAGTATACGACCGATGGTGTTTCCGGCGCCGTGATGCGCGCGATCTGTAAGAAGGCAGCTGTGCCATATCAGACCTTCACGAACCGTTCCGATATGCTCGGTGGCTCGACGCTGGGGAATATTTCACAGGCGCAGGTTGCGCTGAACACCGTCGATATCGGACTGCCACAGCTCGCGATGCACTCTCCGTATGAGACGGCCGGTGCGCGGGATACCGCTTATCTGATCGAGGCTGCACGTGTACTGTTCAGCTCAAGCTTCGAAGGAAACGGGGACGGCAATTACAGACTGATCTTCTGATCGTGATCATGTGTTGATGGGCCCGTGGAACAGGTGGATGCTGATCACCGGGCTTTCAAAATAAAGCGAAATCTGAATTCGTTTCGCAAAACAACAGATAAAGGAGTATAAATATGGATTCAAAACACATTAAATGGACGACGCTGGCGTTCATGGCGTTTTCGACAGTCTGGGGGTTCGGAAACGTACTGAACGGCTTCATCTACTTCAACGGTATCCAGGTTATCTTCAGCTGGATCCTGATGTTTGCGCTCTACTTCGTACCATACGCACTGATGGTCGGTGAGCTGGGCTCCGCCTTCAAGGAGTCTGGTGGAGGCGTGAGCTCGTGGATTCTGAAGACGACCGGTCCGAAGCTTGCATACTATGCTGGCTGGACCTACTGGGCATGTCATATCACCTACATCGCAAGTAAGTCCTCCGGTGGTCTGAAGGCACTGAGCTGGGCAGTGTTCCGTAACGCGGAAGCGTACGATACCTTCCCGACACTGGCAGTACAGCTGATCACCTTCTGTATCCTGATTCTGTTCTGCTACATCGCAAGCCGTGGTCTGAACCCGCTGAAGAAGATGGCGACACTGGCTGGTACCAGTATGTTCATCATGTCCATCCTCTACATCATCATGATGTTCGGTGCGCGTGCCATCAATCCGGCTTCTTCCTTCGTGACACTGGATTTCAGTGCGAAGAACCTGATTCCGACCTTTGACTGGAAGTACTTCACTTCCCTTTCCATCCTCGTATTCGCTGTCGGTGGATGTGAGAAGATTTCTCCGTATGTTAATAAGGTAGAGAACCCGAGTAAGGGCTTCCCGCGTGCGATGATCACCCTGGCGATCATGGTTGTAGTCTGTGCGATCCTCGGTACCATCGCGATGGGTATGATGTTCGATCCTGCCATCATCAACGAGTCTAAGGAGAGCTTCAACTCCTATAACTCGAACGGTTCCTACTGGGCATTCCAGAGACTGGGCGAGTATTATCACATGGGCGATACCCTGATGATCATCTACGCACTCTGTAACGCTGTAGGTCAGCTTTCTACACTTGTGATCAGTATCGATGCACCGCTTCGTATGCTGTTCGATAACGAGGATGCGCGTAGGTTTATCCCGTCGAAGCTTCTGCGACAGAACGACAAGGGTGCCTATGTCAACGGTATCAAGATGGTTGCGGTTCTTTCCGGTGCCATCATTCTCGTACAGTCCTTCGTTCCTGGTGCAGCCGCCGTTCTGAAGCAGCTGACCAAGCTGAACTCCGTATGTATGCCGATGCGTTATCTCTGGGTATTTGCAGCGTACATCGCACTTCGTAAGGCTGAAGATAAGTTTAAGCCGGAGTATCGTTTTGTGAAGAATCATAACGTCGCTATGTTCTTCGGTTGCTGGTGCTTCTTCGTGACGGCAGCGAGCTGTCTGCTCGGTGTTTATGATGAAGACCTGTTCACCATGTGTCTCAACATCATCACACCGTGCGTTCTGACAGCGCTCGGTATCATCCTTCCGATTCTGAAGAAGAGAGAGGATGCGGCGAAGGCATAATCCTCCAGGCGCTGAAAAACATATACGAAACGTGTTGCCAGGATGCAGTAAATCTGCATCTTGGCAAATTTTGACAAGAAAAGTGAACCGGTTTACCGCAACATTCACAAACTTTGTGAAGACTGCGTGGCAGGCCTTGAACCGGGGTGCCAAATCAACTATGATGATACTGGTATCGGATGTTTCCGGAGTGGATCCGGATATCATAGAAGAAAAGTAGAAAAGGAGATTTGTTATGGCTGGAATTCTTGATAAGTTCAGACTTGATGGCAAGGTTGCATGGGTAACCGGCGCATCCTATGGACTGGGACTTGCATATGCGAAGGCTTTTGCTGAGGCTGGCGCAAAGAAGGTCGTTTTCAATGATATCAATCAGGAACTCGTAGACAGAGGTATCGCAGAGTACCAGAAGCTCGGTATCGATGCATACGGTGTCGTATGTGACGTTACGAACGAGGAGCAGGTAAACGCACTCGTGAAGGATGTCGAGGAGAAGTTTGGTGGTGTTGATATCCTGGTAAATAATGCCGGCATCATCAAGAGAATCCCGATGGTTGAGATGACGAAGCAGCAGTGGGATCAGGTAATCAATGTCGACCTCACCGGTCCTTTCCTCTGCGCAAAGGCTGTCCTTCCTGGCATGATCAAGAAGGGCTACGGCAAGATCATCAACGCATGCTCCATGATGTCTGAGCTTGGTCGTGAGACGGTATCTGCTTATGCAGCTGCGAAGGGCGGCCTCAAGATGCTCACAAAGAACATCTGCTCTGAGTATGGTCAGTACAACATTCAGTGTAACGCGATCGGACCGGGCTACATCGCTACTCCGCAGACCGCTCCGCTTCGTGCGAAGCAGGCAGACGGTTCCATGGCTCCGTTTGATCGTTTCATCCGTTCGAAGACACCTGCACAGCGCTGGGGTGAGACAGAGGACCTCGAGGGTCTCGCTGTATTCCTCGCTTCTCCGGCATCTGACTTCATCAACGGTCAGGTCGTATATATCGATGGTGGTATCCTCGCGTACATCGGTCAGGATCCTAGCCAGCTCGATGAGTCCAAGTTCCAGGACGTTACAGGCGTGGAGGATATCAAGGTGGCAGATCACTGATCTTGTTTTCCGGATACGTGCACGAGAGACTGCTTCGGCAGTCTCTCGTTTTCTTTTAGTAGAAAATATGCTACACTGCATGGGAGAAAGCAGGCAGACCAGGAGGTTTATATATGGCAGATTATACTGAGAGAGCCAACCAGAAGCTGGTTGACGCGATCCATGCACTGAAGACGTCGAACGGTGAGAACACAGGTGCGGAGCAGATCGTGATGGAGGAGATGGCAGGTGCCGAGTTCATCATGCCGGTACGTATCGTCGGTGAGAAGGCACGTGAGCGTAAGCTTCTGTATGGTGTCACCGCAAACAAGGACGGTGCACACTTCTACATGGTTTTCACGAGTCGCGCGAATCTGAAGGCGTGGTTTAAGAACGAGCCGGTACAGAGCGTGAAGCACAGCTTCGAGGAGGCGGCCGATATCGCGATGAACGATCGGCAGATCTATGGCTTCGTTCTGAACCCGGGTACGGATGATTTCATCGTCGCCCGTGAGATGATCATCGATCTTCGTACGAAGATCAAGGGCGCTGAGCTCGGACTCGAGGGTGAGAAGTCCAGCGTAGATGAAGACATCATTTTTAAAGATGTCCGTGAGGATCAGACGACAGCAGATCTTCTGAATGCACTGACCGGTGCGATGCGGAGCGATCGTAATGTCGCTGCGGGTTACATCCGTGACATGGTTCGCAATGGACACACCGATTACTGCGTCATCGTCCGTCACATCGGTTCGATGGATGAGACCTTCCCGAGACTGATGGCAGCGGCGCGTCGTGCCAGCCGTGGACGATCGGTGGCACTTCTGTCGGCACGTGCACCGATCGCGGCGAAGGCGATCGAGGGTCAGCAGCCGTTCTATCAGAGAGCGTTTAAGATCGTCGAGCAGTAAGCCGGAAGCAGCAGGCATCGATTCCTTCTGCCAGGTGAACATAACGCATGAACATGACGGATCAGGCGAAAGGAGGGGCGTATGGCGGAGTTGACACATGTGGATCACCGTGCATTCGGACCGCTGTATGATGCGGATTCGGAGGTGCTGGTGCTGGGCTCGATTCCTTCGCCGAAGTCGCGGGAGATGAAGTTCTACTACGGGCATCCGCAGAATCGTTTCTGGAGGGTTATGGCTACGGTACTGGCGGAGACATTGCCCGAAAGCATCGAGGAGAAGTCCGCGATGATGCGGCGTCACCACATCGCCCTCTGGGATGCGCTGAGTGAGTGCGATATCGTCGGTGCCTCGGATGCCAGCATCCGGAACCCGGTTCCGACGGACATCGAGGGACTCCTGAAAAAGACGCAGATCACGCGCATCTTCTGCACCGGTGCGAGCTCGTACAAGTACTACGAAAAGTATCAGTACCCGCGGACCGGCATCCATGCGGTGAAGCTTTCGTCGACCTCGCCGGCGAACTGCGCGGTATCTTTCGAGCGGCTGGTGAGCGAATATCAGCAAATCATCGCAAATAATTCTTGACTTACTTATGTAAGGAAATGTATTATGGGCATATTACATAACAGTTACTGTTAGGAAAGAGGTATTTCTATGAAGCATATTATGACATTAAACACGAGAGATATGAAGAGATCCGAGGAGAAGGGCGGCTGTGGCGAGTGCCAGACATCCTGCCAGTCTGCTTGCAAGACCAGCTGTGGTATCGCTAACCAGCAGTGTGAGAACAAGAACGCTTAATATCAGGTTCGTGTATCGACCGGGGCATGAACAGCCCCGGTTTTTTATTGTTTATCGATTTTAGTTTTTTCGTATCGATTTTCTGATCGTTTTTCGATCATTAGAGTAGGAGATTTCATGATTCATCAGTATAAACTCAATGGTTATAACATCGTTCTCGATGTATACAGCGCAAGCGTTCATGTGACCGACGACCTGGCTTATGACGCGATCCATCTGATCGACAGCGGCATGAGTGAGGAGGTGGCGACGGAAGAGCTTCGCACGATGCATCCGGAAGCATCGGCGGAGGAGATCGCGGATACCTTCGCGGATATCCATGAGCTGACGGAGCAGGGAAAGCTCTTTACGAAGGATGTCTATGAGAAGGCCGCCGGCTATCTCAAGCAGCAGTCCACGGTGGTGAAGGCACTCTGCCTTCTCGTGGCACATACCTGTGACCTGAACTGCAGCTACTGCTTCGCATCCCAGGGAAAGTTTCATGGTAAGGAAGGCATCATGACCATCGAGACCGCAAAGCGCGCGATCGACTTCCTGGTAGAGAATTCCGGAAGCCGCCGGAATCTCGAGGTCGATTTCTTCGGTGGGGAGCCGCTGCTGAACTTCGAGCTCTGTAAGGAAACCGTGGCGTATGCGCGTTCCATCGAGAAGGCGCATCATAAGAACTTCCGCTTTACGCTTACGACCAACGGTGTCAAGCTGACGGACGAGGTCATCGAGTGGGCGAATAAGGAGTGCTATAATGTCGTTCTTTCGCTGGATGGACGGAAGGAGGTCCATGACCGCTTCCGTGTCGATCGTGCAGGTCGTGGCTCCTATGACCTTATCGTGCCGAACTTCCAGAAGTTCGTCGAGTCCCGCGGCGATCAGAGCTACTATATGCGCGGAACCTTCTCCCACTACAACACGGATTTCACAAACGATATCTTCCACATGGCGGATGATCTCGGCTTCTCCGAGCTCTCTATGGAGCCGGTCGTCACCGATCCGTCCAGCCCGAGTGCGCTGACCGAGGAGGACCTGCCGGTTCTGTACGAGCAGTATGAGATCCTCGCGAAGGATATGCTGCGTCGTGAGAAGGACGGTAAGCCGATCACCTTCTATCATTACATGATCGATCTCGAGCACGGTCCATGCGTGTACAAGCGTGTGTCCGGCTGCGGCTCAGGAACGGAGTATATGGCCGTGACGGCCTGGGGCGACCTCTATCCTTGCCATCAGTTCGTAAACGATCCGGAGTATAAGCTCGGTAACATCTGGGATGGTGTACAGCATGAGAACATCCGTGATGAGTTTAAGGAGTGCAACGTTTACTCCCGTCCGGAGTGTAAGGAGTGCTGGGCACGTATGTACTGTGCCGGCGGCTGCGCAGCGAACGCCCTGCATGCTACCGGCGATATCCACGGCGTTTATGAGTATGGCTGCAAGCTTTTCCGTAAGCGGATGGAGTGTGCGCTCATGATGAAGGTAGCAGAGGCCGAGATGGCGCAGGAAGCAGATGAAGAAGCATAATCTGAAAGATCAGCTGGATCAGTATCTGAATCAGCAGTATTATCCGATGCATATGCCGGGGCATAAGCGCCGCGTGGCGGTCGTACCAGAGTGTGTGCTGCGTTATGATCTGACGGAGGTCTCCGGGACGGATGACCTCCATCATGCGTCGGGGATACTGAAGGACGCCATGGCACAGACGAGCGCACTGCATGGCGCGGACCGAAGCTGGTATCTGGTGGATGGAAGCACCTGCGGGAATCTCGCAGGTGTTTCTGCTATCGTGCCTTATGATGGAGAGCTTATCGTCGCGCGGAACTGTCATCGTTCGGTCTTCCATGCGATCGAGCTTCGCCATGCGCATCCGCACTGGCTCTGGCCATCGATGGATCCGGCGACCGGCATTTTCGACAGCATCCGGCCGGAGGCGGTGGAAGCACTGCTCGACGAGTATCCGGAGAGCCGCGCGGTGGTACTGACGAGTCCGAGCTATGAGGGCGTGGTCTCGGATATCCGGCGCATCGCGGATCTCTGTCATCGGCACGGGATCCCGCTGATGGTGGATGAAGCACATGGCGCACATCTCGGTCTCGTGCCGGAGGCGGGCTTCCCGGACAGTGCGATCCGCCAGGGCGCGGACATCAGTGTGCAGTCGGCACATAAAACCCTGCTGGGCATGACGCAGACGGCGTATCTTCATCTGCGTGGTGAACGGGTATCGGAAAGCGTCATCGAGGAAAAGCTGTCGATATTTGAAACCTCTTCGCCATCGTATCCGCTGATGCTGTCGCTGGCGGGCTGTACCGAGTGGATGGAGCAGGAGGGTCAGCAGCGCTTTATGGACTGGGCAGCAGCACTTCGTGACTTCGATGAAACGATCCGGTCGCTTCGACACCTGCGCGTGCTCTGCCATGGCGAAGATGCGGTGAATGCACATGCGTTTTATGCATTTGATCAGAGTAAGCTCGTGATCGACTGCAGCGCGACACGGCTCAGCGGCTATGCGCTGATGGATCTCCTGCGGATGTACTTCCACTATGAGCTGGAGATGGCGCAGCCGGGCTATGCGCTCGCGATGACCGGGCCGGGCGACGATTTCGCGGAGCTTCCGCGTTTCGCAGAGGCGCTGCGGATGATCGACCAGGTACTGGATGAGACTGTGGAAGAAAAGGCTGATTCGGTACGCACGGAGGTGGATGCCGCGTGGATGGATGTGGATATGTCCGCCTTGAGGGAAGCCGTACGGAGGAAATGTACGAGCGAAACGATGCCGGAAGTGCGAAGCAGCGGTGCATCCGCACGCCTGGCGATGGTGGACATCCCGAGCCTGCAGGAGGCGACATCGAAGGAGAGAACACAGACTCCGTGCGAGGCTGTGGAAGCTGCGGTGGAGCTGGTGCCTGTCGCGGCGCTGGCGGGGCGCGTTTCCGGAGAGTATGTCTACAGCTACCCACCGGGGATTCCGCTCCTGGTACCGGGGGAACGCATCACCGAGGCGATGGTCCGCTACCTGCAGGAGGCAGATGAGCGATATGATGCGCTTCGCTACTCGCGCTCGGAAGATGTGCATGGAAGGGTCGCCTGTCTCGTGCAGGTATGAAGCGCTCCTGCTGTCTGTGGTAAAAACATATAAACAGGCTGTAAACCGGTGGCGATACCACCGGTTTTTCAGTATCTTACGTAAAAGCATGCGGATGTGCAATTTTTTGCATACCTGCATGCTATCTTTATACTTGTAAGGCAAACATACATTTATAGAACAAATATTTGCAAACAGCTGTTTACAAAACAAACGTACCGTGTTATGATGTGGACAGTTGATGAAGGAGGCAGAGCACATGAGAATTAATCTGAAAACGTTCGAGCTGGTAGCGATGATTATTTTAGGGATGGGCGTGATGGCATCCCTGTGTGAGTTCCACCAGGTGCGCTGGATCGGTTATGTCCTGAGCGCGGGCAGTGTGTATCTGCTGTATGAGATCGACCGGGAGCGTGCGCGCCAGCGTCATCGCGCAGCATTTTACAGACGCATGGGACGGATCGTGGAGTCCAGACTGGCGGATACGGTCTGAGAAGACATCGGCAGGTTTCGGCAGGAAAACCAGCGGATGCTGCATCATATATTCTATACGCGTCCATCGCTGCATGAAAAAGTGCAGTGATGGGCGCGTTCTGTTTTTAGAGGGATGGAGAAACTGCGGGATGCTGATGCTGCGTCTGTATCTGAGACGCTGTCCTCAGGAGAAGATGATTTAAGCGCGAAGGAAAATTATGTTATAATGTCCGTGCCAGAAAGCGCGTCATTATAACAGAAAAATGAGGGCGGGATCATGGTGGCAGCTGGAGAGAGAGGCTGTCGGGAGCCGCCTTCGGAAAAGTGAGAAAGGTTTTTATATATGAAAATAGTAGAGAAAATCACGCATGAGCTCGGACTGAAAACCTGGCAGACGGAGGCGGTCATCCGACTGATCGATGAGGGAAATACGATCCCGTTTATCGCACGTTACCGCAAGGAGGCGACGGGTGCGATGCACGATGACGTGCTGCGTGCCTTCGATGAGCGTCTGCGTTATCTTCGGAACCTGGAGGAGCGGAAGGAGACGATTCTCGCATCGATCGAGGAGCAGGGAAAGCTGACGGCTGCCCTGCGGAAGGAAATCGAGGAAGCGGAGACGGCGGTGAAGCTCGAGGATATCTATCGTCCATATAAGCCGAAGCGTCGCACCCGTGCGATGATCGCCCGTGAGCGTGGCCTGGAACCGCTGGCGCTTTACATTCTCTCGGGGCAGGGGAAGCCGGCGGTTCCGGTGGAGGCGGAGAAGTATGTCGATCCGGAGCATGAAGTACCGGATGTGAAGGCGGCGATCCAGGGCGCAGAGGATATCATCGCAGAGACGATGTCCGATAGTGCAGCGCTGCGTGCATGGATCCGCCGGAAGAGTGTGGAGGAGGGCTGCATCGTATCCGCTGCCCGGACGAAGCAGCAGGCTGCGGAACACAGCGTATATGATAACTACTATGCATATTCAGAGCCGATTCGTAAGATTCCGGGTCATCGTGTGCTGGCACTGAATCGTGGTGAAAAGGAAAAGATCCTCAGCATCCGGCTGGAGGTGCCGGAGACAGAGATCCTTCACTTTATGGCGCAGAAGATGGGCGCAGAACAGCACCCGTCGAGTGCGCCGTATATTCGTGAGGCCTGTGCCGATGCCTATAAGCGGCTGATCGGGCCGTCGATCGAGACGGAGATCCGAAATGACCTGACGGATCGGGCAGAGGATGGAGCGATTCAGGTCTTCCGTGAGAATCTGCGGCAGCTGCTGATGCAGGCCCCGCTGAGCGGAAAGACAGTACTGGGCTGGGATCCGGCTTTTCGTACCGGCTGTAAGATCGCGGTGGTGGATCCGACCGGAAAGGTGCTGGATACGACGGTGGTTTTCCCGACGGCACCGCAGAACCACGTGGAGGAGGCGATGCGAAGCATCGAAGCCCTGATCCGAAAGTATCATGTGGACGTGATTTCGCTCGGCAACGGTACAGCCTCCCGTGAATCAGAGCAGATCATCGCGGATTATATAAAGAAGGATCATCTGCCGGTGCAGTATGTGATCGTGAACGAGGCGGGTGCGTCTGTCTATTCTGCGTCCGCACTTGCGACAGAGGAGTTCCCGAATTTCGATGTAGGGCAGCGCTCGGCGACCTCGATGGCACGTCGGCTGCAGGATCCGCTGGCCGAACTTGTGAAGATCGATCCGAAGTCGATCGGTGTCGGACAGTATCAGCATGATATGAACCAGACGAAGCTGAGTGAGCAGCTGTCGAGTGTCGTCGAGGATAGCGTCAACAGCGTCGGTGTCGATGTAAACACCGCAAGCTTCGCGCTCCTGTCGTATGTGTCGGGCATCAATAAGACCATCGCACGAAACATCGTCGCCTACCGCGAGGAGAAGGGCGCCTTTACTTCCCGGAAGGAGCTCCTGAAGGTGGCGAAGCTCGGTCCGAAGGCATACGAGCAGTGCGCCGGCTTCCTGCGGATACGGAATGGAAAGGAAGCGCTGGATAACACAGCGGTGCATCCGGAAAGCTATGCTGTTGCGAAGGCACTTCTCACATCGATGGGATATACGGAGGAGGATTTTCGGAGCGGGAAAAATGCGCAGCTGGCGGCGAAGCTGCAGTCTGCGAAGAGCTCGATTCCGGCACTGGCAGAGCAGCTGCAGGTGGGTGTCTATACGCTCGAGGATATCGTGCAGGAGCTGATCCGGCCGGGACGTGACCCTCGGGAAGATGTACCGGCACCGGTGCTTCGCTCGGATGTGCTCGATTTCGACGATCTGAAGCCGGAGATGGAGCTTCATGGAACCGTTCGCAATATCGTGGATTTCGGCGCGTTCGTCGATATCGGTGTGCACCAGGATGGACTTGTGCATATCTCGCAGCTCGCAGATCGGTTTGTGAAGCATCCGCTCGACGTCGTAAAGGTCGGCGACATCGTCCGTGTCCGGGTACTGTCGGTGGATAAGACACGGAAAAAGATTTCCCTCACGATGAAGGGCGTCGAGCAGCATCGGTAAACATCAGTTGAGTCCTGCAGGGCAGGCCGCAGAAGTCGGAGAATACATCGCTTCTGTGGCCTGCCCTCTCTTTTGCTTTTGCAGCAGAAACTGTATCGCGTTATCACGTTGAATTGTAACACTTTCCGACATTAAAAATTTAAATCGATTGTAATAGAAGTTATATGTGCTATAATTAGCCGTGATATTTTTTTATTAGGGGGTTATCAAATGGATAACAAAGAACAGTTCAAGCCATTTATCCCGGCTGAGAAGATCGTTCCTGAAATGACCGTTTTCTCGATCATTATGGGTGCCATTCTCGCCGTGATCTTTGGTGCAGCCAATGCTTACCTGGGATTACGAGTTGGTATGACCGTATCTGCTTCGATCCCGGCAGCCGTTATCTCGATGGGTGTCATCCGTAAGATTCTTCGTCGTGATTCTATTCTCGAGAACAACTTCGTTCAGACCGTGGGTTCCGCTGGTGAATCACTGGCTGCCGGTGCGATCTTCACGCTTCCGGCGATGTTCCTGTGGGCGAAGGATGGTATCATGGAGAAGCCGAATCTCGTAGAGATCATGATTATCTGCCTCATCGGTGGTCTTCTCGGTGTCTTCTTCATGGTGCCGCTTCGTAATGCACTGATCGTAAAGGAGCACGGCACACTTCCGTATCCGGAGGGTCAGGCCTGTGCAGAGGTTCTGCTCGCTGGTGAGAAGGGCGGCGATTCCGCTTCCGTCGTATTTGCGGGTCTCGGGATTTCTGCTGTTTTTAAGTTCGTCATCGATGGTCTCGGCCTCGTTCCGAGTGAGATCAACACACCGAGTACCGGTCTCGGCAGCTTCAAGGGCCAGATGGGTACCCAGATCTATCCGGCGGTCTTCTCTGTAGGTTATATCTGCGGACCGAAGATTTCTTCCTATATGTTCTGCGGTGGTATCATCTCCTGGATGATGCTGATTCCGCTGATCGTTATGTTCGGTTCAGACGCCGTGCTGTATCCTGGCACAGCGCCGATCGGTGAGATGTTTGCACAGGGTGGTGTAAGCGCCATCTGGGGAAGCTATATCCGCTACATCGGTGCCGGTGCACTGGCAACCGGTGGTATCATCTCCCTCATCAAGTCACTTCCGATGATCGTGACCACCTTCCGTGATTCCATGAAGGCACTCGCGGGTGGTCAGGGTGAAAGTGAGCTTCGTACGGATCGGAACATCAGCATGAAGGTGGTTGTGATCTGTCTCGCCGTTCTCATCGTTCTGACTGGTGTCCTTCCGCAGATTCCGGTTGGCATCGGCGGCGCAGTCCTGATCGCTGTCTTCGGTTTCTTCTTTGCAGCCGTTTCATCCCGGATGGTTGGTATCGTTGGTTCTTCCAACAACCCGGTATCCGGTATGGCGATTGCGACACTTCTGTTCTCTACCATCATTCTGAAGGCGACCGGCGCAGACGGCGCAGCAGGTATGAAGGCAGCGATCGCCATCGGTACGGTGATCTGTATCGTAGCAGCGATCGCCGGCGATACTTCACAGGATCTGAAGACCGGTTACCTCGTAGGTGCGACACCGATCAAGCAGCAGTATGGTGAGATTATCGGTACCGTCGTATCCGCCATCGCCATCGGCGGTGTCCTGTACCTTCTCGATGCAGCCTGGGGCTTCGGCTCTGAGCAGCTCGGTGCACCGCAGGCGACCCTTATGAAGATGATCGTCGAGGGCGTTATGGGCGGTAAGCTTCCGTGGGGTCTCGTCATCACAGGCGTCGTTCTTGCCTGCGTCGTCGAGATACTCGGTATCCCGGTACTTCCGTTTGCAATCGGTGTTTATCTCCCAACCCAGCTCAGTGCATGCATCATGATCGGCGGTCTCGTTCGTCTGTACTTCGACCGCAAGAAGTATGCTTCCGAGCAGGAGCAGAACAGAGTCACTAACCGTGGCGTGCTTTACTGCTCCGGTATGATCGCTGGTGAGGGTCTCGTCGGCATCGTTCTGGCGATTCTCGCTGTGATCGGTGTATCTGATAAGATCAACATGGCAGGTGTACTGAACCTCAGTGCAGGCGCTGGCAACATCGCTTCTGCTGTCGTATTTGCGGTGATGATTCTTCTCGTGTTCAAGTTCACACTTGGTGGCAGAAAGAACGCATAAGGAATTCTCTATGAGTAAAAAGCCGAAGCTTAGTAAAGACGAGACCATCGCACTGTATAACAGCTATGTACCGGTGATCTCTCAGAAAATCAAAGAGTGGAAGGTGGGCGAGGATGGACTCGTGACCCTCAGCATCGAGAACAGGGGTGCGATGAATACCATCATGCAGAAGCTCTTCCGGAAACCGCGCATCTCCTATGTCCATCTGGATGAAACAGGAAGCTATATCTGGCAGCAGCTGGATGGAAAGACGAACGTGGCGGGCATCGCACAGGCGGTCCGTGCACACTTCGGAGAGAAGGCAGAGCCTCTCTATGAGCGTCTGCTGAAATTCTTTGAAATCGTCGAAAGCTATGACTTCATCTTCTGGCTGAAGCCGGATGCGAGATAAAACAGAATATGTTCTGAAGGCAGTGGAGGAGACTCCGCTGCCTTTTTGCGTGCAGAGAAACAGAAGACAGAACGAACCGTATCACCTTCGGTGTCTTGACAATCGAAGTGAGCTCCATTATGATGATAAAGTTAAATAAATTTAACTAAAATATTCAAGGCTTTTACAGGAGAAAAGATGAAACTGGGAACGAAGGAACTGATGGTGCCGCTTTTACAGGGCGGGATGGGCGTCGGCGTGTCGCTGGGGGGACTCGCAGGCGCTGTGGCCCGGGAAGGGGCCATGGGCTGCATCAGCACAGCCGATGTCGGCTTCCGCGAGCCGGATTTCAGACAGCATCCGGAGGTGGCGAATCTGCGTGCGCTGGAGAAGGAGATCCGGAAGGCGAAGGACATCGCCGGCGGGCATGGCCTCATCGCCATCAACGCGATGGTCGTGACACGACAGTTCGGCGATGCGATCCGCACAGCGGTGAAGGCCGGCATCGACGCCGTGATCTGCGGTGCCGGTCTGCCACTGAACCTGCCGGAATTTGTACCGGAGGGAAGCGCACTGATTGCCCCAATCGTCTCGAGTGCGAAGGCGGCGACGGTCATCATACGCATGTGGCAGCGGAAATATAAGCGCTATCCTGATTTCGTCGTGATGGAAGGATACAAAGCCGGCGGACATCTCGGCTTCGATCGTGCGGATCTGCAGGAAGGCAGATGCCGCAGTAATGAAGACATCATCCCGGAGCTCGTTTCGGCGCTGAAGCCGTTTGAAGAAGCCGCAGGCCATCCGATCCCTGTGTTTGCAGCGGGCGGTATCTGGGACCATGACGATTTTCGGGCAATGCAGGCGGCCGGAGCGGCTGGCGTGCAGCTCGCCACCCGTTTCATCGGAAGCTATGAATGCGACGCCTCCCAGGCCTATAAGGATGTCCTTCTGAATGCGAAGTCAGAAGACCTCCATATCATTCAGAGTCCTGTCGGCATGCCTGGCCGCGCCGTATATACCCCGCTTCTGCGACGCATGGAACAGGAAGGCCGCGTTGCACCGACCCATTGCTACCGCTGCATCTCTGTATGCAATCCGGCAGAAACGAAATACTGCATCACACAGGCTCTCACGGACGCCGTGCTCGGCGACGTAGAGCACGGCCTCTTCTTCGCCGGCGCGAACGTCGAACGCCTCACAAAGATGGAGCACGTAGCAGACATTATTCAGGATGTAATCAGAGGGCAGTGAAACAGAAGGGGCGTGGTTGCCGCCCCCCTCTGGCTCCTGCCAGAATCCAGTTGACGAGGGGACAGTAACAGTCCCTCGAGATTTTTTTCGAAAAAGTGAAAATGGCGCTTGACATGCCCTGTTCCGTCTGTTAAAGTATGCAACTGTCGCCGCAAGCGAAACGGATATAAACTTCCATCGCAAGCGAATGACAAAAAAGAAAAATAAAAAAGTGCTTGACATAAGCGAAACGGTTTGCTAATATATACAAGCTGTCGCGAGACGAGAGCACAACGAACCTTGAAAATCAAAGATCGATTAATACACAGACCCTGAAGATTCTAAAGAATTTTCAGAGACCAGCAATGGTCAAGCGATCAAAAGATCGCGCGAATTTATTCGCAGTAAAACAACGGACAGAACAAAGCTAAGCGAGTTCTGAATCGGAAAGAACTTAGAGGCTTCGGCCTTCACATTTAAT
>CABTMH010000086.1 GCA_902485915.1 uncultured Oribacterium sp. | reverse complement strand
CCTCGTGCCGAAGCACCACATCGATAAAACCTATTACGCCATCGTGACCGGCACCATCACCGAAGACGATCAGCGCGCCTTCACCCGCGGCATCCGCTATGACGAAAAGCTGACCGCCCTCCCGGCCACACTCCGCGTCCTCAGCACCGGAAAAACCGTCGCCGCCCTCCGGCGTGCGCTCGGCTTCACCGCAACGAGTGAACGCCTGCTCCGCACCCGCCTCGCCGGCCCCGCCTTCATCGGCGCCGAAGAACCTGCCGACATCACAGACGACACACTCGTAAGCGAAGTCGAAATCACCATCCAGGAAGGCAAGTTCCACCAGATCAAAAAAATGGTGAAAGCCCTCCCCGGCGGAAAAGAAATCCTCTACCTCCGCCGCATCACGATGGGTGCCCTCCAACTCGACCCTGACCTCGCACCAGGAGAGTTTCGAAAACTCTCAGAGGATGAAATCAAAATCCTGAAGGACGCAACCAACTAGACATCCGTCAATGGGCATCCGGATAAAGCAGCCCACCCGTAGATTCAGCCGAAAAAGGAGAAACGGAAGCAGGGAGGGCAACTAAATTGCGCATTCAAAGAACAGGTTCCGATGGATGGTCCGCGTCTGACACACAGGCTTGCCTGTGATGGCAGACGCGAACCATCCACCGGGTTCTGTACTTTGAACTAAGTGAGTGTTGCCCTCCCTGCTTCCGTTTCGTATTCATCGTCAGAAAAGGAGAATTATGGATAAAAAATCAGTAAGTGAGATCAAGACGAAGTGTTTCAATCGTCAGAACTGCCGCATCGATCGTATGCGTGCCTGCTACGTCAACGAGGAGAAGGAGAAGCTCTCGACCTTCCACGACATGTTCCTTCAGCTCGCAGACGAAGAGCAGACGAAGTACTGCGAGATCTTCAAGCGCTCCATGTCCGGTAAGTTCGGACGCAACTTATATAATGTAGAGTTTCCGTACGCCGAGGAGGTCGAGGGCGGTCACCAGGCCTTCCTGTACCAGCTCCAACAGTCCGAGCTCCGGGACGACACCCTCGTCGAGCAGTTCTTCGACCGCGTGATCGGCAGCTACACCTTCCCGGGCAAGTACCTGATTCTCTTGAGCCACGGCGTCTACGACATCCCGATGAAGATGAAGGACGGTGCCGAGCTCGACAGTGAGTATGTCTACAGCTTCATCCTCTGTTCCATCTGCCCGGTCGAGCTCCTGCACGACGGCCTCTGCTACGATAAGGCCGAGCAGACCTTCCGGAACCGTACCGACGACTGGGGCGTGAAGAATCCGGAAACCGCCTTCCTCTTCCCGGCCTACAATTTCCGGAACACCGACATCCACAGCGCGTTGTACTACACGCGTCATCCGGAGGAGCGCCATGAGGAGATCGCCCTCGACGTGCTTGGCACCGAGCTCAGCCGGACCGAGAAGGACCAGCAGAACGTCTTCCGTGAGATCATCGAGACGACCCTCTCCGGCGACTGCACCTTCGAAACTATCCGGAACATCAACGAAGATATCAAGGAGATGATCGAGGAGAACAAGAAGGATAAGGAAACCGACGATCAGGTCGCCCTCGATAAGAATGAGATGAAGAAGCTCCTCGCCCGAAACGGTGCCAATGACGAGCAGCTCCATCAGTTTGAGCGCATCTATGACGAGGCGGTCGGCGACGACACGACCCCGCTCCTCGCGGAGAACGTGCAGAGCCAGAAAAATCTGGTGGTGAAGTCCCTCACGATGAAGCTGGATGTGAAGTCGGAGAACGCCGGCCTCGTCGAGACCCGTGTGATCGACGGCCGCGAGTATCTCCTCATCCCGATTGCGGACGACATCGAGGTAAACGGCATCAAGATCCGCCAGAACCTTCAGCCGGAGAGCGTCGCAGAAAACACAGAAGCATAACGACTTCGCTGGGACTGGAAAGTAAAAAGATTATCTGTCAACAGTTGCGTTGAAAAACACGCAGGATATGTGCATAACGACGCACCCGCAGCGTGCCGGACACCCTCGAGGTGCTGCGGCCGCTGCAGGCGACCGGAGGTGTGAGATGGCAAATATCAATGAATATCTGGACTGGCGGGGCGATGTGCCCTTCAGCATCGACCCCTTTAACGATGTGGATAACCTCATCTTGAGCGAGCTGGCCTATACTGATTTCGAGGGCATCGTGCCGCCACCGGGCAGCGGTGAGAGCATCTCGCTCCGTGAAGCGTATGCGGCCTTCTATCAGCGTCATACCCGCGAAGAGATTGAGGCCGAGACGACCTTCTATCACATGGCCCCCTTCGTGATGGATCATCTCGTCGCGAGCCGGCGCTTCCAGAACCTCCGCCTCGCAAATTACGTGAATGTCATCGACGAAGCGAAGGACGCGCAGTTTTCAGCCATCACCTTCCTGCTCGGGTGGGAGGTGCCGATCGCCCTCGACTGCGCCGACGACGCCACGCATGCGCGCATACAGCTTCCGGCAGATGAACGCGAAACAGCCTACGTCGCCTATCGTGGCACCGATGATTCCATCGTCGGCTGGAAGGAGGACCTGAACCTCTCGTACCAGCTCCGCACGCCGGGGCAGCAGTCCGCCGTGCACTATCTCGATGAGCTTTTCAGAGGCCAATGCTTCCGACTGATGGTCGGTGGTCACTCGAAGGGCGGCAACTTCGCCGTTTACGCTTCGGCCTTCTGCGCCCCGGAGATCCGTCGGCAGATCTGTCGTATCTATACGAACGATGGTCCGGGCTTCCTCCCGGAAATTACGGAATCCACGGCATATCAGCAGATTCAGCCGCTGATCGTCTCGACGATTCCGGAGAACTCCCTGATCGGCATCCTGCTGACGAGTGACATCGATCACCATGTCGTGCAGGCCGTCGGCATGGGCATCATGCAGCATGATCCCCTCAGCTGGCACGTCTATGGAAATCATTTCGTGGAAGCAGAGAAACGGACGGCGACCTCCCTTGCGGCCGAACGAGGTATGCGGACCTGGCTCGAGGAACTCAGCATTGACCAGCGGATCCTCTTCATCGAGACCCTGTTTGATGTGTTTCAGTCCGGCGGCGCCCATACCTTCACCGAACTCTTCGAGGATAAGGCCCGGCTGATCGCCGACATGCTCCGCGTCGCTGCCTCGCTCCCGAAGAATAAGCAGCAGGAGCTCCGCCGCATGCTCGGCGAGTTTGCCCGCATCGGTGTGCGTGTGCTGATGACGGGAGCCCGTGAGAACACGACGAGCATCGCTGAGAAGATTCTTCCGTCGAGTACAGACATCGGCGATGCGCTGAAAAAGCTCGCCGAGAACCGCAGTAGCCGGGCGCAGCAGAGCGAAGATCATAGTGAAGCTGAGACGGCAGGAGCCTTGGCGGTGACCGACGATGAAACCGAATAAGAGATGCAGACAGTGATCAGATAGATCGATTTGAAGAGGTGGATTTAATATGAATGAAGCAAAGAAGAAGGCCCTGGTGGCGATGAGCGGTGGGGTCGACAGCTCGGTGGCGGCCGCGCTGATGTGCGATGCCGGCTACGATGCCATCGGTGTCACCATGAAGCTGTATGATAACGAAACTGTCGATGTCTGTCGCGAACATACCTGCTGCACCCTCGAGGATACCGAGGATGCCCGTCAGGTCGCGACGAGCCTCGGCATGCCGTACTATGTCTTTAACTTTACCGAAGACTTCGACCGTCAGGTCATCGAACGCTTCGTGCGGACCTACGAGGATGGAGGCACTCCGAACCCATGCATCGACTGTAACCGTTATATGAAGCACGAGAAGCTCTATCACCGCGCCGAAGCGCTCGGCTGTGACGTCATCGTCACCGGCCACTATGCCCGCATCGAGCAGGACCCGGCGACCGGACGCTGGCTCCTGAAAAAGGCGAAAAACCTCGCGAAGGATCAGAGCTATGTGCTCTACTTCCTGACCCAGCAGCAGCTCGCCCATACCATGTTTCCGCTCGGAAACTTCGCCTCGAAGGAAGAGGTGCGGGAGGTCGCCGAGAAGTACGGCTTCATCAACGCTCGTAAGCACGACTCCCAGGACATCTGCTT
The DNA here is from genome assembly GCA_902485915.1 of uncultured Oribacterium sp. Lineage (GTDB taxonomy): Bacteria > Bacillota > Clostridia > Lachnospirales > Lachnospiraceae > Oribacterium. The sequence goes on along the minus strand of CABTMH010000086.1, from coordinate 1,046 downwards.
CGTCGTGAACGGTGACTACGGCGACTTCATCGAGCACTATACCGGAAAGTGCTTCGCACCCGGAAAGTTCGTCGACACGGAGGGACATGTCCTCGGCGAGCATAAAGGCATCATCCGCTATACCATCGGCCAGCGAAAAGGCCTCGGCCTCGCCCTCCCGGCCCCGATGTACGTCTGCGGGAAGGACATGGAGAAAAACGAAGTCATCCTCACCACCGGATCGGCCCTCTACAGCAGTGCCCTCATCGCGGACCACTTCAACTGGATCCCGTTTGACGAGCCGACCGAAGCTGTCCGCGTCACTGTAAAGACCCGCTATAAGGCGAAGGAAGTCCCGGCCACTGCCGAAGTCCTCCGTGATGAACACGGCCGCGCCACCGGCCGCGTCATCGTCCGCTTCGACCAGCCGGAACGCGCCGTCGCCACCGGCCAGGCCGTCGTCCTCTACGACGGCGATACCGTCGTCGGCGGAGGCACCATCCGCGAAGCCATCCGCTGCAATCCGTCATCGGAACAGTAACCCCAATGTAGTTACTGTTCACTCGTCAACTGGATTCAGGCAGGGGCGAACAGGCACAAAATGTACGTCGTAAGGTACATCTTAAGCGGATTTTAAAGAAGTTTAAATTTGTATATGAGATATGATTGTGCTAAAATCCACATAAGTATGTGAAGATACGGGGTTTCTGCGCCCATTTCCGCGGTCCCCGCCCATCTAAAGGAGACATTATGAAGGGAATTATTCTTGCCGGTGGATCCGGTACGAGATTATATCCGCTGACCAAAGTAACCTCCAAGCAGTTACTTCCGATTTATGATAAGCCGATGATCTACTATCCGCTCAGCGTCCTCATGAACGCCGGTATCCGCGACATCCTGCTTATTTCGACACCGAACGATACCCCACGCTTCGAGGACCTGCTCGGCGACGGCAGCCAGTTCGGCATCCGCCTGTCCTACGCGGTACAGCCGCACCCGGACGGGCTCGCGCAGGCGTTTCTGATCGGGGCAGACTTCATCGGCGATGACACGTGCGCCATGATCCT
>CABTMH010000085.1 GCA_902485915.1 uncultured Oribacterium sp. | reverse complement strand
TCCGATCTTCTGGTGCACAATTCTTTTACAACAATCTCTATCCCACCCTCACGGGACAGTCGTTTTTGTCCGAACATGGACACTGCAAATCTATCTTTCATATGTTCTCCGAGAAATATTGTCCTTCTACTCCTTTATATTTATGTACGTTATAGTATTATTAACTATATCTATACTGCATACTTGCAGTTCAGTTTTATCTTCCACAGAAAGGAGCCACTCATGCATCCAAACACCACTTCATCGCACCTCGCCCTGCACGCTCACCGCGCATTCACTCAACCTTTGTCCGCGCTTCGTCTCATCCTTCTGTTCGTCCTGCTCACCCTCCTGTCTTCTCTTTCGGTCCCTGCCGCCGAGCCCCCGAACGCCGCCCAGCCACCTAGCCGTACTGTGTCCGCTTCCCCGGCTCTTCGTACATCCCACGCCCGGAACGCTCTCCGACCGCAGTCTGATGTCGGCTGGTACTATGCCGACGACTCGTGCCACTGGTACTACCAGGTCCCGGCCCAGACCACATCCCCTCTTCTGAAAACCGGCTGGCACCATGACCTCGACGGCTTCACCTACTACCTCGATCCGTCCGACGGCCACATGCTCGCAGGCACCCACACGATCGACGGCATCGAGTACAGCTTCCTGCCGGAGCGCGACCGCGGCAACTATCATCAGGATAGCCTCGGCACCTGGTTCTATCGCGCCAACGGCCTCGCCCCGTATGGTTCTCTTCTTTTTTCTCGTTCCCGCAGCGACCGCCATGCTACGCCGGCCGCCACTCGTCCGGCCAATGCTGACCGCGATCACGGGCTCATCGACTCGGAGGATCTCGTCACCGATCGGATCACGATCCCGCCGAAGGCCTCTCCATCTGAGCTGACCCGCGACGATGATCCGGATACCGGCACAGCCACTACCCCATCGGAGCTTCCGCGTGACGATACTGCCACATCTACGCCTTCCGAACTCCCACGCGAAGACGATTCTCCGGCCACACCTTCCGAGCCGCCACGCTCCGAAGACACAGCTCCGGCAACCCCGGATCCGCCAGCACCTCCTTCCGACGACCGCAATCACGCCCACACGTCCGATCCTTCCGTCCACTGCATCGCGACCGACGACTGGTCGACGATCCTCGCGAACCGCAACGACTACGGTGACTGCATCACGAATCACTGCACCGCGCTTCTGTACCTGAGTGGTCCATCCGTTTCCTGGCCGCTTCCGTCGACCGACACCTCGACGAAGGACTATCCGCTCTACGTCTCGCTCGTCGACGCCCACGATGGTCAGCTCACCTTCGCGCAGGCCTACGCCATCCCGGAGCTGAGCGCCGTCCCGATGTACGTCGGAAGCAGCCTCCACGCTTCTGAATCCGCCCCGCGCTACAGGCAGTCGAACCTGGGTGGCCTCTGCGGTACATGGCTGTTTCAAACATTGACCGGTACCGGAACGAAATCACCGTTCAGATTCTATCTCGAAGAAGATGACGGCACATACGCGCAACACGAGTTCAACTATCCAGGCTATCAGATTCGCATACCAGATGCGGATGAAAACCGTGGCACTGCTCTGCTTCCGCTTCAGTCGACGAAAAAGTACATCAGTCGAGGCTATCAGGCAGAAGCTCCACGCGTTGAGCGTAGCCGCTATACGACGTACCTGTCTGACAGTCGAAAGACAGAATCCACTCTGCCTCAGCTATTCGCCACACGCAAGACGATGAAGTCTTCTCAGCTGTGGTTCCCATCCTCGCAGGAACTTGATGGTGATCCACTTCTCAGTATCTATCTGAAGTCCGAATGTCATATCCCGGCCCTCGCCGACAGCTGGCGCAGCGATGAGTCCTACTGGCTCCGAAGCACACCATCCGCCTACCTCAGCGAAGAAGCCTACGCTGAACAGGGTATGTCCGACGCAGCCACCCGCGACGAGTACTTCCTCCAGGCCGACAGCACTGGAACCATACACGCCGCACACTACGACGACACTGCCGCCGTTCGCCTGCTCTTCACCGTCAAATAACTTATGAACTGTCAAATTTAACTATTTCCATCGAACTCTATATCTCCCCACCACACAGTCGGTGCCCGCTGAGGACAGCGGGCACCGACTTTTCTGCATATTTCGTCGCTGATTCATTACACAGCTAAAGACTTTTGTCGAACGAATCGAGCCGCCCTCACATCGATCCTTCTTTTTTCAGCACGACCATGACGGTCTTGATCAGTATCTTGATATCCAGTCCGATATTCCAGTTTTCGATATACTCCTTATCAAGTCTGACCACTTCCTCGAAATCCGTGATATCGCTTCGTCCGCTCACCTGCCACATGCCTGTGATTCCCGGCTTGATCGCGAGTCTCGCTTTATGATGCAGTTCATAGCAGCTGGTCTCGGAGATGAGGGGTGGTCTCGTCCCGACGATGGACATATCGCCCTTCAGGACGTTAAAAAACTGCGGAAACTCGTCGATACTGGTCCGTCGGATGAAGTCGCCGATACCGGTCTTATGTGTTCCGTCCGGCAGTACCTGATTACCGATGACGCGGGGATCGAAATCGAGCTTGAACATCTTCGCATCACCGAGCTTGTTCTGCTTCATGAGCTCCGCCTTCCGCGCCTCCGCATCCATATACATGCTGCGGAACTTATACATCTTAAAACGCTTTCCGTTCTTTCCGACGCGCTCCTGCGTGAAGAAGATCGGACCCGGAGAGGCGATGTAGATGGCCGGTGCGACGAAGACGAAAAGGACGGCCGTGATGAGGCAGCCGAGCAGGCCACCCGCGATATCCATGAGGCGCTTCACCATAAGCGCGCGCGTCGATGCATAGTTGATGCTGGTCGTGAGCACGGTGTAATCGCCGATCTTTTCGACGAACTGTCGCTTACCCGGTACACTCTTCACCTTCGCGAGCTTGAGGTGCACCGTAACGCCGGTCTCAGTGAACTGCTCGATCAGCTCCTTCGGATACGGCACGAGGCCGGAGGTCACGATGAGTACCTCGTCGATCCACTGCTGGCAAACATAGTCGGCAGCCGTTTCCATATCGGCGACGACCGGTACATCGTCCACATACTGTCCGATCATGTCCCGATCGATGACCGCCAGGCCGGCGATCTTATAGCGGGCGTAGTTGTTTTCCCGCATGCTCTCGACGACGGCGTCAGCCACATCGGCGCTTACGACGAGAAGCAAGGAGCTTTTCTCGTTCTCGCCCTCGACCATCTGTCGGTGAAGCATATATTTCCACGCTTCCCGTACCACATAGGTGAGCAGGATGTAGATGCCGATGTTCAGGATCAGCGCGAGTCGCGAGTATATATACCCTTCCTGCAGTAAGAAGAGATACAGAAGGATGAAGGCGGCCAGCGACACGCCATGCTGCACGGTGATGAGGAAGTCTTTATAGAAGCCACGCTTCAGTACGTTCTTCAGTGTCCCCATCGCAAGCAGCATGACCAGATCGAAGATCTCGATGAAGATCGCCATGTTCCGGTAGAGAAGATTCTGATATGGATTCCATCCATGGCCGCTCAGTGCATAGCCGAGCACGAATGCGATCTGCAGGCAGATCAGATCGAGAAGGATGAAATCTACATGTTTGATCCATCCCTCATAATCTTTCCTATACATACTGTTCTTTCCCCCTTTCATTCGCCGCGTGCGCTGCTCTCCGCTTTCAGCGGGTGCACATCGTCACCGGTCTGCCCTGTGAATCCGGCTGTAAAAACTGAAAATGCCCGTTTTGCAACGAGCATTTTCAGTTTTTTATTCAAATTTCTTTATTTACTGTTACTGGACGCATCGCTCGGGCCGTAGCCGTAGCCATAGCCATAGCCGTACTTCTCGTACTTCTTTCCATACTTCTTATAGTAGCTGTTATAGTAGCCGCCCTTCGTCATGTTGACCTTGTTCAGGATGACGCCGAGGAAGCGGACGCCGGTACGGTCGAGCTGCTCCTTCGCGCGCTGGAACATGCGGCGAGAGGTTGCTTCGGACTCGACGACGAGTGCTGCGCCGTCGGCGTACTTCGTGAGGATCGCGGCGTCGATGACCGTACCGACCGGTGCGGTGTCGAGGATCACGATGTCATAGTTCTCTTCCTTTATGAACTGGAAGAGGCGGTCGCACATCTCATCCTCGAAGAGCTCCGTGACGTTCGGTGCATACGGACCGGCGAGAATCATGTCGAGGTTCGGGATGGCGTCGTCGGTATAGAAGCCGTCCTCGATCGGGACCTGGCCGGTGAGGATCTGTGACAGACCCACGGTTTTTACATTGACCTGATGCACCTGGATGAACTCGGACTTACGGATGTCGCAGTCTACGTAGAGGGTGCGCTTGCCAGACTCGGCGAAGACGCGGGCGAGCTCGAAGGAGATCGTCGACTTGCCTTCGTTCGGGGAGGTCGAGGTGATCAGGATGTTCTTTACGCGGGAGCCGGAGAACATGAGGTTCGTACGAAGGGTACGGAGTGCCTCGCTGTAGCGGAAGTCGTCATCCGGGGCGAGGGTCAGTGTGATCTTATGCTTGTTTTCTATCATCTCTTCGCTCCTTTCTTTACGTTTCGGTTACGGGACTTCGGGTTCGCTGCGTAGTTATACTGCTCGGACTTCTTCGCGGCGACGGCATCCTTCTCCGGGATGGCGGCGAGTACCGGGAGTCCGAAGTAGTTCTCGATGTCGTCTTCGGTCTTGATGGTGTCGTTCGTGATCATATCGATGGTGACGAAGGCGATGGCGGCGAGCAGGAACAGAAGCGCAGCCATCATGGTGTTCCGTCCGGTCTTCGGTCCGGTCTTATGCAGCGGAATCTCGCCGTACTCGATGATCTTCGGCGGGTCCTGCTCCATGATGTCCGCGATGTAGCTGGATGCGCTGTCGGCGACGGCGTCGGTGAGCTGCTTCGCCATCTTCGGGTCGGTGTCGAGCACGGAGATGTTCAGGATTCGGGTGTTCGACGGGTTATCGAGGGTGACCTTCGCACGAAGGGTCGCGTAGTCATACTTGAGGCCGAGCTTCTGGATGACGTCCTCCATGACGGTACGGGAGGTGACGAGTACCTTATAGTCCTGGGTGAGCTGGGAACCGATCTGCAGGTCCGCGAGGCTCGTGAGGGTCGTCTCCTTACTCATGACGTAGATCATCGAGGTACTGGTATAGGTCGGGGTCAGCACGAAGCGTGAGATCGTGAAGCCGAGGCCGCCGCCGATGATGGTGGTGAGGATCAGCAGGACGATATGCTTGCGGAGCTCGAAGAAGAGCTGCACGAGGTCGATGGTGATTTCATCGTCCTGGACGTTTTGCTTATTCGCAGCCAGGGTGTTCGGCGCGCTGGTGTTCGGCTGTGAGGTCTTTACATTATCAGGCATGAACTTGATCTCCTATTCCGATCCGAAGCCGGTTCCGGGGATCACGCAGTGGATAGGATTCGGTGCGTGAGGATCGCCGTACGTGGCTTCGGATGTTTCTTCATGATATAGCGTATGTAACATACGGTTGCTGTCGGTATCAGTAGAGCTCCTCGTCTCTCAGGATCGCCTGCGCGTTCCGCTGGAGGACGGCGTCGGCGTAGTCTGCGTCGAGGTTCCGCTCGATCCAGTCGATCGCGTCGCGGAGTACCGGTGGCCGGCGGTCGGTGCGATGCATGTCCGTACCGAGGAAGTCGGCTTCCTGGTTCCGAAGTGCCTTCTGGATGAACTTCGTTTCCCGGTCGAAGAGTCCGGACAGGCCTTTATGTGACAGCGGCTCGGTGGAGAGCTGTACATAGGCCCCGAGGTCGCGGACCTCGGCGAGGCCGTGCTCCTGCATCGCTCGGAAGCGCTCTGCGTGGGCGATGATCGGTCGGTAGCCGGCGTTTCGTACGTTTCGGATCGCACGGAGGATGGTCTGGTAGCTCTCCTCCGGGTAGAACTCGATCAGCGTATAGCGGCTGTCGGCGAGGGTCAGGATCTCACCGGACTGCAGGCGCTCGGTCATACTGTCGAACCAGAGCACTTCGTTTCCCGCGTAGAGATGTACGTCGAGGGCGGAGGCATTGGCCTCGGATGCGCTCGGCGTCGGCTGTGCGGCGACTGCGTCGGTCGTCTGGGACGAGCCTGGTGTCGGCTGCGCGGTGGCCTGCGCTCCTATGCCGAGTGCTTCTTCGATCGTGGCGAGCTTCGCGCGGATGCGCGCCGGGTCGGTCGGGTACTGGACATAGTAGTGCGGGGTCGCGATGATCGCGTGGGCACCCTGCTCGACGTCCTGCCGGATCAGCTCGAGGGACTCCTCGAGGGTACGGCTTCCGTCGTCGATATGGTAGATGATATGGGAGTGGATGTCGAACATCGCTGTTCATCTCTCCTTTTCGTGTACTGTTACAGTCCTCGGGACGGATGATCTCCGGCTCTTCTTTATATAGGAAGAAGCAGGAGTTTCGTCGGCACATGTTGAGGCGATCGGCTTCACTTCTCGTGAAGTGCTGGTCGCCGGAGCATAGTTCCGGGAACTGTATCGGCGCACGTTCTGTTCGTTTACGTCCTCGCGGTATGAGCATGATGAAAGGCAGTAGAGCTTTCGCCTGCTGCCTTTCCCATCCTTCGTCCATGATACGGGGATCCTTGTGCGCGCACCCTGCATCAGCGGCTCGAGTCCGCCGGACATAGGTAAAAGTGCTGATTAAGCGATCGGTGTACCCTCAGCGTTGAAGTTCAGGGTCACGCCGTTGATGACGTGAACGCCGGTAAGGAAGAAACCGTTTGCGTCTACATAGTGGTAAACGAGAACGCCTGCCTCGTTGTAGGACATGTAGATCTCGGTCTTACCAGTAGCTACTGGACGACCAGTGGTCATGTCTACGTAGCAGCCTACGGTAGCTGTGCCGTTGTTTACGATCAGCATCGGAGCTGTCTGAACGCCAGCAGCTGCGGTACCAGCCGTGGTACGGATGGTTACAGTTGCACCGTTCGATGCCTGTGTAGCAGTGGCAACCTGAACGTTTGCGTTATCTGCCGCAGCGACGGTAGCTACGCCAGTGCCGTTTGCTGTTTTCTTCGCCTCAAGGCTTGCATAGTAAGCCTGAGATGCCTGAGAAAGCGGCTTGGAATCACTTCTGGTGTTGGTGGATGAGTTAGAAGCGAAGCCTACAGAGTAGGTAGCGACTGTAAGACAAGCAACCATAGCCAGAGCTAAAAGCTTTTTCATCTTCATGATAGTTTTACCTCCATATGAATTTTAAAACTGCGCTTCATCCATAAGGTCCGCACAATAAACTTTATGAATTATTCAGTTTCATTTAAGAATTTTATAACTGTATACAGAATCCGTCAATGCCCCCCCCCACACAAAAAAACATGCTTATTTGGGGCCGTTTTTGGAAGTTTCGTTTATGTCCTTACACCTTGCGGAAGAACTGGTCGAGGGTGAGCTGGTCGACGTCGGCATAGTCCGGCCAGAACTCATCGAGTTTTTCGACGGTGTTGACCCTGTTTTCACCGGCGAAGCTGGAGAAGTCGCTATCGGACAGTGGCTGATCTTTCAGGGCGATATCCATCGCGATCTTCAGGTAACTAGTGCGGTCCATATCGGTTTCGATGTTATCCTCGATGAGGTCGAACATGCCGGCGATTGCGTCACTCTCCTTCTTCTGCTTCGCGACGATCGCGTGCTCGAAGGCGATGGCGTACTGGCGCTGGCGGTCCATACGGGTCATGGCGGTGAAGTCTACCTTCGTATCACGGTAGCGGACGAAGCGCTCGGCCATGTCACCTTCGAGCTTTACGGTCTGGCCCTTCACGAAGGCTGGGTTCGCGGCTTCGAGTCCGTCGTCCTCGATGGTGACCTCGACGCCGCCGACGTAGTCGTTCAGCTCCCGGATGATGTCGATGGAGCCGGCCATGTAGCCGTCGATCGGGAGGCCGCCGAAGACGCCGGACACGGCCTTCATCGCGTACTCGCCAGACTTCGCGTGATTATCGCCATACATCCATGCGCGGGTGAGGTGGTTGATCTCGGTACCGATCGGGTTCGAGTTCTCGTCGGTGACGGTGACCTCCGTCATGGTGTCACGCGGTACCTGGATGATGTGAACGCTGTCGTTCGCGGTGTTCTCTGCGACGAGGAAGATACCGTCGGAGAGTCCGATCTCCGAGATGTCACGGTCGTACTGGAGCGAGCCGTGATTATCGACGCCGAGGATGAGCCAGGCCTTGACGGCACTGTTCCTTTTATAATGTACGCCGTTATAGTTAAACTCGTCGAGGTTAAAGAGGTGCGGGCGCGTGGTGGCGTCGCCGTTGACGGTGTAGCTGAGGGTGCCGTCCGGGTTCTTCGTACAGTTGATGTCGACGAGCTTCGACTGGTTCGCCTGCTGCTCTTCGGCTGCGGATTCGAGCATCTGCGTGAGGTAGTCGGTGTCGAGGGTGACGCCCTCGAGGCCGAGTCTGCCGTCAGCGTCCTCGGTCATGCCGGCATCTGCGAGCTGCTGGTTCGCCAGCGCGGCTGCGTCATCGGTCCCATAGACCGGGTTGTCTGCATTGGCCGCCTCTGTGGCTTTACGCGCGCGGTACTGGCTGATCGTCCAGGCGGAACCGACGGCGGCGATGCAGAGAAGCGCGCCGATGAAGATGCGCATCGGGCGGCGGCGCTGGTGGCGAAGCTGTTCCTTCGAGTGGTTTTCGTTTTTCATAGCTGGTCTCCTATGCTGAGCTGCGCGTGGCAGCGGGATGACGTGTTGTGGGGCCGCACAGACGGGCCTCGAGTTTATAGTATACCGCAGAGGAGACAAAATGCTACATAATTATGGTTTCTTTCACGGAGCGGCTGCGCTAGAATGGGATGTAGTGACTGGGCGGAGAGGATGCCCGATCAGGGGGAGGTTTCGTTTTGATGAGAAGTGATAAGCGTGGTTCGGTGAATCCGGGGCTGCTGAAGGTCGGTGGGGTCGTGCTGGGGGTGCTGATCGTGGGCGCGACTGGGGTCGTGCTCTACCATGACCGGCAGACGCAGGCGGCGTACCAGGAGTGGGCGCGTGCGGAAAATAAGAAGGTGTTCGATCAGGCGACGCAGCAGCGGCTCTCGGATCAGCAGCTGCTTTCGCTCGAGCGGCAGCTGAACGACAGCTTCTATCAGCGTCTGCAGGATCAGCTGCCGGTGCGTGTGCTGGTGGTCGGTGATGGCTATGGGGCCGGGATGGGTGCGTCTTCGACGGCGCGTTCCTGGGCACAGCGGCTGAAGGCGTCGCTCGCGATGAAGTACGGCGTGACGGTGGAGCTGACGAACGTTTCGCTGTCCGAGCGGAATGGTGGCTTCGGTGCGTGGGCGTCGCTTCGGCAGCAGCCGGATGGTGCGGCGACGGCGATGCTCGCGGAGATGGTCGGAGACGGCCGTGCGGAGGTGGCGAAGGACGGCACGATCTCCGCGGAGGGCTGGGACAACACGATGTCCCATGCGTTCCGGAAGGATGAGTACGATCTCGCGATCGTGAGTCTCGGGATGACAGATGATCCGTCGCAGTTCCCGATCTGGTATGAGGCGGTGCTCCGAGGGCTGCGTGAGAAGTATCGGCAGTGCTCGGTGGTCTCCCTCCTCTCCAGTCAGGCGCTGACGAGCCCGGAGCTCGGCTTCGCAGATGAGAACACGGAGGCGCTCCGCACGATTTCGGAGCAGTACCACGCGGACGTCGTGAACGTCGGCATGGAGATGCTGGACCCGGAGGGCGCGAAGGAAGGGGCCACAACGTCAGAGATCGCACAGAAGGCCGTCGCGATGGTCGCTGTTTCAGGGACCGAGGGCACAGAGGCCGGGGCTTCGGCTGCGGGAGAGGCTGGCGATGCGGATGGACAGGTCAAGACGGCCCAGGCGGCGATCCAGAAATACACCGTCGAAGGCCTGTACCTGAACGACGCAGGCCAGGGCTTCCTCGCCGATGTCCTGCAGAAGTTCATCGATCAGAAGGTCGCGAACGCGCAAGGCTATACCGCGGGCGAGGTGACGCTGCTGGATCCGGCGGTGGAAGCTCTCGATGAGTTCCACTATATCCCGGTCGCGGATCTGAACCGCCTGAACGATTACACCTATGCACTCGGGAAGAACCAGATGCGACTGACGGATGATGGCGCGACGGATGGCAGTATCGTTCGTCACAGTGAGCATGTGGCCGGCGACTTCTTCCGTGGCATCGTCGGTGTCGATTACATGCTGGCTTCCGGTGATAACGATCTCTACATCGCGACCGGTGACGGCACGAAGCCGTTCGGTCGTATCACAGCGAACGATCCGTACAGCTCTTCTACCCGCTCGATGGCAGCGGTGAACGACCACTTCTCCGCCGACCGTGATGGTAATCTCATCATCAGCTTCGGTACGAAGGAGCAGGCTGCGGGCCTTCAGGGCATCATCTTCGGCGGTGACCTCGAGCTCCCGGTCACACTCGATGACTTTAAGACGGTCGCTTACGTCGGCCCGACCGACGAAAACGGTAAGCGTCTCCCGCTCGACGAGGATGGAAAGATCGCCGAAACCACCGCAGAGACCACGCCGGAAACCACGAAGGCGGCGAAGAAGCCGGCACGTACAGACACGGAGAAATCGAAGTCAGAGCAGGCGGCTGATAAGAACCACAGCGAAGCTTCTACCGGCACGGAGACCACGAGTGCAAAGGACGGCACTCCGAAATCTTCTACCCATACCGGTGACGGAAATCTGACCAGTGTGGCCGCGGATACCGGCAAGTCAGGTGAAGAAAAGGGCGGAAACACCCGAGAGAGCGCTGCTTCTACGGAAGCCGGCACCGCTGCCTCTTCCACCGCTGCCGAGTCGACCACGGAAGCCGATAAACCACACGGCACGATTCCGGGTGTCATTGAAATCCCAGTGGATGGCCCGCGTGAAACCTCCGACGGTAAGCATGTCCTCACAGAGGAGGAGCGCCTCGCGATCCTCGACCGGATGAAGACCAGTGAAGCCGCAAACGGCTGATGCAGAAGGGGCTGTCGCACTAAATGGCGGCAGCTCTTTTGCGTGAGCCCACCCATCGTTAGTGTATGAATGGCTATAAATTATTGAGCCCACCCTTGCTCACGCAAAATTCGCAAAAGAAAAGCCCTGGCTCATTAACTGAACCGGGGCTTTGGTGTAAAATGTAGTCATGCAAAAACAAACATTCACACACCGAGATTATACTCTTTATGGAGGTACGTATCAATTAAAACTTCCGATCGATGTGGACTGTATGATCAAAGCAAATGACTCTGTACGACTGGTAGATCAATTCGTTGACGAATTAAATCTGGGAGAGCTTTACAAGACCTACCTTCATTCCACAAGGGAAAATCAAGTCACACCGCGTCAGATGCTGAAAATCGTGCTCTATGCCCACATGTGCAACCTCTATTCTTCACGTCAGATCGAGTCTGCCTGCAGACGCGATATCAACTTTATGTGGCTTCTTGACGGCCGTCCTGCTCCTGATCATGCAACAATCGCCAGATTTATCTCCATTCACTTCAGTGTCTGTGCGAAAGAGATCATGGCTGAATTCAGCAACCTGCTTTTCGAACTGGGTGAAATATCCGGACATGACATCTTTATCGATGGAACTAAGATCGAATCGGTCGCCAATAAATACACCTTTGTCTGGAAAAAATCCGTCACGAAGCGCATGGCCAAGCTAGGGGAATCCCTGTCTGCATTCGTCCAGTCATGCGAGGACCTTTATGGGATAAAGGTCGCCTATACAAACGAGGTGAAGATATATCATCTAAAAAAGCTTCGCAAAAAGCTCTACGCCATCAAGGCTGCAGAAGGGGTCACTTTCGTCCATGGATCAGGCAAGCGAAAGACCGGGCTTCAAAGATCGATAGAGACACTAGAATCGTATCTCGATAAAATCAAGGAATACACCAGGCATCTGCACAGCATTGGCGAGAGAAACAGTTATTCCAAAACAGATCCCGATGCTACATTCATGCGCATGAAGGAAGACTATATGAGAAACGGTCAGTTAAAGCCCGGGTATAATCTTCAGCATGGAGTCGATTCCGAATACATCACCTGGCTCACGGTCAGCTGGCATCCGACAGATACCAGAACGCTGATCCCGTTCCTGGCAGAAATGCATCATTTCCTTAGGTTCCGGTACACGAACATCGTCGCTGATTCCGGCTATGAGAGTGAAGAGAATTATGAATATCTGAAAGCAAATGGACTGGTTCCGTTTATCAAGCCGGCGAACTATGAGATATCTAAAACCAGAAAATACAGAACCGACATCAGCCGGATGGAAAACATGACGTATGATGAAGATCGAGATGTCTACATTTGCAGAAATGAAAAGGAACTGAAGGTTTCGTACGAGAATCACCCAAAGACAGCCGCCGGCTATCAGCGAACAACAACAATCTATGAGTGTCATGACTGCGATGGATGTCCTTATAAAACGGCATGCATTAAGGGCAACAACTGTAAGACATCGATTGAGGAGCGACATAAGAAGATCTCGGTATCAAAGAGACTGAAGGCATTACGTCAAGAGGATCTTCAGAACATCCTGAGTGATGAAGGCATTCGTCTTCGCATCAACCGAAGTATTCAGGCCGAAGGATCTTTCGCGCAGTTAAAAGCAGATATGGGATTCAGAAGATTTCTGTATCGCGGACAGGATAACGTTTTTGCAGAGAGTGTCATGATGGCATTAGCTCAGAACCTGAACCGTCTGCATCAAAAAGTGCAGAACGGGCGCACTGGACATCATCTGTTTGAGATATCCAAAAGTGCATAATTTTTGAATTTTCAAAACGAAAAGCTCTTGAAAAAACAGGCCTTGTAAAAGGTCTGATTAAAGTACGTCATAATTCAGAAAAACTCGGCCGCAGCCGAGTTTTTTCCTTTTTTTCCGAAAGAAAAGCTGTCGTACAACCAGATTTTCAATCTGGTCGTGCGACAGCCCCTTTTTCGTTTGTCATGTTTTGTATAGCGTGGTAGAATGGGTTCAATTATGGGAACTGATGGATAGCTGCAGAGATGCGGCCGGTGATCGGAAATGCCGGGCGCAGCAGCGATAGTACAGGATATCCTGAGAAAAGAGGAAACATGAAGCTTATCAGCTTTGCTATACCATGCTACAACTCTGCCGCCTATATGCGGAAGTGCATCGAGTCGATCCTTCCGGGTGGTGACGAGGTGGAGATCATCGTCGTTGACGACGGCTCACAGAAGGATGACACCTTCGAGATCGCGAAGGAGTACGAGGCGAAGTACCCGGGCATCGTGAAGGCGGTGCATCAGGAGAACGGCGGACACGGGGAGGCGGTCAATACTGGTCTCCGCAACGCGAGTGGCCTCTTCTATAAGGTCGTCGATTCCGATGACTGGCTCGATGACGAAGCCCTCCCGAAGGTGCTGGAGAAGCTCCGTGAGCTCATCATGGCCGGCACTCCGGTCGACATGTTCATCTGTAACTTCATCTATGATAAGGTCGGCCAGACCCATAAGAAGGTTATGCGCTACGAGACGGCCCTCCCGAAGGACTGCATCTTCGGCTGGGACGAGGTGAAGCACTTCCACCTCGGACAGTACATCCTGATGCACTCCGTCATCTACCGCACACAGATGCTTCGTGACTGCGGCCTCGTGCTGCCGAAGCACACCTTCTACGTCGATAACATCTTCGTGTACCAGCCGATCCCGAGCGTAGAGAAGATGTACTACATGGACGTCAACCTCTATCACTACTTCATCGGCCGCGATGATCAGTCGGTCAATGAAACCGTCATGATCGGGCGCATCGACCAGCAGCTGAAGGTCAACCGGATCATGATCGACTGTTGCGACCTCACGAAGCTGAAGAACCGTAAGAAGCGCCACTACATGTTCAGCTACCTCGAGATCATCACCACCATCTCCTCCGTGCTGGCTATCAAGTCCGGTGACCCGGAGAACATGCAGAAGAAAAAGGAGCTCTGGGACTACCTGAAGGCAAACAGCTTCCAGACCTGGCTCAGGATGCGCTTCTCCTTCCTCGGACAGGGCTGCAACTTCCGCCTGAAGGCTGGCAACGAACTCACGATCCTCTGCTACAAGCTCGCACAGAAGTTCTACGGATTCAACTGATCGATCGCAGGACCGCCGAGGCGGTCCTGCGTAACAGTTCATGCACGGGGCCTGGCGTAGGCCCACACGGTCTCTCCGTATGGCCCCGCCGGGTCCTCACTACCTGAACAGTTACGCCCTGAAAAATTCCTGTAAAAAAAGTTTTGAAAAGCTGTTGACAAAGCTTGGTCGATTTAGTAATATACAGAGGTCGCAAAACGAGCGACACACGAACGGGGTCTTAGCTCAGCTGGGAGAGCATCTGCCTTACAAGCAGAGGGTCACAGGTTCGAGCCCTGTAGGCCCCATCAAT
>CABTMH010000084.1 GCA_902485915.1 uncultured Oribacterium sp. | reverse complement strand
GTCGCCATCGCTCACCTGCCGTTACGACCGACATGGGCCCCGCCCCCGTCTCTCCGGCGGACTCGATATCCACCGCAGCATCGAGCCTTTCCACCGCGAACCGGGCCCGATATGCGGCGCGGAGCATCGCGATGTAGTCGTCATCCTCCGCGCCGTGCAGCTGCACCATGTCGAGCGGGCAATGCTCCAGGGCCTCCAGGATCTCCTCGATGCGGGCGTCCACGAACACCCCAACGGGACGGATGCGCGGGTCCAGCTGCTGACACAGGATCGCCGCCTGCGCCGGTGCGACGTAACGACGCCGCATCGGCACGAAGATGAAGCCAACGTACTCCGGGAGAACTGCATTGACCGCCGCTACATCGGCCGGCGTCCGCAGCCCGCAGATTTTGATTTTCACTTGATTTTCCATAAGCCATCCCCCTCCGTTCTCGTGGCGAAAGTCATATCATCCCAGCCTCATATCTATACACTTTTTCAAGTTCAAAGAGGCTTCGCCGGATGTTCCTTCCTCTCTCCAGCGTGCGTATGCGCTCCACTTCATTCGGTGCGTGTTGCAGGGCAGCTTTCGGTCCTTTCCTGCCCACGAAGTCGGTCGATCTCAGCTTTCGGTCCGTTCCCGCCCACGGAGCCGGTCGATCTCGGCCTTCGGGCTGATGGCGCGCATCAGCTGCTCGCCGATCAGGACCGCATGGACGCCGTTCTGGCGAAGCGTTTCCACATCCTCCGGGGTGCGGATGCCGGATTCGGCGACGAAGATCGTGTCGGCCGAGGCGTGTTCGCGGAGACGGATGCTGTTGTGAATATCGACGGTGAAGTCCTTCAGGTTCCGGTTGTTCACGCCGATGATCCGGGCACCGGCCGCCACTGCCGAAGCGACCTCTGCTTCATCATGCGCTTCCACGAGGGCAGAGAGTCCGAGGGCATCGGCGATTTCGATGTACGACGCAAGCGTTTTCGTGTCGAGGAGCGCACAGATCAGCAGCACCGCCGACGCTCCGAGGAGCTTCGCTTCGTAGATCATGTACGGATCCACCGTGAAGTCCTTGCGGAGGCAGGGCGTCTGCACTTCTGCGGCGATCTCCCGAAGGTACTCGTCGGAGCCGAGAAACCACTTCGGCTCGGTCAGCACGGAAATCGCGCTGGCACCGGCCGCCTCGTACTGCTTCGCGATCTCGCGGTACGGGAAATCCGGTGCGATCAGGCCCTTCGACGGCGACGCCTTCTTACACTCGCAGATGAAGTGGATGTCGCCCGGCTCCGCCAGCGCCCGCTCGAAACGGAAGGGCGTTAGCTTCTCTAGATCCGATCGTTCAGAGTTTATGGGGTCTGCCCCCATAAACTTTCTATCAACATTTTCTAAACTCGAATTGATCGGGTCCGACCCCGGACTCGTGGCCCCTGCCGTGGTGCCGCACTCGCAGCGCAGGCGCTCTGTCTCTACGCGTGCCAGCGCCTCTTCCCGGATTTCCTCCAGCGGCTTCTCCTCTTTTTTCTTCGCCACCCGGACCCTCGCGTAGTCCGCGAGCTGGTCTAAAATCGTTCCCATCGTCATACCTTTCGTTCACTACCATCGGCCAGAGAAACCGCCGCCATGCAGCTTCCACGACTGTAGGCATGAAGTCCCTTCAAACCAGCTATCGTGCCTACAAAAACCGGCTATTTTACCGTTCATTTATAGGCATGATGTACTTAAATCAATGGATTCATGCCTACACTTCTGAAATTCACTGCAGGCATGATGCAGCTAAACCAGAAGATTCATGCCTACACCTCTGCTTCGCTTTTCAGGAATTACTTACCTCGATCACCCTGTTCAGTGTGTCGAGGGCCTTCCGGGCGTCGATGAGCTCCGCGGCGAGGCGGATGCCGTCCGCGAGGCTGTCAGCGGCCCGCGCCACGTAGAGGGCGGCGCCGGCGTTCAGGAGGACGATGTTTCGCTTCGTTCCGGTGATGGTCCCGTTCAGGATGCCGCGCGTGATCTCAGCATTGTCCGCGGCTGTCCCGCCCACGATCTCGTCCTTCGTGCCACGGGTGAGGCCGAAATCCTCCGGCTGGATGACCGAGGTCCGGTAGAAGCCGTCGCGGATCTCGCAGATCGTCGTCGGCGCGCTCGCGGAGATCTCATCGAGGCGATCCTGGCCGTACACCACGAGACCACGCTTCACACCGAGCGAGCTCAGCACCTTCGCCACCGGCTCGACGAGGTACTCATCGTAGACGCCGAGGAGGAACATCTCCGGCTTCGCCGGGTTCGTCAGCGGTCCGAGGATGTTAAAGACGGTGCGGAAGCCAAGCTCCTTCCGGATCGGGCCGACGTACTTCATCGCGGCGTGATACTTCTGCGCGAACATGAAGCAGAAGCCGGCCTCCTCGAGCATCTTCCGACACAGCCCCGGGTCCTGGTCAATGTTTACACCGAGCGCTTCGAGGCAGTCTGCGGTACCGGAAAGTGAGGACGCCGCCCGGTTACCATGCTTCGCGACCTTCACGCCACCTGCGGCGACCACCATCGCTGCCGTGGTCGAGATGTTAAACGAATGTGCACCATCGCCGCCGGTACCGACGATTTCGAGCACCTCCATGCCCGGGTGCTCGACCGGTGTCGCAAGCGAACGCATCGCGGTGGCACAGCCGGAAATCTCATCGATGGTCTCGGCCTTCGCAGACTTCGTGGACAGCGCCGCGAGAAAGGCCGCATTCTGTGTCGCGCTGGTCTCACCCCGCATGATTTCCAGCATGGTCTCCCGTGCCTCCTCGTAGCTCAGATCTTCCTTGTTGACGATTTTAATGATGGCTTCCTTAATCATTTCTGCTCCTTTCAGCTCGCACTGTTCTCTCTTCTGATCGACTTCATCCTCATGTCACAGTGGGATGTAACATTCGTAACGGGGTCTGACCCCAGCGCAATTCATCAAAAACAAAAATCGCCCTTGATGAAACGATCTACGTTCCATCAAGGACGATTGAATAATCTTATCAGTCGCGGTGCCACCTTGATTCACAGTGGAAAGAAATATGAAAGTGATTTAACTCCATTCAATCCCTCTCAAGCATCCACGCATCCGGTGGTTCTGGATGTTTCTCGTGCTTTCGGTTTCTGAGCTGCTCTCTTTCGAAACGCTTTCCTGCCTGTGCGCTTAACTGGATACCAGCATATCCATGGCAACTGACGTATGCCTCACGTCGTGAAATACTTAAGCTGTTTTCTGGTGAAAACTTCTCGCTCTTTCGTCACGCCCTCGGCGGTCCATTTGCATGCAGGTGCTACTACCGGGCTTCCACCATCCCCAGCTCTCTGTGTGTTCCTTTGCATACGTTATCTCCGCTTCATCGGTTTAAAGTGTTATATTTAATTGTGCTTATAATACAGCGCCTGCATCCGGATGACAAGCAGAAATCCCGAAAACATCCATACCTCTTTTTTATAGCTGTTACATCCTATACCGTACTCATAAGTGTGGGGGTGAACAACTCGGCCATTGAATGACCGAGGATTCCCGCTTAGATGTCCGAAAAAGCAGGCATCCGTAGTGAAAAGAGGCGATGCACGAGAAAAGCACCGAGGACGACGCAGCCGAGGTACAGAAGGATCCCGGCCGGGCGGCCGATGGCGGCATCGATGGAACGAAATACCGGCTGAGAGCTGAGATGATATGGCGTAATGTAGAACATATCACAGTCGCCATAGCGGTGCAGGGCGATGTTGATGAGCTCTGCGAGGACTGCGGCGATGCCGAAGATCGGGAGGGTACGCCAGAATCCCCGGCAGGACCTGTCCGAAAGTCCCGTGGCATGAATATAGAGCGCCGTCAGCACCATCACGATATGCCAGATGAAGCCATGGGCCGTCAGCAGCGGATGTCCCGGATGCATGAGGCCTTCATGTACGATCAGTGCCAGTGCACCACCGAGAAAGCCGTAGTCCTGCAGAAAGGTCAGGAGGGCACGTTTGATGATGAAGGCACGCCGCCCTGTACGCTTCCGCAGTATGCCATAGAGGAGGGCGAGGTACATCGGGAGGGAACAGAGCTGAAACGGGAAGTACCAGACATTATACTGTCCGCCCTCCACGAGAAGCCACAGCGTCAGCTGCTTCCATATCTCCATCGCGATCAGCACGACACCTGCGACGACGATCGGTTTCCCAGCGTTCAGGTCCCGCTCCAGCGCCTCTTTCATCCCGGATTCACCGTTTTCGAATTCCATTACCGATTTTGCTTTTTCGGATTCTGTCGTATCTGCCATGTATTTCATCTTCCCATGCAGCCTCTCACGTACGTATGCCTCCGCGCATCGATGCCGATGCTTCATCCCCATCTTTTACGCTTCCACCGATCATCTGTCAAGCTTGCAGATGAAAAAGCCGGAAGCCAGTTGACGAGTGAACAGTAACGACGATACGGAAATGAAAAGAAGGGAAGCCCGATATATGCGGCATTTGCCAATGCCAGAAGAACGCAGAGGATGACGGAAACCGATTGAACCGGTTTCCGTAAGTAACGATGGGAGAGGACTATCCCCAGCAGTGACAGTGCCAGCAACACCACAGCATGCCAAAGAGTCATATTGTCTACCTCCTTTACAAGTCGCGGAATACGTCGATCATATCCGTAAACCACGTCAGCTCGCGGACAAAGCGCTCTCGCAGCTGCGCGGGGCTTTCGCGGCCCTTGCCAATATCGAAAAAGCCGCGGCCGCTGTGAACGGCGATATACACCCTGCCATCGGGGTTGAGATTCACGGCAAATTTACCGATGGAGGAATCCGCCAGTGCCAGGATACGCTCCATGCGGCCAGGGGTCAGGATGCGAAGGGCTGCCGCTTCATCGTCGCTGCTCAGATTGAAGCGTTTGTTGAAGACCTCGCTGCCTGTTTTGATGGTCTTGGCGCTGAACAACTTATCCACCCTTTCTCTCGGCCAGATGGTCAGCCATGTCGGAAATTCTTGTCCCAGCTCACACAGCATCCACTGACCGGTGTAGACAGGCTGCTCGTTCTTTTCCCACAGGCCCGTTTCCTCCCGCTGGATCTCGTTGACCTCCGTCAGCCTGACGGTACACAGCTCCGTAGTCAGGCCGCGATATGTTCCCCGAACATACCCACTGCCGCTGCAATGGGTGTGTCTGGGCAGGGGTATGTTCGTGTCCTCTGCGTCCAGAAGATGCGGCGTGGGGCTCATCTGCACGTTTTCAAGGGCGGCGCTTACGATGTCCGGTGCGATGGCATCGAAGGTCTGCTGGCTTGCCTTGTCCGTGGACTTGCCCTGCACCATCTGCCCCAAGCCAAGGATTACGCCGCCGATGACGACCAGCACAATGTTGCCGCCCAGAATGATGCCTGCGATGGCGACCACACCGCCCACCAGCGAAAGAAGTTTTCCGCCCAATTTGCCGCCCTTGCTTTTGCGAAGCTGCCGCGACAAATATTCATCCGTCATGTTCCTGTTTTTTTCTTCCATATTCCTCTCCTTATTCTGTCATGCCGGTCAGCGCGGGGTTTTCCGTTATCATATCCAGCAGCAGTCGGCTCCCGGACACGAAATCCACCTGCAGAACATGATCAGACAGCGGTGTGACAGATGTGAGATACCTTCGGTTCAAGTGTG
>CABTMH010000083.1 GCA_902485915.1 uncultured Oribacterium sp. | reverse complement strand
GTTGTGACTGGAGTTCAGACGTGTGCTCTTCCGATCTGCATATCGGCCACCACCGCGGAAACCTGGTTCTGCTTCAGCTCCGCGAGCAGATGCTTCGGCGTAATGCCGACCTGAATCATCTTCGTCCCGTTTTCATCCCAGACGATGGCATACATCATCTCCTTGCCTTCCGCGGTATTCGGCGTCACATCCTGGCACATCGACCGCTGTTTATCTGCCAGCATCGGCTTAAAATAGGCCATCTGCTCACCGGAATCGAAATTATAGCCGAAATACTTCGGGAGCGTGCCGCTGTAGATCATCCCCGTCTGATCCAGGAGGTGAATCTCATCCACCGAAATCAGCTTCGCGATCCGCTGCAGCTCGTCGACATCGCGTTCCGCCTCCGGCTTCGCATCCAGGATATAGGCCACGGCACGTGCACGGACGATATAGTCTGCTTTCAGCGACTCGATCATATCCGTCTCACTCTCGTCGTTCTTTTCGAGCACCGAAAGCACACGGCCCAGCAGCACCTCGGAGGTTCTGTACGTCGTCTTATCATTTACATATTTTAAAATGCCGGCCTCCAGCATCAGTGCGACCACGATGACCGCTACCGCCAGCGCCACCAGCCTTCTCTTCTTCATAGCCACCACCTTCTGCCTGTTCGAACAGAACTCACCGTCTGCCGGCTCGAACAGAAAAATCTGTCGAAGTGTCGATGAATCAACACTTTTATCATACCATGACTTGCCGCCATGCACCAGTTTATTGAGCTCCTTTAAGTTAATGGGGTCTGACCACCTTACGAAATTCTTAAGGCGGCGTAATAAAAAGCCGCCCGGAAATGCCCGGACGGCTTTTATTTATGAACTTGTTGCCACAAGGTTCAAACGATTTGATTAAGCGGTGTACTCATCCATGCAAGGAAGAACCTCGACTGGTGTTGCGTCGTTCTTCTGGTAAGCCTTGCCGTAGAATGCGAGCTTATACATCTCCTTGATGTCGGAGATCAGCGGATATCTCGGGTTTGCGCCGGTGCACTGATCATCGAACGCGTTGGTGCTCATCTCATCGAGGGTCTTCAGGAAATCCTCCTCTGTTACGTTATAATCCTGGATGCGCTCCTTGATGCCGACGGTGCGCTTCAGCTCTACGATCTTATCGCAGAACTTCTGAACCGCCTTCGCATCATCCTTCTCGACGACGCCACAGAAACGTGCGCACTCTGCATATCTCTGGAGTGTGTGCGGATACTCATACTGAGGGAAGGTACCCATCTTCGGTGGCTGCTCCGCAGCGTTGTAACGGATCACCTCGGTGAGGAGGAGTGCGTTTGCGATGCCGTGCGGGATGTGGTGGTAAGCACCGAGCTTGTGTGCCATGGAATGGCAGACACCGAGGAAGGCGTTCGCGAAGGCCATACCTGCCATGCAGGATGCGTGTGCCATCTCATCTCTGGCCTTGACGTTGGTCGGCTCGTTAAACGCGGTCGGCAGGTACTCGAAGACGCGCTTCATCGCCTGAAGAGCGAGACCATCGGTATACGGTGTAGCCATCATGGAAGCGTATGCCTCGAGTGCGTGTACGAGAACATCGAGTCCGGATGCAGCGGTGAGGCCGCGTGGCTGTGTCATCATGTTATCGGTATCGACGATCGACATGTTCGGAAGCAGCTCGTAGTCCGTGATCGGATACTTGGTGCCTGTGGTCTGATCGGTGATAACCGCGAACGGTGTAACCTCAGAACCGGTACCAGAAGAGGTCGGGATGGCTACGAAGAGTGCCTTCTCACCCATCTTCGGGAACTGGTAAACCTTCTTACGGATATCGATGTAACGCATCGACATATCGGCGAAGGTTACATCCGGGTGCTCGTAGAGAACCCACATGATCTTTCCGGCATCCATCGCAGAACCACCACCGAAGGCGATGATGCAATCCGGCTGATAACGACGCATCTGCTCAGCGCCTTCCTCAGCGTTCGCCAGGGTAGGATCCGGCTGTACGTGTGAGAATACGCGGTAGTCGATGCCGAGCTCATGGAGCTTATCGGTGATCGGCTTGATGTATCCTGCAGAATCGAGGAAGGAGTCGGTTACGAGGAACACCTTCTTCTTATCATAAACTTCCTTTAACTCAGCGAGGGCAACTGGCATGCAGCCCTTCTTGAAGTAAACCTTAGATGGGGTACGGAACCAGAGCATATTTTCTCTCCTCTCTGTCACAGTCTTATAGTTCAGCAGATGCTTGACACCGACGTTCTCAGAAACAGAGTTTCCACCGTAGGAGCCACAGCCCAGTGTCAGAGACGGAGCGAGCTTAAAGTTGTAAAGATCACCGATACCACCCAGTGCAGACGGCTGGTTCAGGAGGATACGGCAGGCATGCATCACATGTGCGTGCTTTGCGATCTTCTCGGTCTCACGCGGATCGATGAAGAGAGAAGCGGTATGTCCAGGACCACCCTCCATCAGAAGCTTCTCACAGCTTACAAGCGCAGCGTCGAAATCCTTCGCCTTATACATACCGAGTACCGGCGCGAGCTTCTCATGTGCGAACGGCTCTGCCTTCGAGTTATCGCTCACCTCTGCGATGAGAACCTTCTTTGAGTGCGGGATCTCGATGCCACACATCTCGGCGATCTTCCATGCCGGCTGGCCGACGATCTTTGCGTTCATGGAGCCGTTGATGATGATCACCTTACCAACCTTCTCCTTCTCCTCCTTGTTCAGGAAGTACGCACCTCTGTACTCGAACTCCTTCTTTACCTTATCATACACATCCGCTACGACGGTGCAGGTCTGCTCAGAAGCACAGATCATACCATAGTCGAAGGTCTTCGAGTGAAGGATGGAAGAAACGGCCATCTGGATATCTGCGGTCGAATCGATGATGCAAGGGTCATTACCTGCACCTACACCGAGTGCCGGTGTACCGGAGCTGTACGCTGCGTTTACCATGCCAGGACCACCCGTTGCAAGGATGCAGTCTGCGTCATGCATGATCTCATCCGTCATCTCCAGAGACGGCTCATCGATCCAGCCGATGATGTTCTCCGGAGCACCTGCCTTCACAGCAGCATCGAGAACGATCTTTGCAGCGTAGGTCGTGCACTTCTTCGCTCTCGGGTGCGGGCTGATGATGATACCGTTTCTGGTCTTTAAGCAGATCAGGGTCTTGAAAATAGCGGTCGATGTCGGGTTCGTCGTCGGGATAACCGCAGCCACGAGGCCCAGCGGCTCTGCGATCGTCTTCGTTCCGAAAGCCGGATCCTCATCGATGACACCACAGGTCTTCGTGTTCTTATACTTGTTGTAGATATACTCAGCAGCGAAGTTGTTCTTGATGACCTTATCCTCGACGAGACCCATTCCGGTCTCCTCTACTGCCATCTGTGCAAGCGGAATACGCATCTGGTTTGCAGCCGTCGCAGCGGCGTTAAAAATCTTATCTACCTGCTCCTGTGTGAAACTTGCATACTTCTCCTGTGCTTCTCTGACAACCGCGATCTTCGCCTGCAGAGAATCCATGTCCTTAACGATCTCCGGATTCTTTAATTCCTTACTCATGTGTGATCTCCTTTTTGTGGCAACAACTATAGATCAAATTATCTGGTTCTGATTGACAATTAATTATCGTTAATTAATTGTCAATTAAGATACAAGTAGTATACATATCTGTTAATTAATTGTCAATCACTAATTCAGATTGTTTTTCACCACATACAAACGGGAGAGGG
>CABTMH010000082.1 GCA_902485915.1 uncultured Oribacterium sp. | reverse complement strand
TCCTCTCCTCAGCCAAATCTTCTTTCTGAAAACCACGCCCGCTGGCTGTTTCAAACCGGTTCGATGTGCCTTATGTTTCCCGATACAATCCCAGGAAATAATAAAAGAAGGACGGTATCCACTATGAGCTCCAAGCGAAAGCGTTCATATGACAAAATGATCTCCTACGCGCCTTTCTGGCGTACACTACACAGAAAAAATCTGACACAGTATGATCTCATCGCACATATGAGCATCTCCGGCAGCATGATGCAGCGTCTGCGTTCAGACGCACCGATTTCACTGAAATCCGTCGCCATGCTCTGCGACTATCTCGACGTCGTTCCATCGGAGATTTTCACCTTCCTGCCGGAAGATGTTTCTACACTTACGGATCTATAGAGCGGCCGGGACTCGCTGAAACGACACGAGCGGCTGTCGAAAGCCGGAGGACATACATGAGAAAAGAGCTGTCTGCGGAGATCATCCAGCAGACAGCTCTGCATTATACCTGTATCGTATCGGCATCCTCTGGTGCTGCGGACTCCGCCGGATGCTGGATCCGGTGCAGGATGTCCATGAACTCCTTACCGGTGATGGTCTCCCGCTCGATCAGGAACGCAGCGATCTGGTCCAGTGCCTCACGATTCTCACGCAGGATCCGCTTCGCCTCCTCGTAGCAGGACTTCAGCACCTGCATCACCTCCTGGTCGACGGCGGTCGCGGTATCATCACCACAGTTCATCACCGTACGTCCAGTATCGAGATACAGGGACTCCTGGCTCTCGAGGCCCATCAGTCCGAAGCGCTCCGACATACCATACTGCGTTACCATCGCACGCGCCAGCTTCGTCGCCTTCTCGATATCGTTGGCAGCGCCGGTCGTCACCGTATCAAATACGATCTCCTCTGCGGCACGACCAGCCAGGAAGGTCACCAGCATCGCATGAAGCTCTGCCTTCGTGTTCAGATACTTCTCTTCCTCCGGCACCTGCATCACATAGCCGAGTGCACCCATGGTGCGTGGTACGATCGTGATCTTCTGTACCGGCTCCGCATCCTTCTGAATCGCGGAAACCAGTGCATGCCCGACCTCATGGTAGGAAACGATACGACGCTCCTCCTGACTGAGGATACGGTCCTTCTTCTCCTTACCGACGAGCACGACCTCGACCGCCTCGAAGAGATCAGCCTGGGATACCTTCTTACGACCATGCTTGACCGCCGTGATGGCTGCCTCGTTCATCATGTTTGCGAGATCTGCACCGACCGCACCAGAGGTCGCCAGTGCGATCTCGTTGAAATCGACAGAGTCATCCAGCTGCACATCCCGTGCATGCACCTTCAGAATATTGACACGGCCCTTGAGGTCCGGCTTCTCCACGACGATACGACGGTCGAAACGGCCAGGACGCAGCAGTGCCGGGTCGAGAATTTCCGGACGGTTCGTCGCACCCATGACCATGATGCCCTTCGAGGCATCGAAGCCATCCATCTCAGACAGCAGCTGGTTCAGCGTCTGCTCGCGCTCCTCGTTTCCACCGAAGCGGGTATCTCTCGTCTTACCGATGGCATCGATCTCATCGATGAAGATGATGCACGG
>CABTMH010000081.1 GCA_902485915.1 uncultured Oribacterium sp. | reverse complement strand
CCTCCTCCTATAATAAAGTCGTAGGGTAAAGATGACCTGACAGCCAGTCAGGCTCTTATCCCTTCATTGCCAAAGCTGTTAGAATAGAATGGCATGGTTATGACGCTCACCTCCTTGGACCCACGGTGTATTCCGCGGCGTCCGTCAGAAAGCCAGTTGTCCAGCCATCCTCATTCGCAGCCGTTCGGTTTATGCAGGTTGAACCGCCGTTGAAAGTTACAGTGCGTTCGTATGATACCCCAGGAGATTGAATAGGCAATGAGAATTCTGGAACCATTGCAAATCTTTATTCTGGAGGAATCAGTTATGTTAAACGCGGTAGGTATTGATGTATCAAAGGGGAGAAGCACGGTTGCTGTCCTGCAGCCAGGCGGTGTCATCGTCCATAAACCCTTTGATGTACCTCATAAGTCCAAGGATCTTCATGATCTCGCCCAATACCTTGGCGCTCTTGAAGGAGATACCAAGGTTGTGATGGAGAGTACGGGACGTTATCATGAGCCGATCCGGAATGTGCTTTCTGAAGCCGGTTTCTTTGTATGTACGGTCAATCCGCATCTGATCAAAAACTACGGAAACAACACAATCCGTAAGGTCAAGACGGATTCAGCCGATGCAAAGAAAATAGCCCGCTATACCCTTGACAACTGGGCCGAGCTTCGCGAGTATACAAGTATGGACACTACACGTACTCAACTGAAAACTCTAAATTCGCAGTTCAGCTTCTTCATGAAGCAGAAAACTGCTGCAAAAACGAACCTGATCGCCTTGCTCGACACGACATACCCTGGCGTCAACAAATTATTTGACAGCCCTGTTCGTGCCGATGGAAGCGAAAAATGGGTTGATTTTGCGTATTCTTTCTGGCATGTGGACTGTGTCCGCAAAGCCGGTATAACAGCGTTTACAGACCGCTACAAACGTTTCTGCAAACATCATGGTTACGAGTTTCAGGAAAATAAGGCAAACACCATCTATAAGAATTCCAAGAACCTCATAGCCACCTTGCCAAAAGAGGCCGTTTATAAAGAGCTTATCCAAGAAAGCATCCGGCAGTTAAACCTCTTGTCGGAAAATGTGGAGCACCTCCGTAAAATGATGAATGAGCTGGCATCTACTCTTCCCGAGTACCATACCGTTATGAACATGTACGGTGTAGGTCCCACTTTCGGTCCTCAGCTCATGGCCGAAATCGGGGATATCTCTAAATTTCAGCACAGAGAAGCTCTGACCGCTTATGCCGGTGTAGATCCGGGAAAGAACGATTCCGGGCAAGAAGTACATAATAGCAGCCACGCATCAAAATGCGGTCCCTCCAGACTTCGCCACACCCTGTTTCAGATCATGACAACCATGCTGCAGAATGGAGTGAAGGAAAATGATGCTGTCAGCAGTTTTCTGTTCAAAAAGAAGGCTGAAAACAAACCATATCTCGTGTACATGACAGCTGGAGCAAATAAGTTCCTTCGTGTTTATTATGGCAAAGTGAAGGAATGTCTCCGCAACCAGGAGGAAGCTGAACAGTAAAACTCCCGGCCTCATATAGCTTCCCTTGTCAGACCGCCCTATGCAGGTGGTCCGGATACTTGTGCCCAAAATCAATCTCTAAACTTTTTCCAAATCACCCCTTGACTTTTTATTAGCAGGCTTTCTTTACAATCAGTATAGCATTGGATTGTAAAAAAAGCCAACACAAGTATCAGCATATTTGCTGATAAATATATTGTACTATTGACCACCTGAATTGACTCTAAGCAGCTCTAGTTGCAAAATCGCTGGAAGTTCACAAGAGGTTGATAGGCTGGCTCTATCGCGGATGATAGGGAAATCGTATTGGCGAAATCGGGCGATCGGGGGTATAGTGTTCTGCAGTATGAGCGAAGGAGTGTGGCGCGGATGATAAACGAGAAGGTGAAGGATTTTCTGGAGCGGAAGGGCTACGGGGATCGGCTGACGGAGCATGCGGAGACGATCGATACGGTGGAGCATGCGGCACTGCGGATCGGATGTTCGGAGCCGGAGATCGCGAAGACGCTGTCGTTTATCGTGGATGAGAAGCCGGTGATCGTGGTCATGGCGGGTGACGGAAAGGTGAACAGCTCGAAGTTTAAGGCGGTGTTCCATACGAAGCCGCACATGATTCCGCGCGAGCAGGTGGAGGGAATCACCGGATTTCAGCCAGGCGGCGTGTGCCCGTTTGCGGTTCCGCAGGAGATTCCGATCTGGCTCGACATCTCGATGAAGCGCTTCACGTACGTCCATCCAGCCGGCGGTAACGAGTTTACCTCGGTAAAGCTCACCCCGGAGGAACTGGAGAAAATCACAGAGCCGAGGGGCTGGTGTGACATCTGTAAAGGATGGGAAGAGGGGGTCTGACCCCATAAACTTCCGGCGGGTCGCGTTGAAAATGACGAAAATCTGCGGATATGAAAAAAAGATTTGTGCAAACTGCGATATCTGATATAATCGATACATTATGATATAGGAGGCCTATGGCGCATGAAGCAGTTAAATGAAAAGGTAGCAATCGTGACGGGTGCGGGACAGGGAATCGGAAAGGGCATCGCCCTTTGTCTCGCGAAGAGGGGCGTGAAGGTCATCGCGACGGGACGTCGTCTGGAGCCGATCGAGCAGACCATCGCAGAAATCAAGGAGCTCGGTGGCGAGGGCTTCGCGATGAGCTGTGACTCTGCGGACAGAGCGAGAGTGGACGAGGTCGTGAAGGCGGCGGTCGAGAAGTATGGTACGATCGATGTCGTGGTGAATAACGGACAGGCGATCGTGCCGTCTTCTCCGGTCGAGGAGACGAGCTACGATAACATGCTGAAGGCATGGCAGAGTGGCGTGATCGGTTCGCTGAACTATATGCAGGCGGCGTTCCCGTATATGAAGGAGCAGCATGAGGGCCGCATCATCAACTTCGCGTCGGCGACCGGTATGTTCGGTATCGCGGGACAGCTCGCGTATGGCTCGAACAAGGAGGCGCTGCGTGGCCTGACGAAGATCGCGGCCAAGGAGTGGGGACAGTACGGCATCTGTGTAAACGTCGTCCTTCCAGGCGCAGAATCGCCAGCCGCGAAGGCCTGGGCAGAGAAATTCCCAGAAGAGTACGCGAAGCAGGTGAATCTGAATCCGATGAAGCGCTTCGGTGATCCGGAGATGGATATCGCACCGGTCATCGCCTTCCTCGCCGGCCCGGATTCATGCTACTTCTCGGGCCAGAGCGTCATCGTCGATGGTGCGAACTCGATTATGCCGTAAGGAGTAGGCAGTAACAGTAGATGGGGACCAACGGGAACAAAAAATCCCGTTGGTTTTTTGCATGGATGTGACCCATACTGTTCGCTCGTGTACGGATCAGACAGGGAGCCCTCCGGCCCTTACCTGAAGCCAGTTGACGAGTGAACAGTGACGCGGTTCATGACGACGTAGAGGAAGTGTAGAGCGTGTCGGTAGAGGTGATGATGTGAGGCAGGAGGCTTTGGCAGCGAGTGTGCGGAAGCGACGGCCGGGCGGTGGCAGGAAGCGGAAGCGGCCGGACTATGATGCTGGGCGGAATCTGCAGGAGCTGATGGACGCGGCGGTGGAGCTGTATGATGCGGGGCAGTCGCTACAAGCGATCGCGGACGAGCTCGCGTTGAATCCGATCAAAGTGCGGAAGCTGCTGATCACGGCGGAGGTGTACGAATCGGAGATCGCGGAGGAGGTGCGGGCGACGTTTGAGGCGTATCGGGCGCGGCAGGATTACCGGGCGGCGGTGCAGGCGACGGCGGAGGAGCTTCGGCTCTCGATTCCGTCGGTGAATTCGTATCTGCCGTATCAGAAGGGCGTGTATTTTGCGGCGACGGACAGTGTCGAGAAGATCAGCGCCGGGGCGGAGCGGCAGCGGCGTTACCGCGCGATGAAGAAGTGGCGGATGGCACCGACGGAGGAGAACCTCTGGGGCGTGGTGCAGGCCTACGCGGGCGCGCAGTTTAAGACCTGGTCGGGGCTCGGGTTCAGCTATCAGCTGCGGCGCGGACGGAAAGGCGAGTTCACGCGGGAGCTCTGGATCGATCGCCGCGAGCAGAGCAAAAGCCTGGCGTGGAGCTCGGTGATGCTGGCGCTCGGAAAGGTGCTGGAAGCGAAGAAACCATCTGTGCCGGTCATCCAGCGCCCGAAGGACCTGGGCGACATCCGCGGTATCAGCTACATCTACGCGATGTTTTACCGTTTCGGCATCATCGACGTGCCGGAGAAGGTGAAAGCGAAGATGGGACGATAAGAAGATGAGGAGTGCGCCTGGCTGTGCTGACTTTCAGCACAGTGAGTGTTTATAATCGGGGTGCCTTTCGAACGTCGGGGTGCCCGCGAACTGACGATGCAGAGATCATGGGTATCGTCGAGCAGGAGGGGAATCCACTGACGATGTTATAGGAGGTGTAGAGATGATGGAATATCCGGAGGCGGTGATTTTCGATTATAATGGGACGATGGTGAATGATGAGATATACCATAACGAGGCCTGGAGTCTGTTTATGAAACGGCATCTCGGGCGGGACCTCACGGAGGAGGAGTTTGATCGATACATCCATGGGATTCATGCGGATGTGACGATCCGGCGCTTCCTCGGGGAGGGGCTCAGCGATGCGGAGGTGAAGCGGCTCGTCGAGGAGAAGGCGGAGGCCTATCGGGCAATCTGCGCT
>CABTMH010000080.1 GCA_902485915.1 uncultured Oribacterium sp. | reverse complement strand
TGCCATGGAGCCGACCGCCTGCAGATCCGCTGCGGTCACCGGCTTGCCATCGACATCGTATGCGACGATGATACGGGCGAGACGCTTCTTCAGATCATCCATATCGTCTGCGAGGCAGAGGATCGCCATGATCTCGGATGCCACGGTGATGACGAAATGATCCTCTCGTACGACACCGTCCGCCTTTCCACCGAGGCCGATCACGATGTTCCGGAGCTGACGATCGTTCATATCGACGCAGCGCTTCCAGTTGATGGCCTTCAGGTCGATGCGAAGCTCGTTGCCCTGCTTGATATGGTTATCGAGAAGTGCGGCGAGCAGGTTGTTGGCGCTCGTGATGGCATGGAAATCACCGGTGAAATGAAGGTTCAGATCCTCCATCGGGACGACCTGCGCATATCCACCGCCGGCCGCGCCACCCTTGATGCCGAAGCACGGTCCGAGGGACGGCTCACGCAATGCTACCACGGTCTTCTTTCCGAGCAGGTTCAGTGCATCGGCGAGACCGATCGATGTGGTGGTCTTCCCTTCACCGGCCGGTGTCGGATTGATCGCGGTGACCAGAACGAGCTTTCCGTTCGGACGGTCCTTGATCTTATCCCAGAGATCGTCGCTCAGCTTCGCCTTATACTTTCCGTACTGCTCGAGTTCATCCGCCTCGATACCATACGCAGCCGCTACGTCTGTGATGCGATTCATCGTAGATTCCTGTGCAATCTCAATATCAGACTTCATCTCTTACCTCTTTCTCTCATAGCTTGTCAGTGTCTATATTTCGAGGGGCAGGCCCCTGAAAAGCAGTGTATGCTCATATCCCATCCGGCGCATGGACAACCCGTGACGTCAACCGTTCGAAATCAGCTCATCGAACTCGGCGAGCGTCATGATGATCTTCCGTGGCTTCGTGCCCTCCTCCGGGCCGACCACGCCGGCGTCGGCGAGCTGGTCCATGATGCGGGCCGCACGGTTAAAGCCGATGCGGAACTTTCGCTGGAGCATGCCGATCGAGGCCTTCTCGGTCTCGATGATCAGCTGACCGGCCTCGACGAAGAGCTCGTCCTGATTTCCGGCACCGCCGATACTGCCCTCTCCGCCACCGCCGGCCTGTACCTGCTGCTGTATGCGCTCACTGTACTCGACCTCGCCCATCTCCTGCTTGATGAAATCGACGACATCGGATACCTCCTGATCGGAGACAAAGGCACCCTGCACACGCACCGGCTTCGGGATGCCCTGCGGGAAGAAGAGCATATCACCCTTTCCGAGCAGCTTCTCGGCACCGTTCATATCGATGATGGTACGGCTGTCGGTACCGGACGAGACGGCGAAGGCGATACGGCTCGGAACATTGGCCTTAATCAGACCGGTGATGACATCCACCGTCGGACGCTGGGTCGCGATGACGAGGTGCATACCGGCAGCACGTGCGAGCTGTGCGATACGGCAGATGGCGTCCTCGACCTCCTGGCTCGAAACCATCATGAGGTCGGCGAGCTCATCGATGATGATGACGATCTGTGGCAGCTTCTCCGGCTTCTGATCCTCCGGGATCTCCGGATCGTTACGCACGGCCATGATTTTCTCGTTATAGCCCCTGAGATCACGGGAGCCGCTCTCGGCGAACTTCTTATATCGATCCGTCATCTCCGCGACCGCCCAGTTCAGCGCGGAGGCTGCCTTCTTCGGATCGGTCACGACCGGAATCAGCAGGTGCGGGATGCCGTTGTAGACAGAGAGCTCCACAACCTTCGGATCGACCATGATCATGCGGACATCCTCCGGCTTATACTTGAAGAGGAGGGACATGATCAGGGTGTTGATGCAGACCGACTTACCGGAGCCGGTGGCACCCGCGATGAGCAGATGCGGCATCTTCGCGATGTCGGTGACGATGGTCTTACCCGCGATGTCCTTACCGACACCGAACGCAAGCTTCGCCTTCGCCCCCTGGAACTCGCTGCTGCCGAGCACATCTCCGAGGTAGACGGTCGCGCCGTGCTTGTTCGGCACCTCGATGCCGACCGCCGACTTGCCCGGGATCGGCGCCTCGATACGGATATCCGCCGCGGCGAGACGCATCTTGATATCGTTTGTGAGCGACACGATCTTCGATACCTTCACACCGATCTCCGGCTGCAGCTCATAGCGCGTGACAGCCGGACCGATGGAGATGTTCGTGATCGTGACATTGACGCCGAAGCTCTTCAGGGTTTCCTGGAGCGTCAGCGCGTTCTGGCGGATCTCCTCTCTCGTATCGAAGTCCTGCCGTGCCGGCTTCTGCAGGAGGCTGAGCGGCGGAATCACATAAGGCTTCTGCGGCTTCTTTTTCTCGAGGATCTCCTGCTGTACCTTCGCGTTATCCGCATCCGTCGGTGTATTTTCCTTCTTCTCACGGTCGAGCTGTGACTCGATTTTCTTTTTGATCGGCTCGACATCGGCGTCGATCACCTGACCGTTCGACGCCACGATGCGCCGTGTCCCCTGCTCCATATCGCCGCGGCCGATGGTGGCCACGCCGTTGCGACCGACGCTCACCTCATCATCACCCGCATAGGCGGCTTCCGACACGGTATCGTCGCCGTCCTCGAGCGGATGCAGCTCTGCATCCATCGCAGCCTCATCTTCTACAGGCAGTGCATCGTCCGCTGCAGGGGCGTACGCATCCGCCGGCATCCGTGTATCCTTCGCATACGGGTCAAACATGTCATCAGCGTGTCGGGCAGTCGCATCTTCCCCATCGTCCATGTAGCTGTCTATGAGGTTCTGCTCATCCCACATGCTTCCACTGCTCGGGAAATCTTCATCGAGGGGTTGCACCTGCATGCCTGCCGGTTTCGCTGCCGGCGACTGCGCGACCATCGTCGTATCCGAAGACACAGCTGCAGTCGCGTTCGAAACGGTTTTCACCGGGGTCACCGGGTTATGTCGCACGTTCAACGGCAGCTCGACGCTGTTCGCTGCATTTTCATCCGGACCGAGGATCGCCCCCATGCCGGTGATCGTCGGCTCGGCGTTCAGCTTCGGCTCAGCCAATGCTGGCTGCTTCACATCGGGACCCGCCCCGAGGGCTGCCTCATAAGTGGCCGTATCGTCGAGTGCCGGGATGGTAAACGTATCCTCCGGCATCGCTGTCTGCCGGGAGGTGGTCTGATCGGCAGCATTGACCTCGGCAGGCACTGTCGCCCCTGCACTCATCTCGGCGAGGGTCTGATGTGCAGAAAGATCGATGGCCTGCATGTCGACACCGGCCCGACGCGCACGCAGCTCCTCCTCCCGGGCGAGACGACGCTCCTCCCGATGGAGACGCGCAGACTCCGCCACCTGCGAGAAGTCCTCCCGTGCACGATCACGGGCATGGGACGCGGCGCGTGCGGAATGCTTCGCGATGATCCGTGCGAGCGGCTTTCCAGTGGTATAGATGAGGCACACGAAGCTGGCCACGATGAGGATCAGGGCCGCGCCGACCGTGCCGGCGATGGTATGCAGCACCATGGCGAGCGCACCGCCGACGATACCGCCGCCGATGCCGAGCTCCGCGCCCTCACTGTAAAAGTCCATCAGTGTCATATCCTGCACGCCACCCGCGGTAAACAGCTGGAGCAGCGCCGACAGGAACACCAGCATGAACAGCGCAGAGGTCATCCGGAGCGTCGCATGCGGGTTATCGATGTTTGAGAGGATGAAGGCCACCACGAAGCTCAGCACGATCGGAAAGAGATAGCCGACCACGCCGAAAAGTCCGAGCTGCACAGCCTTCAGTGCTGCGCCGATCGGACCACAAAGCCCCAGATTCGACAGAAACAGAAAAAGTGAAACGGCGAAGGTGATGATGATCGCGGCCTCGTCCCCCATCAGGGGTGCATCGTACTCCTGTGCCTTACTGCTGGAGCGCGCCCTGGTATTTGCTGTCGTTTTCGGTTTATTCTTGCTGCCCTTCGGTCTACCCATGTCACCTCACCTGGTTATAATTTCTAAATGTAACTTAAGTATTATACTCCAAA
Organism: uncultured Oribacterium sp.; assembly: GCA_902485915.1. Classification (GTDB taxonomy): domain Bacteria; phylum Bacillota; class Clostridia; order Lachnospirales; family Lachnospiraceae; genus Oribacterium. The sequence continues at coordinate 13,211 of CABTMH010000080.1, read as the reverse complement.
ACTTCTATAAAATCTATACATAAAACAGATGTTTGCATCTATGGTGATACTTATGTGTTCCTGTTCTCTCGTGTACTGATCAAGCAAGGCCGGAGGAGACGGCAACAAAGGCCCTCACTACTCAGAGCAGCGCTTCCCTGAACGCAGACGGATTAAAATGATAATAGTGCGACGGTCGGCCCTGACGCGGCGTTTTCGTGTCTGGCGCAGTATCACGGAAGCGGATCATATCGAGATCGTAAAGCTTCGCGAGGATACGGCTCGCGGAACGCATCGTGATGCCGAGTTTCTCAGAGAGTGCATGAGAGCTGATCAGCTGCTCCTCATCCTGCTCGAAGATACTGATCAGCTTCAGAATATTGGTCTCGTTGATACCGTTCTCTCTCGCAAACGCAAGCGCCTTTTCGTTCGAGTAGTTGTACATCAGCTGATTATCCGCACTGAGCGGTCCGGTGATCTTATCCTCTTCGTCCATGAAGAAGGCATCGTTGCGGCCATAACGATCCGCCTCCATGAGGGCATGCTCTGCGAAGTAACGTGAGCGCTCATAGGACGGACTGACACCGGCCCCGAGGCGAAACGGAAAGTTCAGCTCCTTCTTCAGCGTCAGCAGCAGAGTACGAATCGTATCGAGCTGTGGCGCACCGGCCGGGACCTGCACATGGATCTCGAACTGGTTGAAGCCCTGGGTGATACGGAAGTGCAGATGATTCGCCTTCCGGTAGTCCGCCAGCAGCTTGTAGACCGTCGCCTCACGATACTCCTGCTCCTCCTGCTCGACATCCTCATCAAACGGCAGACGCATCAGGATGCTGAGCTCATCCTTCAGATTGATCGAGTCCAGACGAAGCTCGTTCAGAGCGGAGCGGATCGACTTCACGATCATATCCTCTGAAGGGAATACGGCGTCATACGGGATATGCAGCTCATCGAGACGGGTCAGGTTGTTGATGGACCGGGACAGGATGCGATCGATCTTTCCTTCATCCCAGAGCTTCTTTGCATACGCGGTGATATGCCGGTAGTCGTAGTGCGTGTCCTCGAAAAAGTACGGACAGTTCTCCTTCTTCACATACTGCGGCACTTCCATATAGTCGTTCGTCGTCGTCAGAAAATCACAAAAGACACGATTCAGCTTCGTCTCCGGGTGGTCGATCTGAAACTGCAGCAGGATCGACAGCACATCGATCGGCTCATATGCCGTGAAGGTACATGGGATGCGGTTATCCGGAAACATGTTCTTGATATAGTGATAGCCCAGCTCACCGGAGAAGAAAATGACATCGCACTTTCCCTTCACATCCTGGTAGATGGCATCGATATCACTCATCTTCCGATAGATATACTGAAAAAACTGACAGCCGAAATCGTGCTCTGCGATAACCTTCTCTACAGGCTCCAGTGAATGATCCGGGCTTACGATTGCAACATTAATCATAGCTTTACTCCATACTCATCTGCCGCGCAGCCTCAACCCGGTCTACGCAGCAGGCAGATTAAGACATGCGTCTTTTAAGCGGAGATTAGCACTGCACATCGCGAAAGTCAATCAAAAAGAGGACTGCCCTGAATGCAGTCCTCTCATCTGGTGACCGTTCATACAAGTACAGACCAGGCAGGGAGTCAGAGGGCAGCCTGCCTGAATCCAGTGGACGAGTGAACGTTTACCATCTCATCATATCTTTCATTTTATTCTGTTCTGGTCTTCCCGAAGAAGAACAGCGCCATGGTCCCAGGGCCAGTATGGCACCCGATGGTCGGACCGATCGGATAGATTCTGACTTTCCCCTTCAGATGCTCGAAACGGGACTCGATCAGAGCCCTCAGCGTCTCCGCGTCTTCCTCGCACTCGGAATTTCCGATGAAGCAGACATCGCTGTACTGAAGTCCATCCTCCGTAAGCTCCTCCATCTTCTCTTCGAGCCGTGCGATGGCCTTCCGCTTACCACGAAGCTTTTCCTTCACCTTGAGGGATCCATCCTTCACGAGCTCGATCAGCGGACAGATATTGAGAATCGTACCGATCGCACCGGAAGCCTTCGATACACGACCGCCCATGATGAGGAACCGAAGGTTCGTCGTCAGAACGAGGTGCTGAACCTTCTGCTTCTCCGTCTCAGCGTAGTCACGAAGTGCGTCGATGTCCATCCCCTCATCCCGTAAATCGCAGAGCTTATCCATGAGCAGCCCGTAGCCAGAGGATGCGCAGAGGGAATCCACGATGTAGATCTTCCGTTCCGGGAACTCTTCCCGCAGATCCTCGGCCGCGATGCGGGCAGAGTTGAAGGTGCCGGAAATACCGCTTGAAAGCGTGATGTGCAGGATATCCTTTCCTGCCTCGAGGTATGGACGGAAACGCTCGATGTACTCCTCGACATTGACCTGTGAGGTCTGCGAACGTTCACCGGCCAGCATACGACGATATACCTCGGACGAGGAAATCGAGTGCCCGAAATCATCGAGGTACTCATCATCTCCGACACGAAGGTGGAAGTAGCAGACATTGACCTCCCGCTCCTGGTACCAGGACGCCGGCATATCCGCCGTCGAACAGCAGCTGAGTATATAAGAATGCATAGTATGATCACTCCTTCTTAAACATTGAGCCAATCATACACCAGCACGCACGTAGTTTCAATAACCACTTATTAAATTCATCATAACCTCGTTGTATGTCCGTTAAAACAATATGCTTTCGACGTTAAAAGGACGGCGTACGGAGACAGGAAAAGCTGTCCGCAGTCGCGGGCAGCTGGCATGACGGTTTCATCGAATCCACTTCTGTGAGAAGTGGGTATCGAAGAAGCTGATGAATGGGCCGAGGCCGAAGGCGCAGATCAGGGTGCCGAGGCCGATGAGACCGCCGAGCAGAAAGGTGATGAGCGCGGTCAGGGCGTCCGTGAAGACGCGGCAGCCGAAGTACGGAAACGGGGTATGGTCAGCGAGACCGATGGCGAGATAATCGTACGGGGCGATGCCGAGGTTCGCGGTCTGGTACATCGAAACACCGATGGAGGTGATCACGACACCGAGAATCACGAAGATCAGCTGTACCGGAAAGGACGACGCCACGCCGAAGATCTGTTCGATGTGCTGATAAAAGAAGGTCACGATGTAGCCGATGGTCACCCAGTTAAAGAAGGTGCCGAGGCCGATGTATTTCCGCCCCCAGAGGATCTCGACGATAAAAAAAAGCGTGTTCGCCATCAGGTTCATGGTGCCGAGGGAGATCCCGAGGAGCTCCGAGGCCCGGAGGTTGAGCGCCGTGATGGAGTCATTGCCCAGTCCGGACTGCTTGAAGAAGGCGATGCCGAGGGAAATCACGACACAGCCGAGGAGCATGCCGACGATGCGGCTTGAACTGATCTTCGTTTTCTGCATAGATGTTTCTTCTCCACTAAAAGTTTATAAAAAGTTTATGGGGGCAGACCCCACGTAGGCGCGGGGTCAGTCACCGATGACGTTTCGAATGGCCACCGGGGTCCGGTAGTTCCAGCGGTAGATGCGGATACCGGAGCGGGTGGAAGCGGCATTGACTACCTGGCCGTTTCCGATGTACATGCCGACGTGGTTGATCGTGCCGCTGCGGTTTGCGTAGAAGATGAGGTCGCCCGGGCGCATATTCGCACTCGTCACCTTCGATCCGGTCCTCGCCTGGTCACGCGATACACGCGGGATCGAGATGCCGAAGTTCTTCAGTACCGACTGTGTGAAGCCGGAGCAGTCACAACCATGGGTGAGCGAGGTGCCGCCCCAGACATAGCGGTTGCCGACGAACTGGCAGGCGAAGTTGACGATCTTGTTCCGGAAGGCCATGGCCGCATTCGCTGCCTCGACCGCCGGATAATACTCGATGGCCTCCTGAAGTGCATACTGTACGGTGACGTTGTTATCACGCGTCGAGACGAACGCTCCCTGATCTTCACCGTCATCATCACCCGCGTCCAGCTCGAGCTGTACCCAGCCATCGAGCTGATTCAGTACATTATAGCGCTGACCAGAGGTGACCGCTGTCCAGGCTTTCGAATCGGTCGAGGCCTCCGAGCGGACGTTCAGAGACTCCGTGTTTACGATCGCCATGACCTGCGCGTGCTGCACGGCGAGATTCTGCGCCGTATCGCCCGTCGCGATGAGGTCCTTCCGCACATAGCCGGTGACCGGACCGGACTTGATCTTATACCAGCCGTTCTCCTCACCGAGGATGTTGCAGCCGGCATAGCCCGGGAACTTGCCGACGATGTTCGTGATGCCGTCCTCCTTCGGTGAGGAGCGCACGTTGATGTAGTCGCTTGCGAGGGATACACCGAGATGATCGTACATATGGAGGACCTTCGCCTTCAGGTTCAGGGTCCGTGCCTCGTCGAGGCCGTAGTCGATCGTCACATACTGAGGATCCGCCGACATATAGCATGTATCGATGGTGTCGATGTTATCCGGCGCGATCTTGATCCAGCTCTGACCGGCACGCTCGAGCAGCTCATACTTCTCGCCCTTCGCCGCGGATCCGACCGTATTGCCTTCCTCGATGACCGGTCCCGAACGCATCCGTAGATGATCGGTGATGACCGTCGCACGCACGCGGATCAGCTCCGGTACCATCGCGACGGCCTTCTCGCCGGTCACGAGATAGCGCTTCGACATATAGCCATCCATCCCGCCGGACTGCACATGCGCCCAGCCCTCGGCCCCCTCCGGATCCATCTCGACGATGTTCACGGCCGCGCCGTTCGTCAGCTCACCCATGATGTTCGTGAGATCGTTCTGGTTCGGTGCCGAACGGAAGTTGATATAGCTGTCACACTGCACGATGCCGAGGTTCGCATACTGCTGAAGCACCCGCTGCAGCGTATCCGCCTGTATCTGATCGGTGAGACGCTGAATCTGTGATTCCGTCGACATCGTCTCCGAGGCCTCCGTACGCTCACGATCCGTGCTCAGCATCTGTTCTTCCACAACGCTCTCCTGCTTCCCGCCGCGCACCAGCACGCGGATCAGCAGTCCCATGATCAGGACACAGAAAATGAGCGCCGAAATCAGAAGGATCCTCTGCTTCGCCTCATCTCCCATACCCTGTTTTTTTCTGCTTCTTCCAGGCTTTCCCATAAAAAACCCCTATTCTATAAACTCAAAATCACGAGCATTATAGCATAGGGGTACTGTATTTACATTATTTTTTTCAGAAGCTCACGGCGCAGCCACCTATGTTCCGGTCGCCTGCATTGCCTTAGGCCAATGCTTCCGTCCGTCACATCATCGCGCGAGCATCATACGGTCGTTTGCGAAGGTTCCGCCGGAGGCCTCCTCGAACTTCTGAAGCAGATCCTCGACGGTCAGCTTTTTCTTCTCTTCTCCGGCGACATCATAGATGATCTTACCGTTATCCATCATGATGAGGCGGTTTCCGATACGGATCGCATCGTTCATGTTGTGGGTGACCATAAGGGCCGTCAGATGGTTCTCCCCGACGATTTCCTCGGTGAGGGCCAGGACCTTCGAGGCGGTCTTCGGATCGAGGGCCGCGGTATGCTCATCCAGCAGGAGAAGATGCGGACGCTTGAGCGTCGCCATCAGCAGGGTCAGGGCCTGGCGCTGACCACCGGACAGGAGGCCGACCTTACTGGTCATACGGCTCTGGAGGCCGAGTCCGAGACGCTCGAGCGCATCCTTATAGAACTCACGTTCCTTCTGGGTCACTGCCCAGCGAAGACGTCTGCGCTCACCTCTGCGGAACGCGAGGGCCATGTTCTCCTCGATCTGCATGTCGGCGGCCGTGCCCTTCATCGGATCCTGGAATACACGTCCGATGTACTTCGCGCGCTTGCACTCCGGCTGCTTCGTGATGTTCTCACCATCGATCTCGATGATACCGGAATCGACCGGATAGGCACCGGCGATCATGTTGAGAAGGGTCGACTTGCCGGCTCCGTTACCGCCGATGATGGTCACGAAATCGCCATCGTTCAGGGTCAGGTTGATGCCGCGCAGCGCCTTCTTTTCATTGACGGTTCCCTTATTAAAGGTCTTTCGTACGTTCTTGATCACTAACATCGCTTACGCCTCCTTCTGCTCGAGTACGTCCGCTGCTTCATCATCCTCGGATACACGCTCACGATAGCTCTTCGCTGCACGATACTTCTGCATCGCGACCGGGATACAGAGGGCGAGGGCGACGATAACCGCCGACAGAAGCTTCATGTCGTTCGCCTTCATACCGAGGCGGAGCACGACGGCACGGATGACGAAGTAAATGACGCAGCCGATGACGGCTGAGCTTAAACGCAGTGCGAAATTGCGCGCACGGGCGAAAATCACTTCACCGATGACGATAGACGCGAGGCCGATGACGATGGCACCGGTACCCATACCGACATCTGCATACTTCGTCGACTGGCAGACGAGGGCGCCGGACAGGCCGCAGAGGACGTTCGCGATGACGAGGCCGAGCAGCTTCGCATGGTTCGTATCTACGCCGAGGGCACGGATCATATCCTCGTTGTTACCCGTCGCACGAAGTGCCGCACCGAGTTCGGTACCGAAAAACCAGTAGAGAACGGTGATCAGCGCGATCGCGACGATGAGTCCGACGATCAGCGTCGCCTGAGACTGGGTGATGCCGAGCTTATCCACCCAGAAGGTGATGTCGGACGCGATCTTGTTAACCGACTGATTCGACTTATCGGACATGATCCGGAGATTGATGGACCAGAGTGAGATCTGGGTCAGGATTCCAGCGAGGATCGCCGGGATGCCGAAGAAGGTATGTAAAACACCGGTCACGGCACCTGCTACACCACCTGCCAGTGAACCGCAGATCAGTGCGAGGGTCGGATCGAGTCCCGCGAGCATCATCGTCGCGCACACACAGCCGCCCAGTGCGAAGGCACCGTCCGTCGTCATATCGGCGATATTTAAAAGCTTAAAGGTGATGTAGACGCCGAGCACCATCATCGACCAGATGAGTCCCTGTGAAACCGCGCCCAGCATGGATGCAAGTAAACCGTTCATGAGGTTTCCTCCTGTAATAAAAAATAAAGTTGTATCCGGCGCAAGAAAGCATCCTCCCAAGCTGTCTACAGATTCTGTCACATAGACGCTTTAAAGCGCTGATACAACTTTCATAATCATAGGACTTTAGTGCTTTAAAGTCAACAATGACTTACTTCTTCACAGAAGAAACATCGATGCCGAGTGTATCGGCGGTTTCCTGATTGACAGCGATGGTGCACTTATCAGCACTGAGGTAGCCGATCGGGATATCTGCAGGATTCTTACCATCCTTCAGGATCTCCACGGCCTGCTCACCTGCCATGTAGCCGAGCTGGTAGTAGTCGATGCCATAGGTTGCGAGGCCGCCTTCATTGACCATGTTCTCCTCACCGCAGATGATCGGAATCTTGTTATCCGTTGCGACAGAAGCGACGGTCGCCATGCCGGCTGCGATGGTGTTATCGGTCGGTGCGTAGATGACGTCGACCTTACCGATCATGGACTCTACGACGGTCTGGATCTCGTTCGAGCTGGAAACGGTGTAATCCGCATGTGCGAGGCCGGCCTTATCGCAGGCTTCTCTCGCCATCTGTGCCTGGATCTCGGAGTTCGACTCAGCGGTACAGAAAAGGATACCGACGGTCTTCGCATCCGGAAGGAGCTGCTTCAGAAGATCGATCTGCTCCGCGACCGGGGTCAGATCCGAGGTACCGGTGACGTTTCCGCCAGGTGCATCGTTCGATGCCACGAGGCCGGACTCTGCCGGATCGGTTACCGCGGAAAGAACGATCGGGATGGTGGTCGTCGCTGCGGAAGCGGCCTGCGCTGCCGGCGTCGCGATCGCATAGATGAGGTCATCGCCATCATTCACGAACTTCTCGGAGATGGTCTGGCAGGCAGACTGCTCACCGGAGGCGTTCTGCTGATCGATCTCATAGGAAATACCCGAGTCATCGAGTGCCTTTACGAAGCCCTCGTTTGCCTTATCGAGCGCAGCGTGCTGTACGAGCTGGAGTACGCCGATCTTATAGGTCTTACCATCGGTCGTCTCGGCTGCCGCTGCGGTCGTCGCGTCGGTCTCTGCTGCGGTCGTGGTCTCCGCTGCTGCCGCCGTCGTCGCGGTCGGTGTGGAGCTGGAGCCACAGGCACTTAAGGAAGCCACAGCCAGCATCGCCGCCATGGAAATCGCTGTAAATCTGTTCATCTTTTTCATAATGCATCTCCTCTTTCCCATCCGCTTTTATCCTTTAAAGCCTCAGAAGCTTTAACGCTTTAAAGCGGATTAGTTATGAGTGTATTATAGCGCGTATTTTTCCAAATGCAAGGATGAATTATAGAAAAAGCCGGAAGCAATCACCCATGTTTATATCTCCCATGCCCTGGCTCCGCAGACGGCCTTCCGCTAGGCATAGAAAAAGCCGCAGCTATGGCTACGGCTTTCGTTTTCGATATTTCTTTTAGAATGTCACGACATCTTCGATCGGGCCGGTCCGGACGATGGACGCGAGCTCCAGCACAGGGCCCTCGCCGCTGTACTCCTCCCGCTCTTCCATCGTGACGGTCGCGGTCAGCTTCGCCCAATCTCTCGTATTAAACGGCGCGATCACGGCCGGGTCGCCCTTCGTCACGAAGCCGAGGAAGGTCATATCCGCCGCACAGCAGGTCATCGCCATACGTCCCGGGATGAACTCGTTCGCCGGCATACCGCGGCGCTTCAGCACCATCGCGGTGAAGGTGATCTTCTTCCCGAGGTAACGCTCCGGGTTATCCATGCAGTCGACGAACCAGGTGCCGTAGTCCTCCGGCTTCAGGTCGATACTGTCGGCCGCGAGGTCATATGGCAGATCCTCCGGGAGCATGTCCTGCTGGATCTCGCCATTCTTATCTTCGAGAATCAGCATTGCCCCCTGTCCCATCGCACGGATCTTACGGCGGAAGTCCACCAGCTGCTCACTGGAGACATCATCACAGCGGTTCACGATCGCGAGCTCAGCCTCCCGGAGCATCTGTCCGAGGAAGCTGCGCATATTGTTGTTGTTGATATAGATGCCGAGGGTGGAGCCATCCATGATGGTGATGACCTGGTAAATCACCCAGCTCTCCGGCATCGACAGCTGGTAGTTCGCCGGACGTCCCTGATCCTTCGCGAGCTCCTGCTCGGACATCGGACCATCGTAGAGATCATCCTGGTTCCACATACCGTTCCACTCGATGATGATACGCTCCGGGTTGTACTCCGCCTGCAGCTTCGAGAGGTACGCCTCGTTGAAGTCGGTCTCCTTCTCCATGCGGATCGCGACGGTATGGTACTTCTCGAGCATCGCCTCATCGTACTCGGACTCACCCTCCTCGCAGAGGAGAAGCAGGGTCGTGCCCTCAGCCTGGAAGTACTCCTGCGCCATGGTGTACTTAATGAACTCGGTCTTACCGGCCTCGAGGAAGCCGTTGATCAGGAATACAGGAATCTGATCATCCTGTAACTCGTAATTATCACTTGTTGCCATAAAAACTCCTATTTATTCGCAGAATGCGTGCTTCAGTGCTTCCTCATCGAGATGAGCGCCGATGACGACGACCTTACCGGTGAACTCCGGAGAACCCTCACGTACCTCGGTCTGACCCGGTACGAGGTCAAAGTACATCCAGTGACCACGGTTCTCCGCGTCCTCGAGCATTCCCTTGCAGCGGATGACGGTGCCGTAGGTCTCACCCTCGGCCATCTCGTGAAGGATGGACTCGAGCTTCGACTTACTGAACGGATGCGGGGTTTCCATGCCCCAGTTCGTGAAGACTTCGTCCGCGTCATGGTCATGACAGCAGCAGTGGCCATGCTCATCGTGGTCGTGATGATGGTGCTCGTGCTCGTGCTCCTCCTCATCCTCGTGATCATGGTGGCAGCAGTGCTCGTCATCATCGTGGTCGTGGTGATGGTGCTCGTGCTCCTCATGATCATGATCCTCATCGTCATGGTCGTGATGGCAGCAGTGCTCGTCCTCATGGTGGTGATGATGGTGATGGTGGTCATGATGATGGTGGATGGTGATACCATTATCGAGGGTCTCGATCACATCGTGATCATCATCATCCTCTTCCTCGCCCTCATGTGCATGGACTCTCTCCATGACTTCCTTCATCATGGACTCCTCGAGATCATCCTTCCCGGAGATGATACGGATGAGCTGCTCACCGGTGAGCTGTGCCTCCGGTGTCGTCACGACCTGCGCCTTCGGATTGATCTCCTTCACGATCTTCACCGCGGTGTCAACCTTCTCCTCCGCCGCGATATCGGTTCTCGACAGTACGACGGTACCTGCATAGAGAATCTGGTTGTTAAAGAACTCGCCGAAGTTCTTCGAGTAGAGCTTCGCCTTCTGTGCATCCACGATGGTCACCGCTGCATCCAGCTCGACGTCGAGGTTCGCAGAAACCGCCTTCACCGCACCGATGATATCCGACAGCTTGCCGACACCCGATGGCTCGATGATGATACGATCCGGATGGTAGGTCTCCACGACCTCCTGCAGCGACTTCTCGAAATTACCGACCAGTGAACAGCAGATGCAGCCCTGGTTCATCTCACGGATCTCGATGCCGGCATCCTTCAGAAAACCGCCATCGATGCCGATCTCGCCGAACTCGTTCTCGATCAGCACAACCTTCTCCGTCTTTAAAGCCTCATCCAGCAGGCGCTGAATGAAGGTGGTCTTTCCGGCTCCGAGGAAACCGGATACGATATCTATACGTGTCATATGATTACTCCTTCCAGTCATCATGTCAGGTTCAGGACAATGCAAACGACCGCACAGTACATCCCGGCCCATAAGCTCCGACGCTCCCCGTGCTACGATCGAGATCCGAACAGACCTCCTGCGATCCCTGCACGCGGTGGCGTAATATATGTGTACCTCACGGTGAATTAGCACTCTCTTTATAACACTGCTAAGTATAGTCAGTGCTTTTCCGCTTGTCAATGAAGCAGCTCCGCAATCCGCAGAGTTTCGAAAGATTTAAGACTTGAGGGCGTCTGCATTGGACTCTGCTTCGGTTGCGGAGTCGAGATTAAATCGGAAGGTACAAAGCCTTCCGGGCACCTGTACAGTTCTCTGCTTCGGATGCGCTATCTATATGGAAGAAAGGGCTCACTCCGAAAGGTAGTCGATCGCCTTCCGGAGGTCGGCGGCCTGCTCGATGCAGATCGCTGCGCCGCTCTCCTCGAGCTCCTCCTGCGTCCGGAAGCCGTAGATGCAGCCGATGGATGGGATGCCTGCGCGCTTCGCCGTTTCCATATCGGTGTTCGTGTCGCCGACATAGAGGCAGTCCGCTGCGGTCTTTCCGATGTGCGCGAGGGCATCGTCGACGACGCCGGTGTCCGGCTTCAGCGGATGGGTGCCGTCATCGCCCGAGATATAGTCGAAGTAGCCGGCGCCATAGGCGGTATCGAGGACCTTGATGGCTTCGTGCTGTGACTTGTTTGTGATGCAGGCGAGCTTCCAGCCCTCTGCCTTCAGCTCATCGAGGCAGGCCTTCAGCCCTGGATACGGTTCCGCCCTGTAGGTGCAGTTCTCCTGGAAGATATCCATGTACAGGTTCCAGGCGTCATCGAACAGTTCCATCACCTCATCCGCCTTCTGATCGAGATCGATCGCCCGGTCTTCGTCCTTCTCCTCCCACTTCTCCGCTTCTCTATAGTACCGGTCCGCGGTGGCCGCCAGAGCTCGCTCGACAAACTTCTCACCGCCGTTTCCGACGAACTTCTTCGTCTGCTCCATCGTGATGCGGTCGAGACCCAGCTCATCCATGGTTTTATTCATGGTGTCCTGGAGACTGTAGAGCGTGTTCACGAGCGTTCCATCGAGATCCATTAATAGTGCACTGTATTTCTGAGACATAGCTACCTCCTGTGTTTGAAAACACGGAAATTATAGCACGAAAGGCGGCACTGCAGTACTAAATTCGTGTGAAACGAGTCGCTGCTCGCTCGTGTACTGATCAGTCAGGGGGCGTGTCGGGAAGCCGGTAGCGGGCCGGAGGGCCGATGATGCGGTTCGAGCGAAAGCATGCTAGAATAACGGCATACAAATCAAGAAATGGAGTACATCTATATATGAAGTTTTATTACGCAGTGCAAAAGGGGCGTCATCCGGGTGTTTATGAGAACTGGAGCGACTGTCAGCGAGAGGTCATCGGGGCGACCGGTGCGGTTTATAAGAAGTTTAAAACCCGGGCAGAAGCGGAGGCGTTCGTGAAGGGCGATGGCTATGATTTGCAATTGCCGTTTGGGGAGCCAGAAGCTTCGGCTCCATCATCTGCGGCTGCTTCTAAGCGAACTTCGGTCGTTCCGAAGGGCCCGCTCTTCCATTCCGTTTCGGATGTGACACGGGAGGATGTGCTGCAGGAGCTTTCGGAGGTCGAGACCGAGGCCCTGGCCTATGTCGATGGCAGCTTCAATATCTCGACGGGTGTCTATGGTTATGGCGGGGTGCTGCTGTGTCGGGACGGAAGCATTCGCCCACTCCAGGGACATGGACACGATGAGACGCTGCGCACGATGCGGAACGTCGCGGGCGAGATTCATGGCTCGATGGCGGCGATTCAGGCAGCAGCCGACGCCGGCATCACGAGTATCACGATCTTCTATGATTATATGGGCATCGAGATGTGGGCGAACGGCCAGTGGAAAACGAACAAGGAAGGCACACGTGCATATAGAGCCTTCATCGATGCGATCCGGCCACGCATCGAGATCCGTTTCCAGAAGGTTGCAGCCCACACCGGTGTTCGCTTCAACGAGCTCGTAGACCAGCTGGCGAAGGCTTCGGTCGGCATCGCCTGACGAAGGCTTATGAAGGTCTCCACTGAAAAAGCTGTCGTCATGATCCGAATCCCGGGTCGTGGCGGCAGCTTTTTAAATCTTATGCTGTTCTTCTCTACCTGTAAACCGCGCTACCGGCTGATGCCATTCACTATTTTCACAGACGCTTTCTTATCCCGAAGCATCCTTTATATTTATGACTTCGAAGTATTCTACAGGACTCAAAGAAGGATGATATTATGCTCGCGGCAGGTATCGATCATCTCCTGCGGCCAGATGCTGGCCTGTACCTCACCGACATGCGCACGATTCAGGAGCAGCATGCAGAGACGCGACTGCACGATCCCACCCCCGATGGTGTACGGAAGCTCCCCCTCGAGCAGCATCTTATGGTATGGCAAGTTTTCTCGCT
>CABTMH010000079.1 GCA_902485915.1 uncultured Oribacterium sp. | reverse complement strand
TTGTTTGTCCATTTCACGCTGGAAAAAACAGGTGTACAGTATCATAAAATCATTCATTAACAAGGAGGTACTCACTATGTCTTTTACACCCATGGAAGGAACCCCCGTAAACATCGTTGTAACAGGAAATGATGAACAGGAAGCATTATCTGCAGTAGAAAGTTTTCTAACACAAAGGTAAATAAAAACAGGAGATGAAATACGATGAATGCAGCAACAACATTGAAAAAATTTGGGCTGGAACAGGCGTTCCACTATATCTACAAAGACCCTGATAAAAATATGCTTAAAATCATGGACTGGGCGGATAAGTTTGCCGGTGATAACTTCGTCCCTCAGAGAAAGACAATCCGCGAGGTCATCACAAATCCTGAGCACCCTTACTATTCCTATGTCCGCCGTATTTTCACAGATATTGACCCCCATGTGGCAGAAACCCTGGCCGTCAACTTCTTTATCAACTCCGGCCTGGTGGGATGGCCGAAGGAAGAGGAAATGCGGGAAAAATATAACTGCAATATCCCTTGGACGATCCTTTTGGACCCCACCTCCGCCTGCAACCTCCACTGCACCGGCTGCTGGGCGGCGGAATATGGCAATAAGCTCAATCTGTCCTACGACGAGATCGATGACATCATCCGACAGGGCAAGGAGCTGGGCATCTATATGTATATCTATACCGGCGGCGAACCCCTCGTACGAAAAAAAGATCTGATCCGCCTGTGCGAAAAGCACTCGGACTGCGTATTTTTATGCTTCACCAATGCCACGCTGATTGACGAAGCCTTTGCCGATGAAATGCTCCGCGTCGGGAATTTTGTCCCTGCCATTTCCCTGGAGGGATTCGAAGAAGCTACGGACGGACGGCGCGGGGACGGCGTATATCAGAAGGTACTCCATGCCCTGGAGCTTTTGCGAAGCAAAAAGCTGGTCTACGGCATTTCCTCCTGCTACACCAGCGCAAACTATGAATCCATCACCTCGGAGGAATATCTGGACAAGCTGATCGGGCTGGGAGCCTGGTTTATCTGGTACTTCCACTATATGCCGGTAGGAAATGACGCCGTGCCGGAATTGATGCCCACCCCTGCCCAGCGCAGAGGCACCTATGAGCGGATCCGCCGCTACCGAGCCGAAAAGCCGCTGTTTGCCATGGACTTTCAGAACGACGCTGAGTATGTGGGAGGCTGCATCGCCGGAGGCCGCCGTTACCTCCATATCAATGCAAACGGAGATATTGACCCTTGTGTATTTATCCACTATTCCGATTCCAACATCCGGGAAAAGACGCTTTTGGAAGCGCTGTGTTCCCCTATCATGATGGCATACCACAAAGGACAGCCTTTTAATGAAAATATGCTCCGTCCATGCCCAATGCTGGAGAACCCGGAAAAACTCCGTGAGATGGTAAGCAGTTCCGGCGCCCATTCCACAGATCTCCAGTCACCGGAAAGTGCGGAACACCTCTGCGCCAAATGCGACCGCTACGCAAAAGAATGGACGCCCGTTGCAGAAGAATTGTGGGAAAACAGTCCACGAAAACTGAAAGGGGAAACGGAACAATGAAAACAGCAGTCGTTACAGACAGCAACTGCGGCATTTCAAAGCAAGAAGCCGGATCGTTGGGAATCTTTATGATCCCTATGCCTGTCCCAAAAGAGCCCTTTTCCCTGCGCCTTCAAAAAAACTGCAGATCTTTTCGCAAAAACTGAGAAGATCGTAGGCAGTTCCAGCGTCAAGCCAGTCATAAACTACGCCTACAAACACGCATTTATAGTACCGTATCAGGTCAGAACTGTCGTCAAAAAGAACATCCAGGTTCTTTGTTGCGTTTTCAACATAAGACTGCACAATATGGAAGCCAATCTTATTCAAATACCGCATAAACTCCTCCCTGTGTGCGGAACGGTAGATATTGAGAAACGCTTTCTTGCGTCTGACAAGCTCCTGCGCAATAGGGATGATGCAATTGCGCAGGGAACCAAGTTCATAATAATCCGCAATGATATGGTTTGACCATTCCTCAATGGAATATTCAGCAAGGGCAGGGATGTCCTGAAAATGATAGTAAAACGTGTTCCTGTTCATCTGGCAGCGGTCCACAATATTCTGTACTGTAATTTTGTTGTAAGGTTTCTCTTCCAAAAACTGCCAGAATACATCCATGATGAGCCTTTTTGTCTGGTTCATACGCCTTACCTCCAAAGTAATACTGAGTTAATTATACTATAATTCAACACAATTGCCAGAAAGGCCGGTCCGCAACAACTAAGATTAGTTTAGCGGTCCGGCCTTACTATGCAAGGTCACGAATGAACAGTAACGTCGTTTATCTGTCAAGTCAAGCAGTGAATCGAATATTGACAAGCGCGCTGTTTTTTTGTATTATAATTTGGTCCTGCCGGTATGGCGGAATAGGCAGACGCTCAGGACTTAAAATCCTGTGACCAGTGATGGTCGTGTCGGTTCGACCCCGACTACCGGCATTAGAGGATGGTTCGAGAGATCCATCCTCTAGTGTTATAAAATGGAGATGTACCCAAGAGGCCGAAGGGGGCGCACTCGAAATGCGCTAGGCCGGTTAAACGGCGCCAGGGTTCAAATCCCTGCATCTCCGCTCGATAAAAGCCTGAAACCGATGGAAAAACAGATTCCATCGGTTTCAGGCTTTTTAGCTAATGCCTACATCTGGATGCCTGGAAGTTTTAAGCTGTAGGCATGGTAAGCGCTTCATCATGGAATCATGCCTACGACAGAGGTGCCTCGAAATATCATTCGTAGGCACGGTAAGCGATTCGCTGATTGACTTTCTGCTTCCGAAAGTGCATAATCGGTATATACCGGAAATAAAGGAGGATACAGCGATGCCGAGACCGCCACGATGCCGTAGAATCTGCAGTGCACCCAGGGTGGATCGATTCGGTCCATGCGATGGTGCAGAGCGCGCTACGATTCTGCTGACGCTTGATGAGTACGAGGTCATCCGTCTCGTGGATCTGGAGCAGCAGACGCACGAGCAGTGTGCCGTGCAGATGGATATCTCACGCTCGACCGTGCAGGAGATCTATGAAAACGCACGACGCAAGCTCGCCGCCTGTCTCGTCTACGGAAAGCCGCTGCACATCACCGGCGGAAATGTGCGGATCTGCAGTGTCCCTCATTTTACAAGCAGACAAAAAGGAGAACAAATCATGAGAATTGCAGTAACCTATGAAAACGGACAGATTTTCCAGCACTTCGGACATACCGCGCAGTTTAAGATCTACGATGTGGCGGATGGTCAGATCGTACGTGAGGTCGTCGTGGATACGAACGGCAGTGGCCATGGCGCACTGGCAGGCTTCCTGATGCAGCTCGGTGTCGATGCGCTGATCTGCGGCGGTATCGGTGGTGGTGCACAGATGGCACTCTCCGAGGTCGGCATCCGTCTTTTCGGCGGTGTCAGTGGCGAGGCGGATGCAGCGGTTGCGGCACTGATCGCCGGAAATCTCGGCTATAACCCGGACGTGCACTGTGACCACCATGATCACGAGCACGACGATGGCGGACACAGCTGTGGCAGTCACGGTTGTGGAAACCACGGTTGCCACTGATGGCTCCGCTCCAGAACAGAGCGCCGGGCTCCCGGCCGGAAAACCCAATGTATGATAAAAAAGCGCTATCTGCAAAAAATCCAGGGAAGCTTGAACAGCCGATAAAGACGAGTCTACGGAAGGCATCCGCATCCTCCCTAAAGAATCCAGATGAAATCATACAATCCGCGGCAGACCGTTCATCTCAACGAAGCAAGGATCATATACTGCAATCGCTGCCATTCTGGGAAGCTTTAAGCACACAGGAAAAAGAACTCCTGCTGCATGGCGCAGCGATCCGAACGTACGAGAAGAATGCGCTCATCTACAGTACTGACCAGGAGTGTCTCGGTCTCGTGGTGATGCTTTCCGGTGAAATACGCGCCTACATGCTTTCCGATGAAGGAAGAGAAGTCACACTGTTCCGCCTGTTTCCGAAAGACGTCTGTGTACTGTCGGCATCCTGCGTCATCAACCAGATTACCTTCGATACGCAGTTGATAGCCCAGAAGGATACGGAGCTTCTCATCCTTCCGGCCGCCATCCTGGCCTCTCTGAAGGAAAAGAACGTACATCTCCGTTGCTTCCTGTATGAACAGGCGACGAAGAGCTTCTCCGATGTGATGTGGGCCATGCAGCAGATCCTGTTTAAGCGCCTCGATCAGCGCCTCGCTGCGTTTCTGCTTTCGGAATCCGACCGTACGGGCACTGACACGATCACCATGACGCACGAACAGATCGCACAGCATATCAGCTCCGCACGTGAAGCGGTGGCCCGCATGCTGAAGCAGTTTACAGAGGAAGGACTCGTGGAGCTCCGACGCGGAACGATCATCATCAAAGACGCGGGATGTCTGCGCTCACTTTTATAAGTTAATATGGATGCATGATGTAAGCATTGGCAAAAAAAGCGGAGCCGGAAGAAGGGCGGAAAACATAAGATTTTATAAACTCTGACGCGAGATTGCGCTCATCCCTCGCGAAGCTGGTATAATGATTATATGAGTAAAGCTCGAAAGGAGATAGGTAATGGAAAAGAATAAGTATGCAGGCACACAGACAGAGAAGAATCTGATGGAGGCATTCGCCGGCGAATCGCAGGCACGCAATAAGTACACCTACTTCGCTTCGAAGGCGAAGAAGGATGGCTACGAGCAAATCGCTGCGCTGTTCCTGAAGACGGCGGACAACGAGAAGGAGCATGCGAAGCTGTGGTTCAAGGAGCTGAACGGCATCGGGGATACCGCAGAGAACCTGAAGGCAGCTGCTGAGGGTGAGAACTATGAGTGGACCGATATGTATGAGGGCTTCGCGAAGACCGCAGAGGAAGAGGGCTTTCCTGAGCTCGCTCATCGTTTCCGCCTCGTAGCCGCGATCGAAAAGCATCACGAGGAGCGCTATCGCGCACTGCTGCATAACGTCGAGATGGCCGAGGTCTTCGCGAAGAGCGAGGTCAAGGTCTGGGAGTGCCGCAACTGCGGACACATCGTCATCGGCGAGAAGGCCCCGGAGGTCTGCCCGACCTGTAACCACCCGCAGAGCTATTTCGAGGTGCACGCAGAGAACTATTAATCTCTAAAAACCAACACTACGAAGAAAGGAGATCGTAACATGGAGCAGAAGTATTATATTTGTAAACATTGTGGAAACATCGTCTTGAAAGCAAAGAACAGTGGCGTTCCGGTGGTCTGCTGCGGCGAGCCGATGACGGAGCTCATCGCCGGCACCAGTGACGGGGCGCGTGAGAAGCATGTTCCGGTATGGAGCGTAGAGAACGGGATCGTGCATGTACAGGTCGGCTCTGTGGAGCATCCGATGCTACCGGAGCACTACATCGAGTGGATCTCCATCTTTACGAAGCAGGGCTATCAGCATAAGGCGCTGCATCCGGGCGAGAAGCCGGTCGCAGACTTCGCACTCTGTGCGGGTGACGAGGTGGAGGCTGTGTATGCCTACTGCAACCTCCACAGCCTCTGGAAGGCATGATGTATCGACGATGAAAAAGCTCTGAGTCGCATCAGCCCTCGCTTCATCGAAGAAGCGCCGTACTGCAGAAGCAGATCAGAAAAACAGCGAAAAGGTCATCGCACAGGCGGTGGCCTTTTTTTCTGCGTCTATGCTATAATACTGTCAACTATCGGAGGTGAACTATGGAATTCAGAACCTATAAAAACCGCATCATGCTGGTGGATGACGAAGAGCAGGCACTGGCCGAGATCGATTTCCCGGCGATGGAAGAGGAGCCGGGCACGGTCGAAATCACCCATACCTATGTCGATGAGAGTCTGCGCGGCCGCGGTCTCGCCGGGAAACTCATGACGCGGCTCATCACCTACCTCGAGCGGAATCAGCTGAAGGCCTGGCCGAGCTGCAGCTACGCCGTGGACTGGTTCGCGAAGCACAGCGAAGCCGCGCATCTTCTGAGCCCATCCTATATGCCGGCCGATCCCGCCGGGCAGCCCGTGCTGGACATGCCCGAACGGACGCATCCGTCCATGTCCACCGGCTCTTCACTGAACGCTGCGACCTTTACGATCCCCGTAGCGCACACCGCTTCTCCCGGAACAGATAGCCCATCGTCCGACTGCACACAGGCTTCCGTCCCGCGCCCACGCGCAGACGAAGCTGATGTCGGCAATCGGCCTCTCGATATCACACCTTCCGTACCGCGTCCGCGCGCAGCTGAAGCTCGCCATGCGCATCCACTTCCGGTGCGCGACGAAGCGGAGGAGGACGCTTATTTCCGTGACACGGAGTACGGCGACGAAGAGGAGGATGGCCCGGTCGATGGAGGCATCCGCGACCGCATGCTCATAGGCGTGAACCGCGTCCTGCAGCTCTTCTCCGTCGCCGATCTGATCCTCCTGTACCTTCTCATGGTCGTCCCGGCGCTCGAAAACCTGAACGCCCTCGGCCCGATCGAATCGATGATCACGGACCACAACGTCGCCGAAATCACCTTCATCTCGGTTTTCGTGGGCATCACGCTGTTCAGCCTGATCTCCCTCTTCTGGATGCTCTCCAGAAAGAAGTACGTGCGCTACGGCACGCTGGAAACGATCGACACCGGCCGCGGCATGACCGCCTTCATCCTCCTGCTCCTCGTGGAGGTGATCGCCATGCTCCTGAGCCCGATCATGGAATCCGCGCAGCCCGTCATCGTCGGCCTCGCCATCGCCTCCACCCGTCTCGTCGTGAACCGCGCGATGATCCTCATGGCTGGCGGCGTCGGCCTCGTCCTCTCCGTGATCCGGAAGATCATCCGGCATTGATAGACGGCGCCCGCATCCCTATACTGAATCCTCGACTTCCAGATGCAGCAGAGGCCAATGTCTCCATCTGCCCACGATCCGGAAGTCCGCGGCAGCGAAACGCATACCGCCCATCGCGGCCGCATACATCCTTCGAAAGAGAGAACATCGATTGAGAAACATAAAACTGAAGCACATGCTGGCTCTTTTCTGCACCGGCCTCACACTGGCCTGCAGCCTGCCGGGCTGCAGCCGCGCGACGAAGCTCGAGCGCTACAGCAAGCAGTTCCTGGATGTCTTCGACACCGTCTCCATGGAGATCGGCTTTGAGAAGAGTGAAGCGGATTTCCAGAAGTGCTATGAGCGCTCCCACGCACAGCTCCTGAAGGAGCATAAGCTCTACGACATCTATAACGACTACGAGGGCATTAACAACCTGAAAACCATCAACGACAACGCCGGCATCCAGCCGGTAACGGTCGATCCGGATCTCCTTTCCCTCATAAAATGGGGCAAGGAAGTCTACACCCTCACCGATGGCAAGGTCAACATCGCCTACGGCGCGGTGCTGCGGCTCTGGCATGATCAGCGGGAGGCCGGCATCGAAGATCCGACGCACGCCGAGCTGCCGGATCAGGCCGCGCTGGAGGAAGCTGCGAAGCATACGAACATCGAGGATGTCGTCATAGACGAAGCCGCCGGCACCATCTATCTGAAGGACCCGGAGATGAGCCTGGACGTCGGCGGCATCGGCAAGGGCTATGCGACGGAAAATGCTGCAAAGCTGATTCAGGACGAAGGCTCGGAAAGCTTCCTCCTGAACCTCGGTGGAAATGTACGTGCGATCGGCATCAAAGGCGATGGCTCGAAGTGGGTCTGCCCGGTAGAGAGTCCGGAATACCGCGACAGCCAGACCGGCGACCAGTATGCGATCGTCTGCTACCTCGATGGCCGCTCCCTCGTCACCTCCGGTGATTATGAGCGATATTTCGTCGTGGATGGGCAGCGCTATCATCACATCATCGATCCGGATACCCTGTATCCGGCGACGTATCATCGCAGTGTATCAATCCTGACCGAAGATTCTGGCCTCGCCGACGCCCTGTCGACCGCGCTCTTCATGATGTCGGTCGAGGATGGTAAAGCACTGATCCAGTCCATCCGCGAGGGCAGCAGTCCCCTCGGTGCCGACTTCCAGGTCGAGGACCTCGAAGCCATGTGGATCGACGCAGATGGGCACCAGGAGTATACGGACGGCTTCCTGAACTATACGAAGGCATAAGCGTTAAGTTCAGGGGCCCCGGAGGGCCGGCAGACCGATGATGCATTTCGGGTCTGTCGCCCATATCGCCCGACAAGTGGCGTCCAACCACTCCCCTCCGGGCCCCAAAAAAAATCCAAAAATAGTTGTTGACAAATGTTTTAAAGTTATGTACTATATACGAGTCGCTTGAAGCGAGCGACACAAACAAACACATAGCGCTGTCGCCAAGTGGTAAGGCAACGGATTCTGATTCCGTCATTCCCAGGTTCGAATCCTGGTAGCGCTGCGAAAGATCCCAGAACTTTGGTCATCAAGGTCCTGGGATTTTTTTATATCTGAAGTACCTGCTTGGCTCGAATACTGATCCGGAACCTTTTTTGTAAGAGAAAGAAAAGAATATGCTCCTTGCCTTCTCCCCTCTGAAAAGCTAACATAAGAGTATATGAAAAGTGAGGCAAACTTGTAAGAATACATGACACCATGGAGGAAAAAGCTATGAAGTTACGTAAGTTAAGCGCACTCATGATGGCCGCGGTCGTCGCAGCCTCGACACCAGCCGGTGCCGTACTCGGTCAGATCACAGCCTACGCAGACAGTGACAAGAATAAGTCAAAGGACTACGAGATCGGTGGTGCAGACTGGGATGTACAGGAGGACGCCAACGGCAAGATTCACATCTATGCTACCTGGGATGAGTCCGACGACAGCTGTGGTGCAACCATCACCGTAAGCCGTGATGATAAGAAGACCGGTATTTCCGTGACCACCACAACCACCAAGGGATCTGTCGAGCTTACACAGCAGATCAAGAAGTATGGTAAGACCGGTGACTACACCTTTAAGATCAAGGCGAAGTCGAAGAGTAAGGATGAGGATGGAAAGTCGACCGGTGAGCTCGCTGAGTCCGAGTCCGATTTTTACGAGATCGACGAAGATACGATGAAGAAGCTTTCTTCCACCGCTACAACCAGCAGTGGCATAAATACAAATAACGGCCAGACATTGGGTTCTTCCATCCCGATGCCGGGCACTTCCACAACACCAGTCGCTCCGAGTACAGTTCCTTCCGGCACCGCTACCACCACTCCGACCACACAGTCGACCAGTACCAGCGATGACTTCCTCACGAACGGCACCATCACCGACTGGGGCATCGGCTACGTTTACCTCGTAAACGGCGCACCGGTCTCCAGTAAGTGGATTATAGATTCCGGCAAGCTCTACCACATCGGGGCAAACGGCTTCATGGATAAGAATCTCACTTTCAGCGACTACACCGGCACACACTACGTCGGCGCAGATGGCGTACTGGTATACTGATCCAGGTACCGAACCGAAACTGTAAACCATATGGAAACCGTCCTTCCGAACGCAGGGAAGTACACTTGTGAACAGTACCTCGGAGATGGCCCGATGGGCCGTACCACAGAAAACACCCGATGGGCCGTGACCCAGATAATTCACTTGACGAAACACCTGTGAGCGTTTATGATTCTAAAACGCTCACAGGTGTTTTTATGTATCCGCAGGCCTGCTGAAGGGCAACAGCGCACGGATTCGCGTCATGCGATCGTACAGCGCCAGGTGAGCACAGGGCGGTGACATCAGCCGTAACATGAGTCTGTTGGATGAGTTAACAGAGGCGAATATGAACGAACATACTGAACGAACGAAAATATCTGAGAGAGCAGGTCTGACGGGAATCGTATGCAACCTGCTCCTTTTTGTATTCAAAATTTCCATCGGCATCATCATCAACTCCGTGTCGATCATGGCCGATGGCTTCAACAACCTGTCCGACGCCGGCAGCTCCGTGATCTCCGTGGTCGGTTCGAAGATGGCCGGAAAGAAAGCCGATGAGGACCATCCCTTCGGGCACGGGCGCATCGAGTATATCGCGGCCTTCATCGTCTCGATCCTGGTACTGAACGTCGGCCTCAGCTCCCTGCAGGATTCCTTCCGGAAGATCCTGCATCCGGAGATGATGCACTACAGCGTTTATGCCGTCGTGATCCTGCTCGTTTCCATGCTGACGAAGCTCGGCCTCGCGCTGTTCTACCGTCGCGTCGCAGAAAAAATCGACTCGAACATCTACCGCGCGTCGAGCCAGGATGCCTTCATGGATATCCTGACGACGGCGACGACCTTCGCGTCCCTCCTGATCTTCCATTTCTTCGACTGGAACATCGATGCTTATGTCGGCCTCCTCGTCTCCCTGATCGTCCTCTGGAACGGTGTCGGCATCGCGCGGGAGACCCTGGCACCACTGATCGGCGACTCCATCGATCCAGAGCTCTTTTACACCATCATTGATTTCGTCGAGCGCTATCCGGGCATCCTCGGAAGTCATGACCTGATCGTCCATAACTACGGTCCGAACCAGTACATGGCCACCATCCATGCCGAGGTGGACGGCCGCAGCGACATCGAAAGCGCCCATGACCTCATCGACCGGATCGAGCACGACTGCGAAACACAGCTCGGCGTCCACCTGGTGATCCACATGGACCCGATCCATGACGACGATGAGACCCGCTTTTACAGGGCAATGCTGGCGAGCATCCTCTCAGAGCTCTCCCCGGAAAGCAGCTTCCACGATTTCCGTATCCGGCATAGCTCCGACGTCACGCAGCTGACGAGAGAGAAACATACGAAGCATGCCTTCGCCGCAGCCAGCAACGCACAGCCGCAGAAGCTCCTCTATCTGGTGTTCGATCTCATCACACCATGGAACCTGACGAAGGAAGAAGAAAACCAGCTCCTGCATGGCATCCAGAACCGGATCCAGATCGAGAATCCGGATGTGCGTTGCATCATCCAGCTCGATAAGCCGTACATGCACACGCACTCCGCCGAGGAGGACGCCGAAGCACGGGCACGTGCCACTGAAGACCTGGAACACACAGAAGGAGAGTAACACATGTACGAATTTAACGAACGGGTCCGCTATTCCGAGACGGACGAGCATGAGCAGGCGACGATCCTTTCGGTCGTGAATTACCTGCAGGACTGCAGCACCTTCCACTCGACAGAGGTCGGCCTCACGGTCGATGTTCTGCGGGAGATGAAGCGCGCCTGGCTACTCAGCTACTGGGACATCTATATCGAGCGCATGCCGAAGCTGTGTGAGCGCCTCACGATCGGCACCTGCCCGCATGCCTTCCGCGGCGTACTGGCACACCGTAACTTCTGGATCAAGGATGAAGCCGGTGCCTATATCCTGCGCGCCGACAGCCTCTGGTTCTGCTATGACACCGAGCGTATGCGTCCTGCGAAAATCACCGAGGATATGCTGGCGCCGTTCGGCGAGATGGAGGATATGCTGGCGCTCCCGGCCAGCGAGCGAAAGATCATGGAACCGGACGAGCTCACGGAAGCCGCCCCGATCCTCGTGCAGCCGCACCACATCGACAGTAATCATCACGTCAACAACGCGCAGTACATCGCGATCGCCGACGAGGTACTCACCGAAGCCGCCGGTGGGAAGGAGCGTTTTCACGCCGGTCGCATCCGCGCAGAGTATCGTAAGGCGGCCGTGCTCGGGGATACGCTGCTTCCGAAATATGGATCCTCACCGGACGGCGGGCTGATCGTCAGCCTCCAGAGCCCTGCCGGCGAGGTCTACTGTAACGTAGAGTTTATCCGCAGCTGAACGAGCGGCATGCGGACAGCCTGTAAGTGATAGAAAGAAGAGGAAAAACATGATTGAATTAGGAAAGATCCAGACACTGAAGATCGCGCGCGAGAAGGACTTCGGCGTGTATCTCGCAGACAGTGAGGGCGCATCGGTGCTGCTTCCGAAAAAACAGGTGCCGGCAGGGAAGACGATCGGAGATGAGCTCTCCGTATTCGTGTATAAGGATTCGAGTGACCGTCTGATCGCGACGACGCGAAAGCCGCTCATGCAGGTCGGCGATATCGCAAAGGTGCTCGTAAAGGATGTGACGAAGATCGGCGCGTTCGTGGACATCGGACTCGAGCGTGATGTGCTTCTGCCATACCACGAGATGCGCCACGAGATCCAGGCCGGCGACCAGGTCGAGGTCTATCTGTACGTCGATCACAGCCAGCGTCTCGCCGCCACGATGTATACAAAGAAGCACGAAGAGGCGACGGTTATACAGAATGATCAAATAAAGACCTATCATTATGAGCGAAATGCCGATGAGGTTCTCGCGATCCTGACGGAAAAGTTCGAAGGGCATGTACCTTACACCGATAAAACTGTTCAACCTGACGAAATTATGCGGGATTTCGGTATGTCGAAGGCCGCTTTCAAGCGTGCCGTGGGCAAATTGCTGAAAGAAGGAAGAATTAAAATCACGAAGACCTCGATCTTTTGTGTATATTGACCGATTTAAAAAAACGCTCGACAGTTTGTATAAAATCGACCGGTCTTTTCTAGGAACTAATGCCGTTGAGAAAAAATCTCCGCTAGAGTACGATGAGTACAGTTGAAAAAGGCTTGGGGAACCTGTTCACTAAACGTTTGTGCCCTATAGGAGAAGATAAGATTATGGCAAGTGTTGAGCTTAAAAATGTAACCAAGAAGTATCCGAACGGCTTCGTCGCTGTTAAGGATTTCAACCTCGATATCAAGGATAAGGAATTCATCATCTTCGTCGGACCATCCGGCTGTGGTAAGTCGACCACCCTTCGAATGGTTGCAGGTCTCGAGGATATCTCGAGCGGTGACCTGATCATCGATGGCAAGAGAGTAAATGATGTCGAGCCGAAGGACAGAGATATCGCGATGGTATTCCAGAACTACGCTCTGTATCCTCATATGACCGTATACGACAACATGGCTTTCGGTCTGAAGCTTCGTAAGGTTCCGAAGGCAGAGATCGATCAGAAGGTGCATGAGGCAGCGAGAATCCTCGATCTCGAGCATCTCCTCGACAGAAAGCCGAAGGCTCTTTCCGGTGGACAGAGACAGCGTGTAGCGATGGGACGTGCGATCGTTCGTAGACCGAAGGTCTTCCTCATGGATGAGCCGCTTTCCAACCTCGATGCGAAGCTGAGAGCACAGATGCGTGTAGAGATCGCAAAGCTCCACAAGTCCCTCGAGACCACCATCATCTACGTAACACATGACCAGACCGAGGCGATGACACTGGGTACCAGAATCGTCGTTATGAAGGATGGTATCATCCAGCAGGTAGATACACCG
This sequence comes from uncultured Oribacterium sp., assembly GCA_902485915.1. Classification (GTDB taxonomy): domain Bacteria; phylum Bacillota; class Clostridia; order Lachnospirales; family Lachnospiraceae; genus Oribacterium. The sequence goes on along the minus strand of CABTMH010000079.1, from coordinate 5,026 downwards.
GAGAACCTCTACGATACACCGTGCAACAAGTTCGTTGCAGGTTTCATCGGATCTCCACAGATGAACATGATCGATGCAGAGTGCAAGGCCGATGGTAATGATGTAACCCTTACCTTCGCCGGCCACACCATCACCCTCGATGCTGCGAAGGCTGCCAAGCTGAAGGACGGCGGATACATCGGTAAGACCGTCATCCTCGGCATCCGTCCAGAGCATCTGCACGATGAGGCTGATTTCGTAGCCGCTCACCCGAAGCAGACCGTACAGGCTGAGATCAAGGTATACGAGATGCTCGGTGCAGAGACCCTTCTCTACTTCGACCTCGCAGATGCAGGCTGGGTAGCAAGAGTAAACCCGAAGACCGCTGCTCGTACCGGTTCTACCGTTACCTTCGCACTCGATGAGGCGAAGATCCACGTTTTCGATAAGGAAACAGAGCAGACCATCACAAACTGATCAGAATCACAGCGCACCCGGTGGGAAATCCACCGGGTGTTTTTTTACTGCTCAGTACACGAGTAACCGTAAGCAGAGGACGGAAAATGACCGCCGTCAGGTCGATACAATGATTGATTTTAGAAATCGAATCTAGTAAAATATCAGTAATTATGGAGTACTAGTCGTATCTAGTCGTTAAGTGCAGAAGGAGTAGAGAATGATTTCAAATCAGGTTTTACAGAGCACGATTGATTCTCTCAAGAGTATTACAAGAGTTGATATCGCCATTGCGGACATTGATGGAAAGGTGCTTGCATCGACCTTTACCGATAACCAGTATACAGAATCGATGGTTTCGTCCTTTGCGGAATCACAGGCAGACAGCCAGGCAGTAGGCGGATATCAGTTTTTTAAGATCTTCGATGAGCACCAGCTCGAGTATGTGCTGATCGCGATGGGTGACAGCGACGACGTGTACATGGTCGGCAAGCTCGCCGCCTTCCAGATCCAGACCCTGCTGGTTGCGTATAAGGAGAAGTTCGATAAGGATAACTTCATCAAGAACCTCCTGCTCGATAACCTGCTTCTGGTCGACATCTATAACCGTGCGAAGAAGCTGCATATCGATGTCAGCGTGAAGCGCGTAGTCTACATCATCGAAACGAAGAAGAGCACCAGCGATTCCGGCGCCCTCGAGGCACTGAAGACACTTTTTGCTGCGAAGACCCACGATTTCGTCACGGCGGTCGATGAGAAGAACGTCATCGTCGTAAAGGAAGTGAAGCCGACCGAGACCTCGGATGAGCTCCACCATGTAGCCGAGACCATCCTCGATATGCTCGAGACCGAGGCGATGATCGATGCCCGTGTCAGCTACGGTACCGTCGTGAACGAGATCAAGGATGTTTCGAAGTCCTACAAGGAAGCGAAGATGGCCCTCGAGGTCGGTAAGATCTTCTATGCAGAGCGGAACATCATCGCTTACAACCGTCTCGGTATCGGCCGTCTGATCTATCAGCTGCCGCTGCCACTGTGTAAGATGTTTATCCGCGAGATCTTCACGAACGTATCTCCGGATGAGTTCGACGAGGAGACCCTGACCACGATCAACAAGTTCTTCGAGAACAACCTGAACGTTTCCGAGACCTCCCGTCAGCTGTATATCCACAGAAACACCCTGGTATACCGTCTCGATAAGCTGCAGCGCTCTACCGGTCTGGACCTTCGTGTATTTGATGATGCCATCACCTTTAAGATCGCACTCATGGTTGTAAAGTACATGAAGTATATGGAGACCATCGACTATTAATTCTTCGAGTCTTCGATCCATCGACGCTTCACTCATCGTCCGGAGACAGCCCTGTCTCTGAAAAATCTTAAGATTATCGACATGAATTAACCGGTCCATGGTGTATACACCGTGAACCGGTTTTTGCTATTATTTTATATAGCGCGGCATCGTCTTCCGGAAACACCCTTGCGTCGTTTCTGAAGTCAGCCCGGATGCAAGGTGCATCGGGCCCTTGCGCGATATACGAGGTGCAACACCTCATCAAAGGACCTTCTATAAGCATGATTGAAATTAAAAACGTTTCCAAAAGCTATAAAAACGGCGTCGAGGCCCTCCGACATGTCAGTCTCACCATCGCGGATGGCGAGTTCTGCTTCATCGTCGGACGCAGCGGCTCCGGTAAATCCACGCTCGTCCGCCTCCTCACGAAGGAGCTCGAGCCGACGGAGGGCGAGATCATCGTCGGCGAGCTCGCACTGCAGCACATGAAGCGCCGTCATGTCCCGAAGTACCGTCGCCGTCTCGGCGTCGTCTTCCAGGACTTCCGGCTCCTCGAGGACCGTTCCGTCTATGAGAACATCGGCTTCGCCGAGCTGATCGCCGGGAAATCCACCCCGGAGATCCGCGCAGACGTCGCAGAGATGCTCGAGCGCGTCGGCCTCAGCGAGAAGCACGATGCCTATCCGCATGAGCTCAGCGGTGGCGAGCAGCAGCGTACTGCCATCGCCCGCGCACTGATTAACCGTCCGGAGATTCTGATCGCAGATGAGCCGACCGGCAACCTCGACCACGAGAACGCCGTCAGCATCATGAAGCTGCTCGAGAGCATCCACGAGCAGGGCACCACAGTCATCGTCATCACGCACGACCTCGAGCTCGTCCGTAGGATGAACAAGCGCACCGTTCACATGGCCGACGGCGAGATCATCTCGGATTCCGCCAGAGAAGAGGAGACTCCTGACCGTATGGTAGACGAGCGCACTGTTCACATGGCCGACGGCGAGGTCATCTCGGATTCCGCCAGAGAAGAGGCAGCGACTGACCGTACGATGAACGAGCGCACCGTTCACATGGCCGACGGCGGGATCATCCCGGATTCCGCCAGAGGAGCGGCGGCTCCTGAAGCGCCTGCGCGACCACGCCCGCGCGGCCTCGGCAGCAGTCACCGTCCGCGTCATGTCAGCCGGAGAAAGGGAGGTAACGTCGGATGAAGGCAAACGCCATCGGCTACTGTATCCGTTCCGGATTCAAAAACATACTGCATAACAAGCTGTTTTCCGCCGCCTCCACGGCGACGATCGCGGCCTGCATCTTCCTGTTCTGTCTGTTCTTCGCCATCGTGACGAACGTACAGCACATCGCGAAAACCGCAGAAACCACCGTCGGCATCACCGTCTTCTTTAACGATGATGCAAGCGACGAGGAGGTCAATGCTGTCGGCGATGCCATCGCGGCGCGCCCGGAGGTGAAAAGTTCCCACTACACCTCTGCCGAGGAGGCCTGGGATTCTTTCAAGAGCGATTACTTCGATAACAACGAGCTGCTCGCCGAGGCGTTCGCAGAGGACAACCCGCTCGCGAACTCCCAGAGCTACGAGATCTTCCTGCACAACATCCAGGATCAGCAGAGCATCGTGGACTGGCTTCACAGCTTCCCGGTCGTCCGTCAGGTGAACTACTCCAGCGCAGCCGTCACGGGACTGAGCTCACTGAACCGCATCATCTCACTGCTCAGCGCCGTGATCATCGCGGTACTGCTGGCGGTGTCGGTCTTCCTGATCAGCAACACGATCTCCGTCGCGGCACAGTTCCGTCGACGTGAGAACATGATCATGAAGATGATCGGAGCGACGAACCTCATGATCCGTCTGCCGTTCCTCGTCGAGGGTGTGATGCTCGGCCTCGTCGGTGCACTGATCCCGCTGGCCGGCATCTACTTCATCTATGAAAAGGCCGTCCGCTATGTCACGAGCCACTTCGTCTCGATCTCGACGCTGTTCCAGCCGATTCCGATCAGCACCATCTATCCGCAGATGGTCGCGGTCGCACTGGGCCTCGGTGTCGGCGTCGGCTTCATCGTCTCCTTCGTGACGATCCGAAAGTCACTCCGGGTATAACCCACGAAAACAGTATGCGGCGTGACGATGTGAAGGACGAGGCATTGGCCGAAAGAAAGAAAATATGAAGAAAAAGAAATCAGCGAAACTGAATATGCTCGCGGCGGTGCTCGTGCTGTCCCTCTGCTGCTCGGCGAAGCCGAACCTCGCGGCGGAGACGGAGAAGAAGCAGATCGCGTCGGCGCAGAAAACGATCGACGCGAATCAGGCGGCCATCGATGCGCTGAAGGAGGAGCAGGAGAAGGTCAACGATACCATCAGCGGGCTCAAGGACCGGAAGGCAGATACCGCGAGCTACATAAAAACGCTCGACCAGAGCATGACGGAGCTCACCAGCGAGGTGAACGAGCTCGAGGCGTCCATCGCGAAGAAGCAGCTGGACATCCAGTTCACACAGGAGCAGCTCGCCGAGGCGACGCAGACCGAGTCGGACCAGTATGCCAGCATGAAGCTGCGCATCCGCTACATGTACGAGAAGGGCGATACGAACTTCATCGATATGATCCTGAATGCCGAAAGCTGGGCGGATCTTCTCAATAAGGCGGAGTACATCGCGAAGATCACGAAGTATGACCGGCAGAAGCTGGAGGAGTTTGCGGAGACGAAGCAGTTCATCACGAACACGAATCAGCAGCTCGAGGCGGAGCAGGCGCAGCTGGTGACGATGCAGGCATCCGCGAGCGCGAAGCAGCAGAGTGTGGCGACCCTGCTCGCGCAGAAGAACCAGGAACTCGACGCCTATAATCAGAAGATCCGCTCGGCGCAGTCGACGGCGACGAAGCAGCAGAGTGAGATCGATGCACTCAACGCAGACATCGAGGAGCAGGAGAGCACGATCGCCGCGATGGAAAAGGAAATCAAGCGGCAGGAAGAGGAGGCGCGGAAGAAGGCCGAAGCCGAGGCGAAGGCGAAGGAAGAAGCAGCCCGGAAGGAGGCCATCGCTGCCGGCAAAGATCCGGATTCGGTCGAGAAGGTGAAGCCGGACTACACGACGCGGACGATGAGCGGCGGATTCACCTGGCCGGTTCCGTCGGGAGGACGCATCAGCAGTACCTTCGGCTCCCGCGAAGCGCCGACCGAGGGTGCCAGCACCTATCATAAGGGCATCGACATCGCGGCATCCAGCGGCTCGAAGGTCGTGGCGGCCGCCGGCGGTGAGGTCGTGATCGCGACCTACTCGG
>CABTMH010000078.1 GCA_902485915.1 uncultured Oribacterium sp. | reverse complement strand
TTAGCTTCTGGAATCATCATACAAGGAATAATGAGCAAGGTTGCGGTTGTTTTCTGGTCTGGGACCGGTAATACCGAGCAGATGGCGAAGGCTGTCGCGGAAGGCGTACAGGGAGCCGGTGCTGAGGTAACGGTACTGGGACCATCCGAATTCTCTGCAGGAGACGTGGCGTCCTATGATGCGATCGCCTTCGGCTGCCCGGCGATGGGTGCAGAGGTTCTGGAGGAGGACGAGTTCGAGCCGATGTTTACAGCGGTAGAGGGCTCACTGTCCGGAAAGAAGATCGGTCTCTTCGGCTCCTGGGGCTGGGGAGATGGTGCATGGATGGAGGCATGGAAGGACCGTTGCGACACAGACGGCGCAAATGTGATCTCCACCGTGATTTGCCAGGATGCCCCGGATGAGGCAGCACTGGCAGAGTGCAAGGCGCTGGGAACAGCACTTGCGTAAGTAACACAGTAGTTATACGTACAAGATTCATACTCTGATTTACATGTGGTGATGTGGACTCCTGAACCGCAGACACCATACTTCCTGAAAAGGAATTCTATTACCTAAGATAAAATTCATACTCCATGCAAAGCCGCCGTATGTGATGATGCATACGGCGGCTTTTTGCTGCAGTTATATGTTGCTGATCACTCGTGTACTGATCAGGCAGGGGCGGTGTCGGGAAGTCGGTAGTGGGACGGAGGACCGATACGGCCGCCCTGCATGAATCCAGTTGCCGAGCGAACAGCAGGCAGTTATATCACATATCCGGAAACAGAATAAAAGACGTGGTTGACATGTCTTTTACATCGTCGTATCATATAGCCCATGAGAGAAAAAGACGCAGACCATAAAGTCTTTTAGTTACGGCCTCAAATATGAGACACGAGGATATGAGCTTTTTTAACGATCTTCCATAAAGTGAAGGAATGGTAAGAAAAATCAACTATCCGGCGATGCAAAAGCTTGACTTTTACACATCGCAGTGCTAGCATACGAGCCAAGACAAAGAGGTCCGCGTCCGAAAGGATTCAGACCTCTTTGTCTTTTTAGTTTACAGAAGCCACATGTCGGTAACGAAGACAGGGAGCGGAGGCGAGAAGATATGAAGAAAATTATCGGGTTGATCCCGCTGTATGATGACGAGAAGGAAAGCTACTGGATGCTTCCGGGCTACATGAAAGCCCTCGAGGCCTGTGGCGCACTTCCGATCATGCTTCCGCTGACGATCGATCGGGCGGAGATGGATGCCTGCTTTTCTCTCTGTGATGGCATCCTGATGACGGGTGGTCACGATGTGGACCCTGGCGTCTACCATGAGGAAGCGAAAGCGAGCTGTGGCGTGAGCTGCAGCCGGCGTGATCAGATGGAGAGCTATCTCTTCGATCGCTGCTGCCGGGAGGATAAGCCGGTGCTCGGTATCTGCCGTGGTATCCAGCTGATGAACGCACTTCTCGGCGGTACGCTCTATCAGGACCTTCCGACGGAGCATCCGTCCAGCGTGGAACACCACATGAGCCCGCCGTATGATCGGCCGATTCACACGGTCGACGTGATGAAGGGCACCCTGCTCGCCGACATCATCGGCCCGGGACCCTATGCGGTGAACAGCTATCACCATCAGGCAGTGAAGCAGCTCGCTCCGAAGGCCGTCGCGATGGCGTACTCGGAGGATGGACTGGTGGAAGCCCTGAGCGTGCCGGATCGACGATTCATCGTCGGGGTGCAGTGGCATCCGGAATTCGCCTATATGACGGATCCGAAATCGCGAAAGCTCGTACAGGCCTTCGTCGATGCGTGCCGGAAGCCGTCCTGAGTACAGGCCGACAGTCTGAGCCGCCAATGCAGACGATCCGCCACATAGATGGCGGGGCTGGCTGAGGTGGCGATCCATAGCATAGATGGCTGACAGAAGCTCATGCAGACGATCCGCCGTACAGATGGTGGAGCCGAAACCCTCGTGCAGAGCGATGATGTGGAGGCCGGGCGCATTGAACAAACATGTTTCTACCGGCGAGAGCCGTTAGGATAGATCTCGTGAAGCGAGGCTTCACAGCAGAAAGATGAGAGGAGAAAATTATGAAAAAGAGCGCACTTGTAATGGCAGTAACGATGGCAGTACTGGGTCTCAGTGCATGTGGAGGTTCCGATACCACAGCGACGACCGCAGCCGCAACGACCGCAGCAGCCGCTGACACCACAGCAGCCGCAGATACGACGGCAGCCGCAGCAGAGACCACGGCAGCTGCAGCAGACAGCGATAAGGTATGGCAGATCGTGACCGATACTGCATTTAAGCCGTTTGAGTATACCGATGACAGTGGAAAGCTCGTCGGCATCGATGTCGATATCCTCGCAGCGATCGCGGATGACCAGGGCTTCAAGTATGAGATCAAGTCCATCGGCTGGGATGCTTCCATCGCCGCATGTCAGGCTGGTCAGGCAGATGGTATGATCGCCGGTGCGTCCATCACCGATGAGCGTAAGTCTTCCGGATGGATTTTCTCCGATGGATACTATGATGCGAACCAGAGCATGGCTGTTGCGGAGAACTCCGACATCACCGGCTTCGATGGCTTAAAGGGTAAGAGCGTCGCTGTCAAGACCGCGTCCATGAGTGCAGATTATGCAGAGAGCCTCAAGGATCAGTATGGCTTCGAGATCACCTACTTCGAGGATTCACCGACCATGTACCAGGCCGTCGTCGGCGGTCAGGTCGCAGCCTGCTTCGATGATACCCCGATCATGGCATCGAACATCAAGGACACCGGCCTCGGCATGAAGATCGTCGATGGCACCGGTAACGATCCTGCAGAGTATGGCTTCGCTATCTTCGATTCTAGCAAGCAGGAGCTCGTCGATATGTTTAACGCAGGTCTCAAGGACATCAAGGCAAACGGAAAGTACGATGAGATCGTCGCTACATACCTCGGCTGATCCAGAGTGTCGTCTGATCGATGATGCGATGGGATCCGAACAGGGTCCCGCCGGATGCCTCGATCACATGAATTCATAAAGCAGAATACAGTATGTCGTCGCAGTGCATCAGCCTGACTCCTACAGACTGGTGTGTTGCGACGTATTTCCATGAAGATAGAAGAGAATGGTTGGTGACGTCCGAAAAAAGACACGCAGTGCGCGCTGCAGCTTACAGGACGCAGATTGATAGAAGGGTGAGACACTATGGCAAAAATTATTTCGGCCTACGGAAAACTGCTGGTGCTGGCGATGGGCCGAACGCTCCTGCTGGCATTTCTGGGACTGCTTTTCGCATGTATCCTCGGTATGATTTTCGGTCTGATGAGCGTCGTGAAGAATAAGGTATGCAACATCATCGCACAGATTTTCGTATTTATCATCCGAGGCGTACCGATGATCGTACTCGCGTTCTTCGTATACTTCGGCGTACCGTATCTGCTGAATAATACACTAAAGATCGGCGGTGGATTTACGATGACCGCACTGCAGGCCGGTACCATCTGTCTCGCACTGAACTGTGGTGCATACATGGCAGAGATCATCCGTGCCGGTATCCAGTCGGTCGACATCGGCCAGATGGAGGCCGGACGGTCCCTCGGTCTTCCGTACTGGACCACGATGCGGAAGATCATCATGCCGCAGGCGATCCGTACGATGATCCCGAGCATCATCAACCAGTTTATCATCACCGTAAAGGATACCTCCATCCTGTCCGTCATCGGCTTCCCGGAGCTCGTCAATACTGCGAAGAACGTACAGGCGAAGACCTTCATGTCGTTCCAGACCTGGGCCATCGTCGGTATCATGTATCTCGTCGTCATCACGATCCTGTCCTATATCGCGAAGATCGTGGAGCGGAGGATGAACCGTGGCGTAAAGCGCTGAGACTTGAGAAGGGAGAAAAAACCGTGATTTCAAACGATAAAAATGTTAAAATAAAGGTAGAAAACCTTCGGAAGTGCTTCGGTGATCTCGAGGTCTTACGGGACATCTCGACGGAGATCCACGAGGGCGAGGTGGTCGTCATCCTCGGCCCGTCCGGCTCCGGTAAGTCGACCTTTCTTCGCTGCCTGAACAAGCTCGAGGATGTGACGGCCGGAAAGATCCATGTGGATGGGGTCGACATCACCGATAAAAAGGTGGATATGAATAAGGTCCGCGAGAACATCGGTATGGTGTTCCAGCATTTCAATCTCTTCAATAATATGGATGTCCTGCATAATCTGATGCTGGCACCGGTGGAGCTTCGGAAATGCAGTAAGGCGGAGGCGAAGGAGCGCGCGATGGAGATGCTTCAGCGGGTGGATCTCGCCGAGAAGGCCGGGGCCTATCCGTCCCAGCTCTCGGGTGGACAGAAGCAGCGTGTCGCGATCGCGCGTGCGCTCTGCATGAAGCCGGACATCATGCTTTTCGATGAGCCGACCTCGGCCCTCGACCCGGAAATGGTCGGCGAGGTACTGGCCGTCATGAAGCAGCTGGCTGCGGACGGCATGACGATGGTCATCGTCACCCATGAGATCGGCTTCGCCCGTGAGGTCGCAGACCGTGTCATCTTCATGGACGGTGGCTACATCGTCGAGGAGGGTACACCGCAGGAGGTCATCGTACATCCGAAGGAGGCACGTACGATCAGCTTCATCCAGAAGGTACTGTAAGGCGCAGGAGATCATCGTACATCTGAAGGGGGCGCGTACGATCAGCTATATTAAAAAGGTGCTGTAAGTCGCCGGCTTCAGCAGCTGCGGGCGGCTTCGATGTAGCAAGAGAGGCCACTAGATGGACGGTTGACTGCATTGCCCGAAGGATGCAGCGGGCGCAGGGAAGCTGCGCCACTTTAAAATTCAACAGCGGAGGGACAGCATGGAAAAGTATGTGATCACGATCTCGAGACAGTTTGGTTCATTCGGTAGCCTGGTGGCGCGCGCGCTTTCGAAGCAGCTCGGCATCGAGTTCATGGACCGTGACATCGTGGAGGAAACCGCGAAGCGCATGAACACCTCCGTGAAGGAAATCAGCCGGAAGGAAGAGGACATCCGTTCGAAATTCTCCTATCATCTGTATCCGTTTGGTGTCGGCACGACCGATGTGCAGGATGAGATCTTCCTCGTGCAGGAGAACATCATCCAGGACTTCGCGAAGAAGGATTCGTGCATCATCGTGGGGCGCTGCGGTGCGTACTGCCTGCGGAACGAGCCGCGGCTGCTGCGTGTGTACGTGTATGCGCCGTATGAGGTTCGTGTGAAGAACTGCATCGACTACTTCGGCATGAACGAGAAGGAAGCGGTGAAGGCGGTGCACGAGGCGGATAAGGCACGGGAGAGCTACCATCGGAAGTATATCCCGAATTTCCCTGGAAACACGGAGTACAGTGACCTCTGCATCAATAGCGCCTGCTACAGCATCGAGGAAGCCGCAGAGCTGATCCGGCATGCCGCGAAGCTGAAGTTCGGGGATATCTGAAAGATTTTGATGATGCTTGATGAGCGTGCGATGATACAAATCAAAAAGATGTATGAAAGATGAGACCTTTTTTGGGGGCAACATCAGCAGCTAACAACAGCCGGGTGACGAAATCACCCGGCTGTTCTGGTACCTGTATGTAGTTTATTTACGGCTGGTCAGTTTGTTGAGAAGCATGACGACCAGTACGATGACGCCCATGACGAGGATGATGCCAGCCATGCCGGAAACCATCATCGGAAGGGTCTGTGTCCATGAAGAAAGATGTAACATAGAAGGATTCCTTTCTGTATTTCGCAGCTCCGAACACGCGAGAAGAAGGATCGGAGCTGCTCGTTCTATCGTGTGACGATGCGGTGACGTACCGCAGTCATCGTCACGAAATGAAATTCGCTTTAAGCCATCAGGGTCAGAATCAGTCCACCCGCGAGAACGGATGCGATCTGGCCGGAAACATTGACACTGATCGAGTACATCAGGAGGAAGTTCTGATTATCTTCCTCGAGGCCGAGCTTGTTCACGACACGGCCGCTCATCGGGAAGGCGCTGATGCCGGCGGCACCGATCATCGGGTTCAGCTTCTTCCCTTCCGGAAGGAAGAGATTCAGGAGCTTCGCGAAGAGCACGCCACCGGCGGTATCGAAGACGAAGGCGACGAGGCCGAGGGCGAGGATCAGCAGGGTGTCCGGACGAACGAACTGATCGGCGGTCATCTGGCCTGCGACGGTGAGACCGAGCACGATGGTGATGAGGTTTGCGAGTACACTCTGCGCCGTTTCGCTGAGGGAATTCAGCACGCCGCACTCACGAAGCAGGTTGCCGAACATGAGGAAGCCGACGAGGGCGACACTGGTCGGTGCGACGATGCCGGCGATGATGGTTACGACGATCGGGAAGAGGATCTTCGTCAGCTGGCTGACGCTGCCCTGCTGATATGGCATACGGATCCGACGTTCCTTCTTCGTGGTGAGGGCCCGGATGACCGGCGGCTGCACGATCGGGACGAGGGCCATGTAGCTGTAGGCTGCGACCATGATGGCACCGAGATACTTCGACTTCAGGACGTTCGCGACATAGATCGCGGTCGGGCCATCCGCCGCACCGATGATGGCGATGGAGGCCGCATCCTTCAGATCGAAGAAGAAGCCGGCAGCGAAAAGTGTGAAGAAAATACCGAACTGAGCTGCGGCACCGAAGAGCATGAGCCACGGCTTCTCAAGCAGCGGTCCGAAGTCGATCATCGCACCGATGCCGATGAAGAGAAGCAGCGGGAAGAGCTCGTTCGACATACCTGCGTCGAAGAGTGCTGTGATCGGGCCGACGGTATCGCCCTGTGTGATCGCGCCGGACATCGGCAGGTTGACGAGGATCGCACCGAAGCCCATCGGGAGCAGCAGGCTCGGCTCCATCTTCTTCACGATGGCGAGATAAATCAGCAGGCCGCCGATGGCCCACATGACCACCATCTGCCAGTGCAGGTTGCCTGCATTGGCAAACAGTGCAGCGAATGTGTTCAAAAAGTTCATGTTCTACCTCCTGAAAAACATCGTGGCAGAAAAAAAGAGACCCTGCCACAGACCTAAACTGTGGCAAAAGTCTCAAGCGAACACATGACATCGGGCGTTCCCACCGTGATGACGCTGTCATGCAGCAGCCGCGCCCCAGACTGATCGTGGAACGACTGCCCTTTACTCCCTTTTGCTGTCATCAAATATATCAGCAGGCGGAAATTCTGTAAAGTAGAAAATGCATCATACCGTATAGTACTTCTGGTGCTTCGCTTCATCCTCGATGAGCACATAGAAGAGGCGTCCGTAGCTGCTGTGCTCCACGATGCGTCCATGGCCGAGGACCTGTACGTGCGAGCCGTCGCGGCGGACGAGAGAGAAGCGGATATAGGTATGGATGTCGGCGCAGTCTGCAGCGACCTGTGCCCAGATGCTCATCTGTACCGAATCCTGCTCGGATGGGGCGACGAGGTTCCGGAAGCTGCGCTTCGTATAGTCGAAGAAGGCCGGCATGTCGTCGCAGCCGGTGAGGCGGAGCATCTCGCAGTTCGCATAGAGAAGCTCGTCGTCCGTCGGATTCGCGCGGTAGATGATGAACGCGCCCGGGAGATTCGTGGAGATATCGTTCAGCCGGAAGCCGAGCTGCGTGCGGATCGCGTTGAATCCGTCCTCGTAGGCGCGGCAGCCATTCTTCCCGTGGAGCTTCACTTCGTAGAGCGCGGCGTCAGCATAGCGCATGAGGCCCTCGCGGGTGCTGGCCTGCGTCGGATACTCGGCGTAGCCCAGCGAGATCGTGAAGGCGTGCAGCTGGTCTTCGCAGGCGAAGGTTTTCGGTGCGGTGGAGAAGGCACGGAGCTTTTCAGCGACGCTGGCCCGCGTTTCGCCCGGCAGCAGGAGGCAGAATTCGTCCCCGCCGTTCCGGCCAATGATCACATCAGACGCAAAGAATCGACGGAGTGAGGACACAAGGGTCTGCAGCGCCCGGTCGCCGGTCGGATGACCATAGAGATCGTTGATGGACTTGAAATTATCGATGTCAAGCTCTGCCACGATGCACGGCTGGTCTGGATGCCGGCGGATATGATGATCGAGCTGGTCATCGAAGCCGCTTCGGTTATAGATACCGGTGAGCTTATCGGTTTCCGAAAGATAGCGGAGATACTTCCGACGCTCTTCCAGCAGGATGACTGCACAGGTCAGTACGGCGAGAAGGACCAGAATCACGAAGCCGGTCCAGAGGACGACCTGACTCAGCCTGCTCGGTGCCCAGGCGCTGTTCGGCATGAGCTGGAGCTCCCAGAGATCGCCTCCGAGAGAGAACCAATGGGAGACCGGATTCACGAGCGTCTTTTCAGAACGACAGAACTCGACGGAGGTCGGATCCCATGGGGTCCTGGTCTTCAGAAGCCGGTACTGGTAGCCGAAGTAATTGAGGGAGGTCAGCGAGTTGGAGAAAATATCCGGTACGCGGATGATGACGATGGCGAAGCCCCAGAAGCTTCTGCGACCATCCTTCTCGAGGAAGATCGGGTTCCGGGCCACGATGCCCTGACTGCCATCCTCTAAATCAAACGGGCCCTGAAGGCTCGTGACGTCGTTTTTCTTCGCATAGCGGGCATACTCGCCCTGGGCTTCTTCATCCAGCTGATCGATCCGGGAGAGATCGCAGCTCGCCTCCGGATAGGTGTAGCTGACGAAGCCCGCGGGTGCGAGCTGTATGCTCTCGATGGAAGGATTCGTGAGATGTTTCGCGACCTGGTAAAACTTGTTGCAGCGTCCATCCTCACTGATGACGATCTGCTCGAGACTGTCGGTGATGGCGATACCGGACTTGAGGTCCGCCATGATGCGATCCGAGTAGGTCATGCAGTTGACGTAGGTGTTGTGCCATTGCGTCTCGAGGTCGTGCTTCTGAATCTTCGATACCAGCATCCCGAGGAAGAAGGCACCGAGGATCAGCTCGAACAGCGGCAGCAGATAGAGAAGCATGCCGCTGGAGTGAGGCAATCTGTTTGATTGTGAAGTGGAAGAGCTGTCTGCGTCCATGATACCGTTCCCTGCGAAAAAGTCATACCAGAAAATTATAAACCGGTTTGCCCGGTATTACAAATAGAATGTGCAGGCACGGTAAGCGCTTCATCGTGGAATCATGCCTACTGTTCACTCGTGTACTGATCAGGCCGGGGGCCTGAGAGCTGTCCTCCGGCTCCCCTGTCTAAATCCAGTTGACACGCGAATAGTAAAGCGCATATAGCTCGTCTTTGATTCCGCTCATACAAAAAGCCGACGAATCCGGACACCTGTTTTTCCGTTTTCGTCGGCTGCTGATACGAGTCTGTCTCACGCAAGGTCGATGCGGCGTCGCTGCTCAGGCGATACAAACCGCTGCTATGGATGGCAACGCTTGCACGGTGCGTAGCCCTCGCTGATGATTTGCTCACGCGACTCGTTTACATCTTTTCGGTTCTTGGGGCTGATCGCATCCACACTCGAGCAGCTCGGAAGGTGGAACTTATGGCTGTTCGTGTTCAGCACATAACTGCTCGCGGTCGCCCCCGCTGCGCCATCTGTGTTCCCGCCGTCTGCATCAGCCGACGCGATGGACACCCCGCCTGCTGCTTCGGCATCAGCATTCACGGCACCACCGGCAGTCTGCGCTGCAGAGCACGCCCCGCCTGCCTGGTTTGCAGTTTGTCCGGCTCCGGCGTTCGCCAGCGTCTCTGCCGCGGCGTTCTTCGCGGTGCTGAAGTTTACCGTCTGGCCGTCACTGACTGCGGTGATTTCACCCTGCATATCGGTGCGGAAGGTCGTGACGCCTGCATCCCGGAGCCGCGACAGCACCGCCTCCGTCGGATGACCGTAGCTGTTGCCGGCACCGACGGAAATCACGGCATACTGCGGAGCGACTGCCCGCAGGAAAGGATAGGAGGTCGAGGTATCCGAGCCATGATGGCCGACCTTCAGCACGGTGCTCTGCAGGTTCACACCGGCATCCAGAAGATCCTGCTCCTCCGCGCGCTCCGCATCTCCTGTAAAGAGGAAGGAGGTCGCACCGAAGCTCACTTTCAGAACGATAGAGTTATCGTTGTTGTCCTCCGCACGGTGAAGCGGCCCGAGGATCTGAATCTGTGCGCCGCCGAGTGCGAAGGTCTCGCCCGCCGTCGGCACCGTGATCTGTTTTCCTTGCTGGGCCAGATACTTCACGAAGCTCTGGAATGTCTCCGTCGTGCCCGTCGTCTCCGGGCAGTAGGCCGTCCCGACCGATGCATAGTTCAGCGCACCCGAGAGCCCGCCGATGTGATCAGCATCCACATGCGTCCCCACGATCACATCGAGGTAGCTGAGTCCATGCTGCTGCAGCCACGCATAGATATAGGAAGATTCCTCCGGCTTGCCACCATCGATCAGCATCGCCTGGCTGCCGCACTGGATCACCGCCGCGTCGCCCTGCCCGACATCGAGCCAGGTCACCGTCAGCGTCCCCGCCTGATCCGTTCCTGTCTGCCCGGTCGCCTGTGCCGTCGCGGCCTGTGCCACATACTCACCGCTCTCCGGCTGGCCCGACGTCTGCAGGACCAGCACCGCCGCCAGCACACA
Source organism: uncultured Oribacterium sp. (assembly GCA_902485915.1). Lineage (GTDB taxonomy): Bacteria > Bacillota > Clostridia > Lachnospirales > Lachnospiraceae > Oribacterium. Next base: position 6,104 of record CABTMH010000078.1, on the reverse strand, counting down.
GAAAACGGACAGGAGCACTGCACCCATCCGTTTCATTCGATTTCTACCCCTCTGATTTTTCATACCATGATGCCTTCTTTCTACAGCTGCACATATTTTAGCGCGGCCAGACACCCATGTCCACGTGTTTTCCCGATACGGCTCTGGCCCCCGCCTGATCAGTACACGAGTGAACAGTAACCATATGCGCCTCCTGTATCTATAATAGAGATATAAATCATTTTACGCATGAATAGGTGTGCGCTATAATCGGCTTACATTCTGGTGCGTATATTTTCTGGAGGACGTGCGCCGGGAAGTGAGGTGTCGAGGGGAGCAGGCACTCCCCGGACGGTATGATCGACGGGACAGAGACACCGGCAGAAAACGGTGCTGGATGTAGACAGGAGAAGCGATATGAATAAAGATCTGAAGATCGTGGTGGTATATGGTGGGATTTCGACGGAGCGGGAGATCTCGCTTCGGAGCGGACAGGCGGTGTTTGAGGCGCTGAAGGAGTATGGCTTCACGGATGTGACGCTGTTCGACCTGCACCATGACAACATCGGCGAGCTGCTGGCGATGAAGCCGGAGATCGCGTATCTCGCGCTGCATGGCAAGGGCGGCGAGGATGGCTGCATCCAGGGCGTGCTGGAGCTTGCGGGGATTCCGTATACCGGTCCGGGTGTCGGCGCGAGTGCTGTCGGTATGGATAAGATCTATACGAAGAATATGCTGAAGGCGGCGGGGCTTCCGACGTCAGAGTATATCGCGGTGCATAAGAGCGAGATGACGGTGGACGAGATCGCGGCGCTGATCGTCGAGAAGATCGGACTTCCGGCGGTGCTGAAGGCACCATGCCAGGGCTCCAGCATCGGCGTCGAGATCGTGAAGGAGGCGTCGGCGCTGCCGGAGGCCATCGAGGACATCTTCTCGTATGAGGATCAGCTGCTTGCGGAGAAGTTCGTGTCGGGCACGGAGATCACGGTGCCGATCATCGGCAACGAGGAGCTTCAGGTGCTGCCGGAGATCGAGATCACCTCCGAGCGTGAGTTCTATGACTATAAGGCGAAGTACACGCAGGGACTCTGTCACCACATCATCCCGGCGCGGATCCGTGAGGCGGACCGCACGGCGGCCATCGAGATCGCGAAGAAGGTCTACCGTAAGCTGAACCTCTGCGGCGTATCCCGCATCGACTTCATCGTCGGGGAGAGCGGCCCGATCGTCCTCGAGGTCAACACCCTCCCGGGCATGACCGCGATGAGCCTCGTCCCGGATGCGGCCCGCGTCGCCGGCATCTCCTTCCCGGAGCTCGTCGCGAAGATCATCGACTTCGGCCTCCGCGCGAAGCGCGGCTGAATCGAGGACAGCTCTCGCGAAGATCGGGCGCACCCCCGTGATTTTTAACTCAAAATTCCACCCCTTAGAAGTACTTGGAGTGATTTTCCTTGGCACCCTCTGCAACGCTGAGTTTTCATAAAGAAAACTCAGTGATTGCAGAGGGCCTAGTACTTCTTAGGGGTGGAATTTTAGAGTCTTCCGAGCTCGTAGTACTGTGTTTCTGATGACTGCCCTCCGGCCCCGCCTGATCAGTAACTTGAATCTGAACTTCATGTGGAGCGCTTATTTCGTGTTTATCTTAGTAGAGAGATACTGCAGTATTTTTAGGGCATTGCCAGGTAAGCCGTCCCCGTTGAAGATGCCGATATAATCACTTCTGGAGGTCTCGAGGTGCCGCTTCAGCTTTTCGCTGGCCAGTGCATAATCGTTTTTTTTCAGAGCATCCACGATGACCTGATGTTCATCACTTGCTTTATCCTGAAAGGCAGGATTCAGGTAGGTGAGCGGTCGCAGACGTTCCAGCTGAAACGTAAGCGCATCATATGCGCTGGAGATTCGTTTATTGCCGGCTGCATGAACGATTGCAGAATGAAAATCCTGGTCAGCATCAAAGTGAGATTCGGTTTCACCATGATTCTGCTTGTCGACCATCGTATCCACGATCTTCTGTAGCTTTTCAATCACTCTGCTGTCGATCCGGCCTTTTTCCCATGCAAGCGCCAGTGCAGAACATTCGAGGGCTTCTCTGTAATCAAAAATATCCTGGATCTCTTCTTCTGAAATCGCACTCACTTTATAGGTACTGCTCGAGCCTGGCACCTCCTCGAGCAGGCCATCATTTTTCAGCATCTGAAGCGCCTGACGAATCGGCGTGCGGCTCATGTTGAGCTGCTTACTGAGAAGAAAATCGCTGACGGTCTGCTCTGGCAGAATATCATAATTGTAGAGCTTTTCCTTTATATAAGTATAGGCTTCTTCCGCCAGACTATTCTTGTCACCCATGATGGATCATTCCCTCCGCTTTCTGCAGTATTGTATACGCTGTATATTCTATCTGCGATTATATAGCACACCATCAAAGAAGACAAGAAGATGAGATAAGTGTATACAAAAAGATTGACAAAAATGTATCCAAAAACGATTGACGACCGTATACGATGGCTGTATAATGCATATATCAAACATTATTTAAGAAGCATCGACTGTGCAAAATGGACAAAAACCGCGCACGGGTGTTTCGAAGGGAAGGAGTTTTAGAATTATGAAGAAACACATGGCAGCATTACTGGCATCGATCATGGCACTCCAGCTGGTTGCATGCGGAGGCGCAGCGGGAAATGCGACACAGGAGGCGAAGGAGACGACAGCAGCAGCGAAGGAAACGGAGGCACCAGCACCTGCGACGGAGGCGGAGAACACCGGAGATGATGCGGTCACCATCCGGCTCTCATGGTGGGGCGGTGATTCCAGACATGAGAAAACACTCGAGGCGGTCGACAAGTTTATGGAGGCCTATCCGAACATCAAGGTAGAGTGTGAGTACGGTGCATGGAACGGCTGGACCGAGAAGATTTCGACGAGTCTCGTAGCAGGTGCATCTGCGGATGTTATGCAGACGAACTGGAACTGGCTGTATCAGTTCTCTGCGGATGGAAGCAAGTATGCAGATTTAAACGATTACGCCGATGTCTTTAATAATTTTGCAGATTACGATCAGGCAACCCTGGATACCTGCGTCGTCGCTGGAAAGCAGCAGGCGATTCCGATCTCGACCACAGGTAAGGTTTTCTACTGGAACAAGACGACCTTCGATAAGGCCGGTATCGCGATTCCGACGACCTTCGATGAGCTGATCGCTGCAGGAGAGACCTTTAAGGAGAAGCTGGGCGACGACTACTATCCGCTGGCACTGTTTGAGTATGAAAGATATCTGCTGATGGTTTACTACCTTGAGTCGAAGTATGAGAAGCCATGGGCAGTCGATAATCAGTGCAACTATACGGTGGAAGAGATCACAGAGGGTCTCGAGTGGATCAATTCGCTGGAGGAGCATCACGTACTGCCGTCGATCGAGTATCTGAAGGGTCAGGGCGTGGACACCATCGAGAAGAATCCGGACTGGGCATGTGGTAAGTATGCAGGCTTCTTCGAGTGGGATTCTGCACAGAAGAAGTTTGCAGATGGACTTCAGGATGGCCAGGAGTTCGTTCTGGGCGATTACATCACCGGATTCGGAAAGAAGGTTGCCGGTATGTATAAGATTTCCCAGGCATGGACGATCGCAGAGTCCTCTCAGCATAAGGAGGAGGCAGCGCTCCTGATCAACTTCCTGGTATCCGATCCGGAAGCAGTTAAGATCCTGGGTGTTGAGCGAGGCGTAGTCGTAAATAAGGCGGCTGAAAAGATTCTCGAGGAGGATGGCCAGTTAAGTGGTCTGACCTATGAGGGTAACAAGCTCGCGATGGAGAATGCCAACTATCCGCTCGATCCGAACTTCGAGAACTCTTCTCTGAAGGATACGACCGGCTCATACTACACGACCATGGAGTCTCTGAGCTACGGAGACGATCCGGCAGAGCTTGCACAGAATCTGCTGGATGATATCAACAGCGTATATGCAGAGAATGCATATTGATAATCAGTGAAAAGGTGAGAAGATGAACGGTACAGACTGGAAAAATAAAGAATTTACGATGAAAGAGCTCTGCGCGGATATGCCGGAAATCGTGGCATATGAGACGCTCGAGCATGCAAAGGAAGGCTATCAGGATATTCAGAGAATCTTCGCGCAGGCATACGAAAAGGTGTGCGCAGCTCATGCAGGTATCTCTCATGAAGATCTGTCCTTTTATCTTCTCGCCCTGGCCAGAACAGCGCCTGAGATCGATGAAGAGGTGTTCGATCATAAGATGAATCTGGTGATGCAGTACAGAAAGGTTCTGAAAAAGAACCTTTCTGCCTTCGAGGGCTGGGATCCGGATTCCGTGAAACGCGTAAAAGAGAGTATCAGGCTCGCCTGCGAAAACAGAATGCTGCTTCGCGAAAAGTATGAAGACTATATCAGGGAGATGTGAGATGGAGTTTAAGATTATATGGAAATCTTCACGGGCGGTATGTATCGAGCTCGTAGAGGAAGGGATCGTCTACACGGATAACTATACGGTATTCATCGATGGGGAGCCAATGCTGACCTCGGATCGCGTGGTGCAGTCCATTTACGGGCTGAAGCCGGACACGGAGTATCGTCTGATGCTGTCCAGAGGGGAGCAGACATCCGCAGAGATGACGTTTCAGACGGAGCCGGAGTTTGTCACGTTAAACGTTCGCGATTTCGGTGCGCTGGGTGACGATGTACATAACGATACATTGGCCATACAGGCAGCGATCCTGAGCTGTCCGCCGCACAGCCGTGTGTATGTTCCAGAGGGCATCTATAAGATCAGCAGTCTCTTCATGAAGAGCGGTATCATCTTCGAGCTCGGAAAGGGCGCCGTGCTGTCGGCCTATACGGATCGTACGTACTTCCCGATCCTTCCGGGACTGATTCAGAGCTATGACGAAGCGTCGGAGTACAATCTGGCGAGCTGGGAAGGAAATCCACTCGATTCCTTCGCCTCCATCATCACGGGTATCGGTGTTTCGGATGTGACGATCTGTGGAGAAGGCACTATCGAAGGTAACGCGAACTATGAAAACTGGTGGGAAGGTGAAGGCCGTAAGAAAACAGGCGGAGCGTTCCGTCCAAGGTCGATTTTCCTGAACAGATGTAAGGACGTAACCATCCAGGGAATCAGCATAAAGAACAGCCCGGCGTGGACGGTTCATCCGTACTTCTCTGAAAATATCCGGATTCTGGATATCGCACTCAACAACCCGAAGGTATCGCCAAATACCGATGGTATCGATCCTGAATCGGTGAAAAATCTGGAAATCGTGGGCGTGCACTTCTCACTGGGCGATGACTGTATCGCCATCAAGTCCGGGAAGCGCTACATGGGACATACCTATGTGACTCCATCCGAGAACATCGAGATCCGCCAGTGCCATATGAAGTATGGACATGGATCCGTCACCCTCGGAAGCGAGATCAGTGCAGGCGTGAGAAATCTCTACTGCCATGACTGTATCTTCGAGGATACCGACCGTGGCTTACGCATCAAGACGAGACGCGGAAGAGGAAAGGAAAGCATCATCGACAACATCCGATTCGAAAACATCCGGATGGATGGCGTGCTGACCCCGTTTGTACTCAATTCGTTTTACTGGTGCTGTGATCCGGATGGAAAGAGCGAGTATGTACGATGCAAGGAGCCACTTCCAGTGGATGATCGGACGCCGACGGTGGGCAGAATTTCCTTCCGGAACATCGACGCTCGGAACTGCCATGTGGCGGCGACGTTTATGTATGGCCTTCCGGAAGCGAAGGTAGAGGAGCTCTCTTTTGAAAATGTGCATATCTCTTTCTCAGAGGATCCGAAGCCGGATTATCCGGCGATGATGGCCGATGTGGAGCCGTGCACTCGAAAAGGTGCGTTTATCAGAAACTGTAAAAAACTCGTATTAAAAGACGTGGAGATCGAGGGAGCAGATGGAGAAGCATTTGATCTCGATGGTATCGACTTGCTGGAAAGGTGACAGGTAAACGGAAGATGATTTTATCGGCGACGTATTCGGACTATGCACTGAGGGAGCGCGCTCCCATCCTGTATCGGGGAGAGATGGCGAGCTGCTTCGAACAGATCGCCCAGGATGGCTTCCAGGGGGTGGAGATCCACTCGAAG
>CABTMH010000077.1 GCA_902485915.1 uncultured Oribacterium sp. | reverse complement strand
GTTCACTCGTCAACTGGATTCAGCCAGGGAGCCGCCCCTCCGGGCCCTGGCTAGTCAGCACACGTGTGAACAGTAACTTGCCCATGCTCTTGTCTTTTCAAGCCGTTTCTAATATACTAATTGAGCTATAAACCACAAAGCTGATATGAGGTTAACAAATTGAAAATCATAGATGCATTACATCTGGCGTATGACTACATCCGCACAGATGAGAACGATAAAGTCGTAGAGAAGACCAGGGCCCTGGATAACATCAACCTGTCCATCGAGGCCGGGAGCTTCGTGTGTGTGCTCGGCCATAACGGTTCCGGTAAGTCGACGCTGGCTAAACTCATCAACGGTCTCAACCTGCCGAGTGAGGGAACCATGCTCGTCAGCGGACGCGATACGAAGGATGAAAAGGAGATCTGGAACATCCGAAAGGAAACCGGCATGGTTTTCCAGAATCCGGATAACCAGATCATCGCCTCTGTCGTGGAGGAGGATGTCGGCTTCGGACCGGAGAACATCGGTGTACCGACCGACGAGATCTGGACACGAGTGAATCGTGCGCTCGAAGCCGTCGACATGGTGCCGTACCGTATGAAGTCCCCGAACCGGCTCAGTGGCGGACAGAAGCAGCGTGTCGCGATCGCCGGTACGATGGCGATGCTTCCGAAAACCATCGTGCTCGATGAGCCGACCGCGATGCTCGATCCGAGTGGTCGTAAGGAGGTGATCGAGACCATCCGGGAGCTGAATCAGAAGATGGGCGTGACGATCATCCTCATCACCCACTATATGGAAGAAACCGTCGATGCGGATCGCATCATCGTCATGGACGGCGGGAAGGTCGTCATGGACGGCGCACCACGCGAAGTGTTCTGCCATGTCGAGGAGCTGAAGGCCATCCACATGGATGTGCCGGAGGTGACGGAGCTTGCGTGGAAGCTGCAGAAGGCCGGGATGCCGGTACCGGATGCCGTTCTCACCCGCGAGGAGCTCGTGGCCTGTCTCCAGTGCTGCCTCCCGAAGCAGGTGGATTTCGAGCCGAATTTCGTGAAGAAGAAGCCGGCCCACATGGATATCACGGATCCGGTCATCCGCGTGCGGAATGTAAGCCATGTCTATCAGAAGGGCACGGCCATGGAGAGCTATGCGCTGAAGGATGTCTCCTTCCAGATCCAGCGGGGCTCCATCGTCGGCTTCATCGGCCACACAGGCTCCGGCAAGTCAACATTGACCCAGCATCTGAACGGCCTTCTGAAAGCGACGGAGGGTACGATCGAAGTGAAGTTTCGGGACGATACTGACTTCCGGAAGCCGCGGAAGGACCAGAGTGCGAAGACCCGGAAGGCGGTACAGGCAGCGGATGCAGCCGCGCTCGTCAGCCCGGACGGCTTCCTGAACATCTATGCACCGGATTTCAACATGAAGGAGCTCCGCTTCAAGGTGGGCCTCGTGTTCCAGTATCCGGAGTACCAGCTCTTCGAGGTCGACGTCATCACGGATGTGATGTTCGGACCGAAGAATCAGGGTGTGCCGGAGACAGAGGCGCGGAAACGCGCGGAGGAAGCCCTCCGTATGGTCGGGCTCGATGAGGCTTTCTGGCAAAAGTCGCCGTTTGAGCTCTCCGGCGGACAGAAGCGGCGTGTTGCGATCGCTGGTGTACTGGCGATGCGCCCGGAGGTCCTGATCCTCGATGAGCCGACCGCCGGTCTCGACCCGGCCGGAAGAGACGACCTCTTCCATCAGATCCAGCTCCTGCATAAGCAGAGCGGCATGACGATCGTCCTCGTATCGCACTCGATGGACGACGTGGCACGCTACACGGAGCAGGTTATCGTACTGGATCATGGTGAGCTGCGCATGAGCGGCACGCCGGAAGAGATCTTCAAGCGCTACCTCGAGCTCGAGGAGATGGGACTCGGCGCACCGCAGATGACCTACCTCATCCATGAGCTGAAGGATGTCGGCATCCGCTTCAAGGACCGTCCGGACACCGTGGATGAGATGTGTGATGCCATCGTGGACCTCTGGAAGCGCTATACGAAATCCCTCACCGGGAAAAATCCGGTGAAAACAGCACAGGACAGCAGGACAGCAGTCGGCGGCTCGCCGACGCAGGATGGTCAGATAAAGCCAGCCGCAGCGACTCCGCAGGACAGTAGAGAACAGGCAGGAAAGGAGGCCGGCGTATGCTGAGAGAAGTAACCTTAGGACAGTACTATCCGGTCGACTCCGTGATCCATCGCCTGGACCCGCGGGTGAAGCTGCTCGGCACCGTGCTTTTCCTGATCTCCCTCTTCATCGTGAAGAGCTGGATCATGTACGGCGTCGCTGCAGTCGCCCTCGCGATCCTCATCAGAATCAGCAACGTACCGTTCCGTTTCATGACACGCGGTCTGAAGAGCATCGTGATTCTGCTTCTGATCTCTGTGAGCTTCAACCTCTTCCTGACCCCGGGTGAGGTACTCGTGCAGTTCTGGATCCTGAAGATCACCCGCGAGGGTCTCCACATCGCGCTCATGATGGGTGCCCGCCTGATCCTCCTCGTGCTCGGCTCCTCGCTCATGACACTGACGACCACGCCGAACCAGCTCACCGACGGCCTCGAGAAGGGGCTCGGAGCCCTGAAAAAGGTCGGCGTACCGGTGCATGAAATCGCCATGATGATGTCGATCGCACTCCGTTTCATCCCGATCCTCATCGAGGAAACGGATAAGATCATGAAGGCACAGCAGGCCCGCGGCGCCGACTTCGAGAGCGGGAATCTGCTTCAGCGCGCGAAGGCGATGGTCCCGATCCTGGTACCGCTCTTTATCAGTGCCTTCCGCCGCGCGAACGACCTCGCGATGGCGATGGAGGCCCGCTGCTATCACGGCGGTGAGGGCCGCACGAAGATGAAGCCGCTCCGCTATGCCGCACGCGACCGCATCGCCTACACCCTCATGTTCCTCTACCTCGGCCTGTCCGTGGTATCCCGCTTCGTGGCGCTGCCGTTCTGATACGGACACCCATGACTTCGGTCGCCGCATCGCCTTTCGAGGCCAATGCAGGCGACCTTCACTTTTTATGGCGCTGCGGAGGAAGCAGCGTACGCACGATGGCAGAGGCCATACACAGGAAAGATCAGATGAGAAGAATCAGGCTCACAATCGCATACGATGGCACGAACTACCGAGGCTGGCAGATCCAGCAGCCGACAGCAGCCCATCCGGAAGGCACGGTCCCGACGATCCAGGGCGAGCTCCAGCGCGCGCTCGGGAAGCTCCTGCCGAAGGAGGCCGTCTACGGCGCAGCACCGGAAAAAAATCCGGATCCGCTGACACTAGAGAGCGCTGCAGCCGAACCTGCGGCCGCTGTGAAGGAGACGGCGCCAGACCATGCAGGCGAAGCCGCATGTCCGGGTATCCTCCCGGTCGTGGGTGCGAGCCGCACCGACAGTGGCGTCCATGCGCTCGGCAACGTCGCCTGCTTCGACACCGAAAGCACGATCCCGGCGGCGAACTTCCCGAAGGCCATCAACCGCTACCTGCCCGCGGATATCCGCGTGATGCAGGCGGACGAGGTCAGCATGGACTTCCACCCACGCTTCCTCCCGCACGAAAAGTGCTACGAATACCGCATCGATAACGGCCGCGTCGCGAACCCGCTGACCCGCCTCTATGCGTATCACTACACCTATCCGCTCGACCTCGAGCGCATGCGGACCGCTGCACAGGCGCTCGTCGGCGTCCATGACTTCACGAGCTTCGTGAACCCGGACAGCCAGGTCTTCGAACATGGTGGCGACGCGATCCGCGAAATCTACAGCATCGATATCCTGCAGGAGGGGGCACAGCTCGTCATCCGCATCCGGGGGAACGGCTTCCTCTATCACATGATCCGCATCATCGTCGGCACCCTCCTCGTCATCGGAAACGGCCGACGTGCACCGGAGGATATTCGGGTGATGCTGGCAGCGAAAGACAGAACCACTGCGGGACCAACCGTACCCGCGCACGGACTGTGCCTCTGCGCACTGAACTATGAAGCTCAAAGCTGGATATCCAGAGAGAATTGATACACGGTGCCTCCGCGCACTGGACTATGAAAAATGAGGTGAAACAGTATGACTTCAGAGAGACTTCCGATTAAGGCATTTATCTTCGATATGGACGGTACGCTCTTCGATACCGAGCGCCTGTACCGCAGGATGTGGTTCAGGCTCGCGCCGATCCGCGGCTTCCACATCGACGATGAAATGCTCGATCAGATGCGTGGTGCCTCCCTCGAGTACGGATCGCAGGTCTTCGAGGCCGCGAATCCGGGCTTCAGCTACGCCACAGAGCGCGAGATCCGCATGGAAGAGGTGTTCCGCTACGTCGACCGCGAAGGTGTGCCGAAGATGAAGGGCCTCGACGAAACCCTCGCCTGGCTGAAGGCGCACGGCTATAAGATCGCCATCGGCTCCTCGACGAGAACGCCGCAGGTCATGCATTACCTACGCGAAGCGAAGATGGAGGATACCTTCGACTTCGTCGGCTGCGGTGACCTCACCACCCATGGAAAGCCGGAACCGGACCTCTTCCTCATCTGCGCAGAGCGGCTCGACGTCGACCCGCGCGCCTGCGTCGTCGTGGAAGACTCTGTAAACGGCGTAAGAGCCGGCTATGCTGCCGGTGGCTATGTCCTCGGCATCCCGGACATGAACGACCTCTCCGGCCTTGTGGATCTCTGCGACGCCCAGATCGACAGCCTCGACTGCATCATCCCGTGGATGGAGTCCCTCCCGAAGGAAATCTCCGGACTGGCATAAACAGTAACACGAGGTCTGGCCAGTCGTTACTGTTCCACGTGTACTGATCAGGCAGGGGCCGGCATCCAGTTGACGAGTGAACGGTGACTAGGGCCCGGCCAGTCAACGGAATTTCACGAAAATCCATTGACAGGCCGGACGATTCCGCATATACTATTAAAGCTGTCGCCTGAAGGGGCATACCATGTCCGGAAAGCGACGGGGAACTAATTAAGCAAGGGCTCAGAAACTGAGACCCAGGCTACATTAAATACTGAAATCAGTCTCAGAGTGGACCACTTGCAGAGCGCGAGCATTCAAACCCAAATGCGATGACCGTTTTACAGAAGTTCTGTTTTGGACAGAGACCAGAGTAAGTAGCCTTATCACAGGAGGTTGTTATGAATTCATACGTAGCTACAGCTTCTACAATCGACAGAAAGTGGTATGTAGTAGATGCAGAGGGCAAGACTCTTGGACGTCTTGCATCAGAGGTTGCTAAGGTTCTTCGTGGTAAGAACAAGCCGACCTACACACCGTTCCTTGACTGCGGTGATTATGTTATCATCGTAAACGCAGACAAGATCGCTGTAACCGGTAAGAAGCTGGATCAGAAGGTTTATCGCACACACTCTAAGTATGTAGGTTCCATGAAGGAGACTACACTTCGTGAGCTTCGCGATAACAAGCCTGAGAAGGTAATCGAGGATGCTGTTAAGGGTATGCTTCCTCACGGACCATTAGGCAGACAGATGTATAAGAAGCTTTTCGTATACGCTGGCGCAGATCACAAGCACCAGGCACAGAAGCCTGTTGAGCTTACATTCTAAGGGAGGATATTACAATGGCTACAAACAGAAATTACGGTACAGGTAGAAGAAAGTCTTCCGTTGCCAGAGTGTACATCATGCCGGGCACTGGTAAGATCACAATCAACAAGAGAAGCCTCGACGAGTATTTCGGCCTTGATACCCTCAAGACCATCGTTAATCAGCCGATCGTTCTGACACAGAACGAGGGCAAGCTCGATATCCTCGTAAATGTTTGCGGTGGTGGTATCGCTGGCCAGGCTGGTGCAATCCGTCACGGTATTGCAAGAGCTCTCTGCGAGATGGATGCTGAGTACAGACCAGCACTTAAGAAGGCAGGATTCCTCACCAGAGATCCGAGAATGAAGGAGAGAAAGAAGTACGGTCTCAAGTCCGCACGTCGTGCTCCGCAGTTCTCAAAGAGATAATCGACTGCTCAGACTATATCAAAATGGTTCAAAAACCCCGGAAAATCAAGGTTTTCCGGGGTTTTCTTATACCCAAATGAGCTGATATAGTTTGACTCAGTGGGATATGCTTCAAAAGGTATTGGATATCGTAAATCCAATACCTTTTTTGTGAGTATTATTGCTTTATTACAAGCCAGGGCGGTGATGGAGTTGATCTTAAAGATTAAAACAATTCTATTGTCCCAAGCAGAAAGTCAATCCGGTTGCAATGATAAAATCCATTGTCATCGTAGAAGTTGTGAGGAATATCCATACGGATTACAATTTTCTTAAAGAAATCGCCTGTGAGTTTTAAGGACTGTAATTCAGTTTCTGATTTCTGTTCTGTATCCATCTGATAATCAGTGACAAGTTTAAGCAGTACAATCTGACCAAATCTGAACAATTAAATACGATTCTAATGCAGGCACTGGACATCCGGGGGATGTCAGCTTAGTGCCGACCGGAGTGGAACGGAGACCGCGCAGCCACAGAATGAAATTCTGTGTTCAAAGGGGCTTGGAGGCACTGCCCTCAACAAGCAAGCGAAGAGAAAAATCACTGAGAGATTTTGCACTCTGCGGGTCGGTGTGTCTTAACACCGGCATTACTTGCCACGTTTTCTCCCGTCCTCCGCAGCGATGTAACTTTTTTCTGGACACTTCGCCGGACGCTTTATATTTCTTCTGATATTCGTATATAATGTATCATGTTGAGTATTATCCATGCGGAGGTGCGGTATGAACGGGATCAAGGGCTATATCTCC
>CABTMH010000076.1 GCA_902485915.1 uncultured Oribacterium sp. | reverse complement strand
TCTCATGGATTAGGGAGACGATGCCATGGAAATGCGCCTTTGGCGCTGGCATCGTCGTTTGATTTTTTCGCTTAAGCGAAAAAACAGCCTCGCCGCCTGGGGGCATCCACGAGCCTCTCCGCGCTTCGCACGGCCCTCTCATGGATTATACAGGCTTACTGCATCGACGTCACGCCGCCGTCCACCTTCAGGGTCACGCCGGTGATGAACTCCGCGCCCTCGGAACAGAGGAACAGCGCCGCAGCGGCCATATCCTTCCCGGTGCCGAGACGCCCCATCGGGATGCGACGCACCAGCGCGTTATAGAACTCCGGATCCGCGAGACGGTCAGCATTGATCGGCGTCACGACGAAGGTCGGGGCGATGGCATTGACCGAAATACCGAACTTCGCCCACTCACAGCCGAGCTGGGCGGTGTACATGTTGATGGCACCCTTACTTGCGCAGTACGCGGTGTAGTCACGATCCGTACCGAGGAACGCCTTCGCGGACGAGAGGTTCACGATACGCCCCTTGTGTGCCGGGATCATCCAGCGCTTCGCACAGAGCTTGCTGACGATATGCGTACCGGTGACGTTCAGATTCATGACCCGGTTAAAGCTCGCCGCATCATAGTCCTCGGCATGCTTCAGGATGTTCATACCGGCACTGTTGACGAGCATCGTCACGCCGCCGAACTCCTTCTCGAGGATATCCCCCATCGCCTCGACACTCGCCTCATCAGTGATGTCACAGTAGATCGGCAGATAGCGCCGACCCTCGGCCTTCGCGAGCTCTGCGAGGTCCTCCGCACTCTCCGGGTGACGACTGCAGACCGCGACATCGACTCCGTTCTGCAGAAAGGCCTCCGCGATGGCATGCCCGAGACCGCTGGTTCCACCCGTCACAAGCGCCGTCGTCCCGATAAAATCGAAGAGATGCTTCATATTTCCTTCCATAGGAACTTCTCCTTTTAATCCATACTCAGCAGCGGGTCCCCGGAGGAGCGGCAACGGAAGCCATACGGAGAGACCGTGTGAAATCAAGCCGGGGTCCCCACATTCTGAATAAACCCATTTCAGAAAAAGGCCTCCCGGAAGGGGAAGCCTTTTCGATTACCTTAGATTGTGATGCCTCATCGCACCCGTGATCAACGAGTGAAGCCCGGCATACCCTCGATCGCGTATACACGTGTCGGGCAGGAGTCGAGGCCGATGATGTTCATCGGAGCATAGCTGATGAAGAACGTATCGGTCTTCAGAAGCTCCAGGTTGCACAGAACCTCGAGGAAGGTAACGTTCTGTGCCATCAGAATATCATGGAACGGCTTTACGTTACGAACATCGCCCTCGATGGCTACACCATCACCGAAGCCTACGCACTGTACCTTGTGATCTGCGAGCCACTGCGCCATGTCTGCACCCACCTGAAGACGATGGTCGGTCGGGCCACCGGTCAGCTTCGTGAATGGCGGGATCTTGTGCGGGCTGTCGAGGATGACGGTATCGCCCTCCTGGATCCAGCCGCCGAGTGCCTTCTCGAGATCCTCAGCGGTGATCTGGTGATCCTCCGGAAGATCCAGTGTGCAGTAGATACCACGACCCATGAACTGATCGAGTGGAAGCTCTGCAACGCTCGGCCAGCTGCTGTCATGATGGTACGGACACTCACAGTGCGTACCGAGGTGGCTTCCGATATCTACATTCGTATGGAAATCAGGTACGACACCACCGGTGTTGAAACGCCATAAGTTGCAGCGACGGCTCTCGTTGCTCGGATCGATGCACTTCGAGAGGTCGACGATATGAAGGCCACCCTTCATGTACTCCTTTGGTGGAAGCTGATCTGCAGCGACGGTCTTCGGCTTTCCAGCCTCCCAGTCATAGGTTACGAACTCTTCGGACATAAGAATATCCTCCTTAAAAAGATTTGTCGTTCTGCGCTGCCCACCCTTCCTCGAAACGAAGGCTCCACGCCGAACAGATACTTGATTTATCTCACGATGCACCTGAGGTGCATGATGATTCAGATTTTTACAGTGCCACGCACGCCTTCACTTCCCATGAGGTCAATGCTTCCATCCGGCACCTCCCACCTTACGCTCTCGGACGGTTCTCCATCGCATGGATGAGACCTACCAGGAAGCTGTGGCTCGGGGTCGGTACGCCGGCCTTCACACCCGCGCGGACGATGCTGCCGCTGATGGTATCCACCTCACTGCGACGGCCATCCCGAAGATCGGCATAGATGCTGGTGAGACCATTCGGGCTCTTATCGCATACCGCCTTAACCTCGGCGACCTTCTCATCATAATCGAAGTCCATACCGAGCGCCGCTGCGACATCCACCGCTTCGCGGATCAGCTGACAGCAGAGCTTCCATGCATGATCATCGGCGGAGATGTAGCCGAGCGGAACCTGCAGGGCACCCGTCAGCGCACTGGCAGAGACGTTCGTAAACATCTTGTTCCAGATCATCTTCTGCACACCATCGGATACATCCGCATCGAGACCGCACGCCGTAAAGGCATCGGCGAACTTCTGAAGCCGCTTGACATCACCGGTCACGCAGCCCATGTGGGTCATACCGCTGCCACCATGCTTCGTCACACCGAAACCGGCGACGCTTGCGTTATGCTGTGTCGTACCGATGATGATGTGCTCCTGCGGTACGAACTTTCCGAGCATATCCTCGTGGCCGCTGCCGTTCTGCAGGGTCATCAGATAGGTCTCCGGACCGATGATGCTGCGGTTGTTGTTCAGCGCGCTCTCGCTGAACATCGCCTTCACGAACACGACGATCAGATCGACCGGCTCCATCCCCTCGGTGGACAGCACCGCATGTGGATGATAAACCTGAGACGTACCATCCGGCTCCTGCACCTCGAGGCCATCTGCATTGATTTTCTCTACGACCTGTGCGTTGACGTCGATGACCGTCACCTCGTTGTGCCGGCTCAGGTACGCACTGTACAGACCACCCATGGCACCTGCACCTAAAACTGCAATTTTCATATCTCCTCTACTCCTTTCGGGTTTTCAAAATACTGTGGATAATGCTGCTGACACAGTGTGAGGATCGGCTCATAGAGATCGAAGCCCATTTCCATCGCTTCGATGCTGTCCTCATAATGATGCTTCGCAAGCGCGTGCACCATATCCTCATGCGTCTCCATCAGCTCTGTCCATCGCTCCCGATCCTCCATCAGCGCGAGCAGACGGCACATATCGAAGCTCGTCCGCTGCATCGCCTCGATCACGAGACCCCTGCGCGCCAGCTGGAACATCTCGCAGTAGAACGCACAGTACAGGCGGATCATCTCACTCTGATCCCCGTTCTGCAACGCTTCCTGCTCCTTCACGATATGCTTCTTCATCATGATCAGCGAACCGAAATGATGGTTATACAGCTCGCCCAGAACCGCTCGACACATCGTCCGAAACATCCATACATGGAGGCGGATACTCTCCGCGCGAAGCCTCGGTACAAGTGCACCACGCGGCACATCGACCAGCATTTTCTCACGCTCGAGCCGGGCAAACGCATCATGCACCGGCGTACGACTGAGCTCCAGCCGCGCTGCGATCTCACTCTCCACTATTTTTTCACCGGGTCGCAGAACCATCTCATAAATCATGCGTGACAGCGCACGATACGCATAGTCCCTCGCAGACTCCTCCGGCCGCTTCTCGATGCGGACATTTGTTTGCATTGCTTATTTCCTTTCAGATACAGTTCTTACTATTATAAGCGAAAATGCATCCAAACTCCACCGCATATTATGAAGGCCGGTCGCATCGGTCTTCAGGCCTCACTGACGGATTCCCGATGCGAGTCTCCGGTCTCCGGAAGCCGCGGCGTGCGTCCCGACTTCTCCATCATCTCCTCATACAGGCCGCTGGCCGCCTCCGGCGAGTAGCCGTACACGAGGAAGGCATCCAGCACATATGGCGAAAACGTGATCCCGGTCAGCGCCTTCGCAAACGCCATCGCCGCGATCTCACCGAGCACCATCACCGTCGAGCTGTTCTTCACCGGACCGACACTCCAGAGCCGGATCCGATAGGTCCGCGTCCAGATTTCCTTCCGGTACTTCTCCTCGACGAAGTGGAAGATCTCATGCCCGAGCAGCAGCTTCGCGAGTTCGAAGTCCTCACCCATGTAAGCGCTTATACCATGCTGTGTAAACAGCTCCTCTCCCTTCCGCACACCATCCATGAAGATATGGATCGTCTTCGGTTCACGGAACTCTGCAAACAGTACACGCGATGCGTTCTGCGGCATCTCCGGATAGTCGACATCCAGCCCGAGATACGCGGCCAATGTCTCCGGATCGCGACTTCCGCACTCCGCGGCCAGCTTTTCTGCGTATGCACGGCCACAGGCGATGGCCTCCTTCGTCAGCTCGAGACGCTCTGCATCACTGAACTTCCCGTTCAGCGGCTCACGTGAGAATGCGTAGTATGCCCACTCCTCCTCCGGAATCGCACACAGATCCTCGACGATCATCTCTACCGGACGCACCGTATAGTGCGGCATCTGACCATAGCTCGTACGCTGCTTTCCGAATAAGCCATCGGCGATCGGCTGCATGGCTTTCTTTAACTCTTCCTTCGTCATCGGCCTCTCCTTTTTAAAACAGCCCCGCACTCGGCGGGGCTATCTGTTTCTGCATCCGGACCCGCAGGAGCCTCCTCCTGCAGAGACCCAGGGATATAGGTACCGTGTCTTCTCCGTATCCTGTCATAGAACACGGACGCTCCGAAGCGCTATGCCTCTCAGCTTATCGTACATCGTTGATGGAACCGACGATGAGGATATCCTCATCCGGCTCACGATCCATGATATCGAGATCCATGAGAAGCATCACCTGATCGAGATCCACCGCAGAGTAGTCACATACACGCGGACCTACACATACGAAGTAGTCCGGACGGAGTACGGTATCGGTCTTAAATACTGCGAGCTCCTTCCACATCTCTTCTACAGCTTCCTTATATGCGCCGGCCTTTACCTTGACGGCAACGGCGTCAGAGCACTGCACCTTGATGAAGCCCTTCTTATCGACGATACGGATCGGATGACGATCCCCCATCTCGCCGGTGTAAACGTAGAACTTGTCACTCTTCTCTGCGAGATGCACATTACTTACCTTCTCCCCGAAGTCTTCCTTCGCGAGCTGCTCCGCCTCTGCCTCATCACACTCCTTCAGAAGATCGGTGGTCTTTACCTCGGTCGAACCGGTCGCAATCGCCGTCACCTTACCGGTCTGGCTGTCGATCTCGATATGTACCTCGACGGTATCAGGGGAAGCACCGGAACCGATCGCTGCATCGGTTGCCTCCTTCTTCAGCTCCTTGATATCCTCCTGGGTCGGGTTCGGGATCACTCGCTCGACGACATCACGTACCATCGAAAGGGCGACACCGATGGAGGAGATAACCTCTGCGTTCTCCGGGATGGAGTACTGAAGACCCATCTTCTTCGCGCAGTATGGAACGAGGGAAGCTGCACCACCGCCGCAGCCGACGAGCTTCATCGCGTCGTGGTCGAGCTGGTACTTATCGGCGAGTGCATTGATGCAGGCATTGACCTTCTCGAAGTCCTTATCGAGGATCTGCGTTGCGAGCTCCTCTACCGTGATGCCGAGCTTATCCGCTACCGGCTGCATGCACTTACGAGCGGCACTTGCATTACCATGTGCGAAGTACTTCTCATCGATGAGACCGAGTACGTTCGCTGCATCGGTGTTCGTGAAGCAGATACGCTTACCGCTGGCAAGCTTCACTGCGACGTAATCGGAAGGATCGCCTGGCTTCGGGCTGAGCATCTCGATGGTCAATGGACCTGCATCGATCTCCTCCTCCGGTGTGAAGCATGCGTACTCGCAGCCTGCGATATGTGCGGAACGAGGTCCGACATCCTCTACGCCGTGGTCGTTGATACGAACCATGGAACCACCGGCACAGCCGAGGATACGTACGTCGAGGGAGTTGATATAGGTATCATGTCCACCGATCTGTGCGTAGTCGACACCCGGACGACCATTCTTGATGACGCCGATGTTGGTCGTGGTGCCACCTACCTCGAAGTAGATTGCATTGGACGCACGAAGGTACATGAGGGAACCCATCACGGATGCGGCCGGGCCGGACAGTGCGGTCAGGATCGGACGCTTACGCATCTCGCTGATCTCCATAACACCACCATCGCCACGCATGATCATGAGCGGAACGGTGACGCCGGCGTTACGAACGGAGGACTCGGTTGCGTTTGCGGTCGCCATCATCTTCGGAAGGATGGACGCGTTGATCGCTGCCGTACGTGTACGACGGGTCAGACCATAGAGCTTCGTGATATCGGATGCCATGGAAACCGGAAGGCCCTGTGCCTCTGCGAGGTCGTGGATCTTCACCTCTTCGTCCATGTTATCTACACCGAAGGCCATGGAAGCGACGATCACCTGAGAGCCCTCACCACAGAGCTCCTTGATCGCGGTGTTGATCTTCTCGTCGGACAGCTCCTTCTTCTTCAGGAAGCGGTTGTGTACCGGGATCTTACGACCGACCTTCTCGTCGAGCATGATGTCCTTCAGGTTCAGCTGACGCTTCGCGAGGAAGCCCTCGATACCGCCACCTGCGACGCCGATGACGCCGACGGAAGCGACATCACCCTCGATGAAGGCATTGGTCGCCTGTGTGGTCGAGTGCGCTACGAAAACGACGTCCTCCGGGGCGATGTTGTTCTCCGCCATACAGTTCTTAAAGGACTGAACGACACCGGCTGCTACACCGTCCTTATCGTCATGTGTGGTTTTTACCTCATTCTTACCGATGATCTCGTGGGTCAGGTTATCCATAGCGACACACT
>CABTMH010000075.1 GCA_902485915.1 uncultured Oribacterium sp. | reverse complement strand
GTCCCTCCGCGCGCTGCTCGGGATGGGGCTCTCCCTCGTGGTGCTTCTTTCCTTCACTGCAGGGACCTGTTATACTGATAAGCGTGAAATCGACGCGATGCCGTTCCGGCAGATGTATTTCGCCTCCATGGCGGATGCCGCGCGTGATTATGAAAACCGGAGCGATGATGAGCTGAATCTCATCTTCGAGTACCACCATGGACCGAACCGCGTTCGCCATGCCATGGATATTTTAAAGGAAAATCAGTGGAACGTTTTCCGGAAGTGACGGTACATGCGCCATGTTCTACGATACATGCGCCATGTTCCAGGGTACATGCATTGACTGCCTGATGGAACATATGCAGGCGGCAGCATGCGCCATGATTTCTGAGACATGCGCTTCCGTTTACGATGCATAAAAGGATGTAAGTTATGAAAGTATTGATTTTAGCAGGTGGTTTCGGAACCCGTATCTCCGAGGAGTCGCATCTCCGTCCGAAGCCGATGATCGAGATCGGCGAGATGCCGATCCTGTGGCACATCATGAAGTACTACTCGAGCTATGGCTACAACGATTTCATCATTCTGGCCGGTTACAAGCAGTACGTCATCAAGGAGTATTTCGCGAACTACTTCCTGCATAATTCCGACGTGACCTTCGATCTCAGCAACAACCAGATGGAGGTCCATCATAACATGAACGAGCCGTGGCGTGTGACCATCGTCGACACCGGCCTCAACACCATGACCGGCGGACGCATCAAGCGCGTACAGGATTATGTCGGGGATGAGCCGTTCATGCTTACCTATGGCGATGGCGTGTCTGACGTGGACCTCGATGCGCTCGTAAACTTCCATCATGCGCATGGGAAGATCGCGACCATTACGACCGTTTCCCTCGCACAGCAGAAGGGCGTCCTCGATATCGATGAAAACAACCAGATCCGTTCCTTCCGTGAGAAGGAGCGGGAGGATGGTGCCATCATCAACGGCGGCTTCATGGTTTTCCAGCCGGAGATCTTCCGCTACCTCAGCGATGACCGCTGCGTTCTCGAGCAGGAACCGATGCACCGCCTCGCCGCCGACGGCGAGCTCATGAGCTTCTACCACGCAGGCTTCTGGCAGTGCATGGACACCCAGCGCGAGAAAAAGCTCCTCGAAGACCTCTGGGCGAGCGGAAAGGCACCATGGAAAACGTGGGAGTGAAAGAGTTTGCATCAAGCAAACTCTGGAACGATATCCAGCAGAGCTATGCTCTGCTCCCGAAGGGCTAAACTCGGGCCTCCTCAGACCGAGTTTAGGGCATAGAAAGAAAACAATATGACTAAGTTTGAATCCTTACAGCAGTTTTATAAAGGGAAGCGGGTGCTCGTGACCGGGCACACCGGCTTCAAGGGCAGCTGGCTCTGCCTCATGCTTCGTATGCTGGGCGCAGAGGTCTACGGGTATGCCCTCGAGGCACCGACCGAGCCGGCGCTCTTCGACATCCTGAAGCTTTCGGAGGAGATGCACTCGGAGATCGGCGACATCCGTGATTTCCCGCATCTCACCGCCTTCATGGAGACCGCGCGTCCAGAGGTCGTGCTGCATCTCGCAGCGCAGCCGATTGTTCGCACCTCCTACCTCTATCCGCGGGAGACCTTCGAGACGAACGTCATGGGCACCGTGAACATCCTCGAGGCCATCCGTCGCTATAACGCGCAGCATGCGGAGAAGGTGCTGTCCTTCCTGAACGTGACGACCGATAAGGTCTATGAGAACCCGGAGCGCGCGGACCACGCCTTCCGGGAGGACGAGAAGCTCGACGGCTACGATCCGTACAGCAACTCGAAGTCCTGCTCCGAGCTCGTGACCCACAGCTACCAGAAGTCCTTCTTCCAGCCGGATGCGGACCCATCCGCTATGGTGACGGCGATCTCCACTGCGCGTGCGGGCAATGTCATCGGCGGTGGGGATTTCGCGGTGGACCGTATCATCCCGGACTGCGTACGGGATACGATCGCCGGCCGGACCATCCATGTGCGGAACCCGTACAGCACACGTCCGTATCAGCATGTGCTGGAACCGCTGTATGTCTACCTTCTGATCGCGATGACCCAGGCGCAGGGACAGCAGCATACCGGCACGAAGGCGTCCGCAGCTTCCGCTGAGATGAACGAAGCGGGGCATGACGAACGCACGACGGAGACATTGGCCGGGGACGTGGCCGGATGCTATAACGTCGGTCCGGATGAGGTGGACGCCATCACGACGGGCGCACTCGCGGATCTCTTCGTACAGAGCTGGGGCACGGGCGCAGCCTGGCACACGGATGCCGAGGCGAACGCACCGCATGAGGCCGCATACCTGAAGCTGGATACGCAGAAGCTGAAGGAGCGCTTCCACTGGCAGCCGCGCTGGCATGTCACGGAGGCTGTTCAGGAAACCGTCGCATGGTACCATGCATGGTCGGAGGGCGCCGATATGCGGGCCCTGACCGGGCAGCAGATCCGTGCATTTTTAGCAGATGAAAGAGAAAAGAGCAGAACATGACAGAGAAAACAGAGCAGCAGGCGAGACAGGAAATCCTCGATCTCGTCGCAGAATATGCAAGAAAATATAAGGTCGCACCGATGCAGCAGCCGTATCAGGAGGGTGAGCGTATCCCGTATGCCAGCCGTGTCTATGATGATAAGGAGATGGTGAATCTCGTGGACAGTGCGCTCGAGTTCTGGCTGACCGCCGGACGCTACACCGATGCCTTCGAGCAGAAGCTCGGTGAGTACCTCGGCGTACGCTATGTGAGCCTCGTGAATTCCGGTTCCAGCGCCAATCTGCTGGCCTTCAGTACACTGACGAGTCCGCTGCTCGGTGAACGCCGCGTGAAGCGCGGAGATGAGGTGATCACCGTGGCAGCCGGCTT
>CABTMH010000074.1 GCA_902485915.1 uncultured Oribacterium sp. | reverse complement strand
GGCCGTGTACAGACCAGCATGCTCCCGATCGATGACATCATAAATCTCCAGTACACCACCCGCATGGCGCGCTGCCAGGGCTGCAACAACCACTGCGTCCTGACCATCAACCAGTTCGGTGCCGGCCGGAATTTCATCTCCGGTAACCGCTGTGAGCGTGGTCTCGGAAAGGCGAAGTCGAAGTCGGATATTCCGAACCTCTTCGCCTATAAGATGAAGCGCATGTTTGATTACGAGCCGCTCCCGATCGATCTCGCCGAGCGTGGCGAGGTGGGTATCCCGCGCGTGCTCAACATGTACGAGAACTATCCGTTCTGGGCGACCTTCTTCCGTGAGCTGAAGTTCCGGACCGTGCTGTCCCCGGCCAGCACACGTCAGATCTACGAGCTCGGTATCGAGACGATCCCGTCCGAGTCCGAGTGCTACCCGGCGAAGATCGCGCATGGTCATATCGAGTGGCTGATCAAGCACGGGCAGACGTTCATCTGGTACCCGTGCATCCCATACGAGCGGAACGAGACGCCGGATGCAGGTAATCACTACAACTGCCCGATGGTCACCTCCTACGCGGAGAACATCATTAACAACGTCGAGGACCTGCAGACGAGCTCCGTCCTCTTCATGAAGCCGTTCCTCGCACTGACGAACGAGAAGATCTGCACGGACCAGCTCGTAAAGGTCTTCGTCCACCCGGACCGCATCGAGGATTCGATCCGTCCGGTCGGCGAGCTCACCCTCGAGAAGATCGGCGAGCAGTTTAAGAAGTGGAATTTTACCGAAGAAGAAATCCGCTCGGCGGCGCATGAGGCCTGGGCAGAGCTCGAGCGTGCGCATCAGGATATGGAGAAGAAGGGCGAGGAAACCCTCCGCTGGATGGAGGAGACCGGCCATCGCGGCATCGTGCTCGCAGGTCGTCCATACCACGTGGATCCGGAAATCAACCATGGTATCCCGGAGCTGATCACGAGCTACAACTTCGCGGTGCTGACCGAGGATTCCATCTCCCATCTCGGCGAGGTGGAGCGCCCGCTCATCGTCACCGACCAGTGGATGTACCATACGAGACTCTATCGCGCGGCTTCCTTCGTGAAGACCCGCGAGAATCTCGATCTCATCCAGCTGAACTCTTTCGGCTGTGGTCTCGATGCCGTCACCGTGGATCAGGTACGGGATATCCTGAACGGCTCCGATAAGATCTATACCGTGCTGAAGATCGATGAGGTCAACAACCTCGGTGCGGCACGTATCCGTGTGCGTTCGCTGATCGCGGCGATCCGTGTCCGGGAGGAGAAGCACTACGAGCGGACACAGCGTCCGGCCAGCTATGATCGTAAGCTCTTCACGAAGGACATGAAGGACGAGGGCTACACCATCCTCTGTCCGCAGATGTCCCCGATCCACTTCGAGCTGATCGAGCCGGCCATCCGCGCCTGCGGTTATAAGGTCGAAGTCCTGAATAACGCAAACCGGACGGCGATCGATACGGGTCTCAAGTACGTGAACAACGATGCCTGCTACCCATCCATCATCGTGGTCGGTCAGATCATGGATGCGCTGAACTCCGGAAAGTACGACCTCGATCATACCGCGGTCATCATGTCCCAGACGGGCGGTGGCTGCCGTGCGTCCAACTACATCGGCTTCATCCGTCGTGCCCTCGAGCATGCCGGCATGGCGCAGATTCCAGTCATTTCGCTCAATGCAAATGGCATGGAGACCACACCGGGCTTCAAGATCACACTCCCGCTGCTGACGAAGGCCATGCAGGCGGTCGTCTACGGTGACATCTTCATGCGCTGTCTCTATGCGACGCGGCCGTATGAACAGACACCGGGTTCTGCAGAGGCGCTGCACCAGAAGTGGGTGAAGACCTGCATCACATCGCTCCAGAAGAAGTCCTCCTCGATGAGCGAGTTCTCACGGAATGTGCGCGGCATCATCCATGATTTCGATGTGCTGCCGCTGCAGGAAGGCCTCCGGAAGCCGAAGGTCGGCATCGTCGGCGAGATCCTCGTCAAGTTCTCGCCGCTCGCGAACAACCATGTCGTGGAGCTGCTCGAGCACGAGGGCGCGGAGGCCGTCATGCCGGATCTCATGGACTTCCTGCTCTACTGCTTCTACAACCAGAATTTCAAGTATGAGAATCTGGGTGCCGGCTGGAAGGGAAAGACGCTCTGCAATGCGGCGATCACGCTGCTCGAGTTCTTCCGGAAGACCGCACGGAAGGCCCTCGCCCAGTCCGCACGCTTCACTCCGCCTGGCGATATCCACGAGCTCGCGAAGATGGCGCGGGAATATGTGTCGCTCGGTAATCAGACCGGTGAGGGCTGGTTCCTGACAGGCGAGATGCTCGAGCTGATCGGCGAGGGTGTCGAGAACATCATCTGTACGCAGCCGTTCGGCTGTCTCCCGAACCACATCGTCGGTAAGGGCGTCATCAAGGAGCTGAAGCGGCATCATCCGGACGCGAACATCATCGCGGTGGATTACGATCCGGGTGCGTCGGAGGTGAACCAGCTGAATCGTATCAAGCTGATGCTGACGGTCGCACAGAACAATTTAAAGGCGAAGTAAGCGCACTTCGTCGCACAAATAAAAACGGCCCCTGGAATCATCAAATGATTCCAGGGGCCGTTTTCAGTTTATTTATCCTTCGTAAATCGGATGCGCCTTCGTGAGTTCGAGTACCTTTGCGGTGACGTCGTCCTTCGTCGCTTCGAAGTTGGTTGCGACGTTCCAGATGCAGTCGGCGATCGGTGCCATGTCAGCTTCGGTGAAGCCACGGGTGGTGACAGCCGCCGTACCGATGCGGACACCGGAGGTGACGAACGGGGAGCGCGGGTCGTTCGGGATGGCGTTCCGGTTCAGGGTGATGTGCACTTCATCACAGTTGTTCTGCAGGGTCTTACCGGTGAGATCCGGGATGTTCGTGAGGTCTACGAGCATCAGGTGGTTGTCGGTACCGCCGGAAACGAGCTGGAATCCCTTCGCCATCATGGCATCCGCGAGTGCCTTACAGTTCTTCACGATCTGCTCCTGATATGCCTTAAATTCCGGCTTCAGCGCTTCGCCGAAGCAGATGGCCTTACCGGCGATGACGTGCTCGAGCGGGCCGCCCTGACTGCCTGGGAAGACGTTCTTGTTAAACTTGAAGCGTTCTGCGGTCTCTGCACTGGACAGGATGAGGCCGCCACGTGGTCCACGAAGGGTCTTGTGGGTCGTCGTGGTCGTCACGTCCGCGTATGGGATCGGTGATGGGTGAAGGCCGGCTGCGACGAGTCCGGCGATGTGGGCCATATCTACCCAGAGCACGGCCCCGCACCGGTCGGCGATCTCACGGAAGCGCTTGAAGTCGATGATACGCGGATATGCGGATGCACCGGCGATGATCATCTTCGGATGATGCTTCATCGCGAGGGCCTCGACCTCGTCATAATCGATGTAGCCGTCGGCGTTGATCCCGTACGGAACGATGTTATAGAAACGGCCTGAGAAGTTCGCTGGTGAACCGTGGGTGAGGTGTCCGCCGGCATCGAGGGACATACCCATGATCGTATCGCCCGGCTCGCAGATCGCCATGGTGACGGCCATGTTTGCCTGTGCGCCGGAGTGCGGCTGCACGTTCGCATACTCACAGCCGAACAGCTTCTTCGCACGCTCGATCGCGATGGTCTCGATTTCGTCGACATTGACACAGCCACCGTAGTAGCGCTTGCCAGGGTAACCCTCGGCGTACTTGTTCGTCAGCACGGTGCCCATGGCCATCATCGCCGGACCGGATACGATATTCTCCGATGCGATGAGCTCGATGTTATGCATCTGGCGGTCATACTCGCGAAGAATCGCCGCGCCGATTTCCGGATCTGCCTGTGCGATGTAGTTCATTACTTCCTTGATCATAATCTGCCTCCTCTTTCTGTCCTGGTCTGCTCACGCCCTCAGCTGATAATCCTCGATGACGATCTGCAGACTTTTAAATCCATTATATTCATTCACTTCCGGATAGTAAACCACATCTATCAGGGATTTCGTGCCTTTATGCCGCATGAAGGCATCGCCATCCGTGAAGAGGATGCCGGAGATCGAGGTCCCCTGCTGCGAGAGGAGCTGCAGGCGCACGACATTCCGCCCCTTCCCGAGCACGCGGGCCTCGAGGATGCGGAGGTTCTTTTCGGCGAAGCACGGCTTTTCGTTGCCCTTTCCATACGGTTCGAGGCGATCAAATTCATGGATCAGCTCCTCCGTGACGTAGCTCACCGGCATCGGCACATCGATCCAGAGCCTGTCCACGAGCTGGTCGAGCTTGAGACCGCAGCGCTCATTGAGGGCTGTACGGAAGCGGTCAATGCAGTCGCGCGGGAGGCTGAACCCGGCCGCGAGGGGATGGCCGCCGAACTTCGTGAGGAGCTCCGCCACCTCGGCGAGACGCTCTGACATCGGATAGGCGTCGATGCTTCGCCCGGAGCCCTTCGCCATGAGCGTGCCATCTTCAGCATCCTCTGCGTCCGTGATGACGAAGGACGGACGGTAATACTTCTCGCGGAGGCGACCGGCGACGATGCCGGCGAGGCTCTCATGCAGCTTCGGAAGGTAGATGACGAGTACCGGATCGGACATATACTGCTGCTTCACCTGCGCATAGGCTTCCTTCGTCGCCTCGATCGTCATATCCTTCCGGACATCGTTCAGCTCCTTCAGCTTCACGGCCTTCGTGAGCGCCTCCGACGGATCCGTGGTGGTAAAGAGCGACAGTGCGATCTCGGCACTGCGGAGCCGGCCGCCTGCATTGATACACGGGCCGATGATATAGCCGATGTGAACACTCGTGATGTGCTCCTTCTCGAGGAGACCCTGCACGTCGAGCAGCGCGCGGAGGCCTGGATTCGTCGTCTGCCGGATCTGCTGGAGGCCGAACTTTACGATGATACGGTTCTCATCCTGGAGTTCGACGACGTCACAGATGGTCGCGATGGCGGCGAACTCGAGGAAATCGAGCCAGGTGTCCTCCGGAAGCCCGCGGTTCTGGCAGAGCAGGGTGATGATCTTCCAGGCGACGACCGCGCCGCAGATCTCAGTATACGGGTAGCGGCTGTCCTCGCGCTTCGCGTCCACGACCGCACTCGCCGGCGGCAGGATATCCCGCGACTCGCAGCCGTAGTCCTCATCGTCGCGCTGACGGATGTCATGGTGGTCCGTGATCAGCACGGTGAGCCCGAGGTCACGCGCATGCTTCATCTCCTCGATGGCACTGATGCCGTTGTCGCAGGTGAGGATCACACTGACGCCGTCCTCCTTCGCCTGGTCGATGATGTGCACGTTGATGCCGTAGCCGTCCCGGATGCGGTCCGGCAGCACGTAGTCGACCTGCGCGCCGAGGCGCTGGAGGCCGGTATAGAGGATGTAGGTCGCGCACACGCCATCGACGTCGTAATCGCCGACGATACGGATATGGCGGCCCTCCTGGATCGCGCGGTTCAGATGATTCATGCAGCGGATCGCGTCCGGCAGGAGGAGCGGCGAGTGAAGCTCCTCGAGGGAGCCATGCAGGTACTGCTCGATCTGCGCATCCGAGTTGATCTCACGGTTCCGGAGGATACGCGCCGTCACCTGATCGATGTGGTGTGCTGCCGCGACCGTCTTGAAATCCGCCTTCTTATTATAGATGAACCATTTTTTCATATGTTGTCCCTCTGGGTTTTGTTGTATAATTAGTTACTTAGTTACAGTTCAGTCAGCGACCCCGGTGGGGTGGTAACGGAGGCACAGCACTCCGAAACCGGTGAAATCTAAGCTGGTTAACAGAACTGTTACGTAACTTAATCAGTATAGCATAAAAGAAGGGTTTATCAGACAGATGAGTTTTCAATATCCGGCGAAGCGAAGCTTTACGAAGGTCGCGCTCGCGCTTCTTCTATATGAGTTTCTGTTCCAGGTAGGAAGCGGTTTTCTGATCCAGTATGGGTCGGCGATCTATCAGCAGGAGGACTTCACGATGATCGCGGTGAGCCTGTTCGGGCTGGTGCTCGTGCTACTCCTGCTCGGGGGCGATGGGGTCCCGCGGACGACGCATGCGCGTTTCGGGCCGCTTACGTATCTCTGGCTGCTGATGATGATCTATGGACTGCAGGCCTTCAGTTCGATTCTGCTCCAGCCGGTGGAGGCGTTTCTGCACCAGCAGGGCTTCTCGATGGAGTATGCGACAGAGGTCGCGAGCGGGCAGATGACCGGCTTCTGGATGATTATGTATGCCGTAGTCGTCGCGCCGTTCGTGGAGGAGTGCCTGTTCCGCGGGCTCATCTATAATCAGCTCCGGCACTATGGGCAGCTCTTCGCGATCGTCATCAGTGCGCTGCTCTTCGGGCTCATGCACGGGAATCTGATGCAGCTTCTGACGGCGCTCTTCGTCGGAGCCCTGCTCGCCTTCATCCGGGAGCGCTACGGCTTCGCCTGCGCGATTCTCATGCATCTCAGCAACAACGCCTTCGCGCTGTTCTTCAATAATCTCGGCGGGGACAGTACGCTCGTGAGCTTCATTTATCTCGTGTTCATCTACGGGGGGATGATCGTAACCGCCGCGACACTGCTCCGGAACTTTAAAAAGCTGCGCAGCTTCTGTCGAAGCGAGCACAGCTTTCCAGCGATGGTGAGGGCCTGGTTCACGACCCCTGCGGTCATCGTCGTCAACCTGCTTTTCATCGGACTCACCATCCTCAGTATTTTCGAATAAGGGGACGCGCGTCGAAGCATTCCGGCTCATCACCGCGCAATCGGCCCGATTTTATTTCCCGAATAAGGTATCGAGGATACCGCGGCCGAGGGCAGCCCCGACGTTGCCGCCGACACGTTTTCCGAAGCTTCCCATGAAGCTTTTTCCGACAGCACCGCCGACTTCACGGCCGAGGGTGCCGGCGGTAGTACGTCCGACGGATTTCACGATGCGTTCCTGCTCCTTCTTCGCCTTTTCTTCGGCTCTCGCCTTCGCGAGGGCTTCTTTTTCCAGGAGCTTCTGCTGCTCTTTCGCCTCTCGTTCAGCGAGCTTCGCCTGTTCCTTCGCTTCCTTCTCAGCGCGCTTCGCGGCTTCGGCTTCTTCTGCTGCGCGGGCAGCATCTGCCGTCGCTTCATCGGTCAGGCGCTTCAGGAATTCATAGGCCGAGTCGCGGTCGATGGTCTCGTCGTATTTTCCACAGAGATCAGAGGAGACGACCGCGGCGAGACGCGCCGTCTCATCGATGGTCCCCATCCGGGAGGCCGGTGGGAGCACCGCGCAGCGACGGACGACGTCCGGCTTCCCATCACGATCGAGGAAGGAAATCAGCGCTTCACCGGTGCCGAGGCTCTGAAGCGCCTCGATGGTGTCGAAGCTCGGGTTTACACGGAAGGACGCCGCTGCGGCCTTCACCTTCTTCTCCTCACTCGGGGTATAGGCATGAAGTGCATGCTCTACCTTATGGCCCAGCTGTGCGAGTACACCATCCGGGATGTCGCTCGGATTCTGGGTGATGAAATACACGCCGATGCCCTTCGAGCGGATCAGCTTCACCACCTGCTCGATCTTCTCGATGAGCGCCTTCGGAGCGCCGTTAAAGAGAAGATGCGCCTCATCGAAGAAGAAGACCATTTTCGGCTTCTCCGGGTCCCCGACCTCCGGCATCTGCTCGAAAAGCTCGCTCAGCATGAAGAGCATGAAGGTCGAGTAGATCAGCGGATTCTGCATCGTCGATTCGGCGTCGAGGATGTTGATCATGCCACGGCCGACACTGTTCGTGCGGAGGAAATCCGCGATGTCGATCGCCGGTTCACCGAAGAACTTATCGCCACCGGCGGTCTCGAGCGCGACGACGGAACGCAGGATCGCGTTCAGCGAGGCCGTCGCCATATTGCCATACTCGGACGAGTAGTTCTTATTATTTTCCGCGACGTACTGTACCATCGCGCGAAGATCCTTCGTGTCGAGCAGAAGCAGATTCTCCTCGTCCGCGATACGGAAGATGATCGTCAGGATATCGGTCTGCAGCTGTGTGAGGCCGAGGAGGCGTCCGAGCAGCGTCGGGCCGAACTCACTGATGGTCGTGCGAAGCGGAAGCCCCTTCTTCCCATCGATATCCCAGAACTGTGTCGGGTAAGCCTGGTACTGGAAGCCCGCCGGTGCGAGGCCGAAACGCGCGATGCGCTTCTGCATATTTTCAGAATCGACGCCCGGCAGGATCATACCGGCGAGGTCGCCCTTCACATCCGACAGAAAGACCGGCACACCCATATCACTGAAGGACTCCGCCAGCACCTTCAGTGTGATGGTTTTACCGGTACCGGTCGCGCCCGCGATCAAACCATGGCGATTCGCCATCTTCGGCAGGATATAGACCTTCTCCTGCGTATCCATGTCCACTGCCGCCCAGACTTTTTCGTTATAAAACATAAAAAGAACCTCCTCCGGAGAATAATCATTAGAATTATTCTACCATGGATAGAGGTTCTTTAAAATGGATTTCACAAGCCGGATTGCTTCATCCTCGTTCATTACTTGCTGATTAAAAAAGGAAGGACGACGTTTTCGATAAAAGCGTCGTTCTTCCTTATATAGGTGGCTCAGACTGCGCCGAGGATTTCCTTCGCGTGCTGTACGCTTTCGTTCGTCGGCGGATTTACGCCCTCGAGGGTGTACGGGATGCCGAGCTTTTCGTACTTGAAGGTGCCGAGCGTGTGGTACGGCAGGACTTCGACCTTCTGCACCGTCTTCAGTTCGTCGATGAACTTCCGGGTCGCGATGAGCTCTTCGTCCGAGTCAGTGAGACCCGGCACGAGGACATGGCGGATCCACATCGCGACGCCGTGGTCACTCAGGTACCGCGCGCAGTCGAGGATGTTCCGGTTCGTCCAGCCGGTCAGGGCCTTATGCTTCTCGTCGTCGATTTCCTTTATGTCGAAGAGGACCGTGTCCGTGACCTGGGCCAATGCCTCAAACTTCGAGATAAATGGCTCTTCGCGGGTGAACGGCTGCGCCGAGGTGTCGAGGCAGGTGCTGATCCCGCGTGCCTTCGCCTTCTGGAAAAGCTCGAGCACGAAGTCGATCTGTACGAGCGGGTCGCCACCGCTGACGGTGATGCCACCCTGCTCGCCCCAGTACTCACGGTAGCGCTCTGCATGGTCGAGAAGCTCGTCCGCGGTGCGCATATCGTCGCTCTGCAGGGTCCAGGTGTCCGGATTGTGGCAGTAGCGACAGCGCATGTGACAGCCCTTCAGAAAGATCGTATATCGGATGCCCGGGCCGTCCACGGCGCCGAAGGTCTCGATGGAGTGAATTGCACCTTTGATGGATTCTGCCATGATATCTCCTTTCACAAGTTTCTAAGCGGACGACGCATGGATGCCTGCCGGACCTTCGATGCGTTGCGCCCAGAATCTGAAAAAACATGAGGGAGTGCTGTCCACACAGTGTGGGGCCCTCCCTCATGATGTCTTTATAACTGCATGCTCGAGCATGTCCCCATGTGATCACAGGCATGCCATATGTACAGGCTGTTACAACAGCTGCACGTATGCAGCTCAGTTTCCTGTATTACAGGGACTTATGCTCTGTTCTGGAGATTACGTCGAGCTGCTGCTCTCTCGTAAGGTCGATGAACTTAACAGCATAGCCGGATACACGGATCGTGAAGTTTGCGTACTCTGGCTTCTCCGGGTGCTCCATCGCATCCTTCAGCTTCTCTACGCCGAAGACGTTCACGTTCACATGGTGTGCGCCCTTTGCGAAGTAGCCATCCATCACACGAACGAGGGTGTTCGACTGCTCGTCCTCAGTGTGGCCGAGTGCGCTCGGGTTGATGGTCTGGGTGTTCGAAATACCATCAAGTGCATACTCGTATGGAAGCTTCGCAACCGAGTTCAGGGAAGCCAGAAGACCGGACTTCTCTGCACCGTAGCTTGGGTTTGCTCCCGGTGAAAGCGGAGCGCCTGCCGGACGACCATCCGGAAGAGCACCGGTCGCCTTACCGTAAACGACGTTGGATGTGATGGTAAGGATGGATGTAGTCGGCTCGGAATCACGGTAGGTGTGGTGCTTCTTGATCTTCGTGAGGAAGGTGCGAAGAAGATCAACCGCGATATCATCGGCACGGTCGTCATCATTGCCATAACGAGGGAAATCGCCCTCTACAACATAATCGGTTACGAGACCATCCTCATCACGTACGGTCTTAACGCGTGCATACTTGATCGCGGAAAGAGAGTCTACCACATGTGAGAAGCCGGCGATACCGGTTGCGAAGGTACGACGAACATCGGTGTCGATGAGGGCCATCTCCGCTGCCTCATAGTAGTACTTGTCGTGCATGAACTGAATCAGGTTCAGAACGTTTACGTAGATGCCTGCGAGCCAGTCCATCATACGATCGTACTTCTCCATCACCTCATCATAATCGAGGTACTCGGAAGTGATCGGACGGTACTCCGGACCTACCTGCTGCTTG
This sequence comes from uncultured Oribacterium sp., assembly GCA_902485915.1. Lineage (GTDB taxonomy): Bacteria > Bacillota > Clostridia > Lachnospirales > Lachnospiraceae > Oribacterium. The sequence continues at coordinate 458 of CABTMH010000074.1, read as the reverse complement.
CTCTTCTCATCGATACCGCCGTTGATTGCGTAGAGAAGGCACTTCGCGAGGTTTGCACGAGCACCGAAGAACTGCATCTCCTTACCGGTCTGTGTCGCAGATACGCAGCAGCAGATGGAGTAATCATCGCCCCATACCGGACGCATGACGTCATCGTTCTCATACTGGATGGAGGAGGTACGAACAGAGATCTCTGCAGCGTACTTCTTAAAGTTCTCCGGAAGTCTCTTCGTGTAAAGAACGGTCAGGTTCGGCTCTGGAGCCGGGCCCATGTTCTCCAGGGTGTGCAGGAAACGGTAGTCACTCTTCGTAACCATGGATCTGCCATCCTGGCCCATACCGCCGACCTCGAGGGTAGCCCATACCGGGTCACCGGAGAAGAGCTGGTTGTAGGACGGGATACGCGCGAACTTCACCATACGAAGCTTCATAACGAAGTGATCGATGAGCTCCTGTGC
>CABTMH010000073.1 GCA_902485915.1 uncultured Oribacterium sp. | reverse complement strand
TTATGCGCCTGGGCCTTCGAGGAGGTTCGCGCCTGGGCCGCCAGGGATGACTTCGCTGCCATGGCTGCTGCCTGGGCCTTCACTGGTGCTGCTGTTATGACTGGCGCCGGCGCCAGGGCCTGCGGTGGTGCTGCTGTTGTTTGAGCCGGAACCTGGACCTGCGGTGCTGCTGTTGTGATTCGAGCTGGAACTGCCGCCCGGGCCGTCGTAGCTGTTCTCCGGGGTCTTGCCCGGTTCTTCGATGGTTTCCTTCAGGTTTTCCTTGGTTTCCTTCTCGCCGTCCTTCTTCGACTCCTTCGTCTCGTCCTTCGCGTTTTCCTTCGTTTCCTTGGTCTCCTTCGTCGGGCCTTCGATGATCTCGCCCTCGTCGGTCTCGGATTCCTCGGTTTCGCCTTCCTTCGTCTCATCGGACTTCGTCGTCTCGGTGTCGGCCTTCACCTTATGACCGTCGGCATCTGTCTCGTAGATATACTTGCCGTTCTTATCGACGCCCGTAATGATATAGCCGTTCTTATCGGTCTTCGGCACCTTGATGACATTACCGTCGGCGTCGGTTTCGGATTCCTTCGTTTCGTCGGTCTTCGTCTCGGTGCTGGCCTTGATCTTATGACCGTCGGCGTCGGTCTCGTAGATGTAGTTGCCGTCGGCGTCGGTGCCCTTAATCAGGTAGCCATCCTTATCGGTCTTCGGCTTCGTGACGGTGCTGCCGTCCTTATCGGTCTCGGCCTTCGTCTTCTCGGATTCGTCTTCGTCGGACTTCGTAAACTTCTTATCCGACTCCTCCGTCTCCTTATGGCTCGCATAGTAGCCGGAGTCGTCCGAGATCTTCTGGGAGTAGCGCTTCACCGCATCGGATACGGTGTAGTTCTCATCCGCGAAGAGGATGCGGTGGAGCCAGACGACATTGGACTCTAGTGTCGCCGGGATGACGCATGCACCCTTCTTACCCATCATCTGATCCTTCAGGTCCTTCGGGAAGCCGACGGACTCGCGGATGTTGTAGCGGGAGATGCCCTTCGCGAGCTCGATGATGTCTGCGGTGTCGATGTTAAAGGCCACCTGCGGCAGCACGGTGTCGATGATCTTCGTGAGGGTCGCGAGGTCAGTCTTCTTCGCGAGGTCGAGGCACTGCGAGATGACTTCACGCTGGCGCTTCGTACGCTCGAAATCGCTGTCCATGTAGCGGAGGCGGGCGTAGGCCACGGCCTGGACGCCATTCAGGTGCTGCGGGCCGGCGCTCTTTATATACATGGCGGCCGGGTTCTCTGCGCTGATGCCGGACTTCAGGCAGGTTTCGTGGATGTAGGCATTCATATAGTAGAAAGCCGCCTTCGAGACGTCGATGTCCACGCCGCCGAGGAGGTCGATGACGTCCGCCACGGCCTTCCAGTTAAAGGTGATGTAGTTCTCGATGTCGAGGTCGAGGTTTTTATTTAGCATCGCGACGGCCTGCTCCGGTCCGCCCTCGGCGTACGCGGCGTTACTCTTCGAGTAGCGGTCACCCTTTCCGAGGTTCAGGTAGGTATCTCGGTAGACGGAGGTCAGGGTGATATCACCGGTGCCCATGTTGACGTTTGCGATGATCTGTACATCGGCGTTCGCGCCCTTGCCGACGTCGCCGTTACGGGAGTCGACGCCGAAGACGGCGACGGTCCAGTAGCCGGACATCTTCTGCTTCTGGGAGATGTCGATGTTTTCGTTTCGTACCTTGCTGACATCGAAGGCGACGTCGGCGGTCATGTGCATGTAGCGGTAGACGAAGCCGAAGCCGAAGATGCAGACGAGGGTCAGGAGCTCGACGATCACCATGGTGATGATGCGGGTGCGGCGGGCCTTCTTCTTTTTATCACGCATGCGGCGCTCGTAGTCGGCGTCGTACTGGCCTTCGCCGATGCTGTTCAGCTGGCGGATGCCCGGCTGGGCCTCCTGCGGCTTCTTCACCGGCGTCGTGCGACGCGGACGGGCGGTGGATCCGGATGTCGGTCCTGTACCAGCGGTACCAGTCGTCGGGTATGTGTCTAATCCGCCGGATGGACGGATGCCGGCGGTGCCGGTCGCCGGGTGGGTGTCTGATGCACCGGACGGACGGGTGCTGGCGGTTGAATGGGCATCCGGCGAGTGCGGGGTACGGGCGGTGCCGTCCGCAGCTCTGGCTACTCTTCTCTCCGCTTCCATCTCTGAGAGATATGGGTTACTGCGGTGAGGTGTCGCCGCGTCACCGCTCTGCGGGTTCATGGCCTTATCCATGATCCGGCCGGCCATCTGCTTATCATTTACGATTCGATCTTCGAGTGCGCGCTGTTCGGCTTCTGCCTCTGCCTGCGTGTGCGGGCGGCGCGTTTCCTTGCCACTGTCAAGTGCCATCTGTTTATCCTCATACTGCGGGTTGCAGCTGCTTTTCAAAAAAACTTAGACGATTTTACCATACTTGCCGTGCTTCGGCAATTCCCTTATCCGATGAAGCCGCGGGGCGGTATGTGCGTCCCGGACGAGCGCATTGGCCGCCGTAGCCGGGTGGGAACGGGGGAAATGCGGGGCGGTATGTGCGTCCCGGGCGGGTGCATTGGCCGAAGCAGGTGGGTATGCAGTAAAAGAGCGGGTATATAATACTCAGTATACTATACACCCGCGGGGTTTACTTAATATGCATTTTTGTTTACGAATCCTTTAAAAATCGTGAGGAACAGGATTTTCACGTCCAGGGACATGGTCCAGTTCTCGATGTACCAGATGTCGTACTTCACACGCTCGTAGATCGAGGTGTCGCCGCGGAGGCCGTTGACCTGGGCCCAGCCGGTCATGCCTGGGCGGACCTGATGCTTGATCATGTAGCGCGGGATCTCCTCCTTAAACATCTCGACGAACTGGGTGCGCTCCGGGCGCGGGCCGATGAGGGACATCTGGCCGGCGAGGACGTTGAAGAACTGCGGGAACTCGTCGATGGAAGTTTTCCGGATGAAGCGGCCGACGCGGGTGACGCGCGGGTCGCCCGGGACGGTCCAGCCCTTCTTTTCGTCGGCTTCGGTCTGCTGCACCATGGAGCGGAACTTGTACATCATGAACGGCTTGTTATGAAGGCCGACGCGCTCCTGCTTGAAGATGATCGGGCCCGGCGAGGTGAGCTTGATGAGGGTCGCAATGACGAGCATGATCGGGCTGAAGAGGACGATGCCGACGAGGGCACCGCAGATGTCGACGGCACGCTTCGCGGTGGCCTTGACCGGGTCGGTGAGCGGGACGTTCCGGATGTTGATGACCGGGAGGCCGTCCATGTCTTCGGTGACCGGCTTCGAGTGGATGATGTTGTTATAGTCCGGGATGAACTTCGTGTGAACGCCGGACTTCTCGCAGACGTGGACGATGCCGTCCAGCTTCGCGTAGGCTGCGAGTGGTAGCGTGATCGCGATTTCGTCGATGGTGTTCTGCGCGAGGATGTGCTCGAGCTCGGAGATGCGGCCGACGACCTGGATGCCCTTATAGCTCTCGCCGAGTTCTGCGATGTCGTCGACGATGCCGTAGATGTGGTAGCCCCAGTCCGGGTTGCGGCGGCAGGCGTCGATGAACTGGTCGGAGGCGTCCGAGAAGCCGACGAGCATGACGTGCTTCTGGTTGAAGCCCTTCCGACGGAGGCGCGAGAGGATGTAGCGGATGCCGAAGCGTTCGATCGTCGTCAGGGTGATGTCGATGATGGAGAACGCGACGAGCATACGGGTCGAGAAGTTGCCGAAGTATCCGGAGCGTCGGAACGCGTAAAGGATCGAGGTCAGCAGCATGAGGCCGACGGCGCAGGCCTGGCAGATGTGCCAGAGCTCGGCGCGCTTCGAGTGGGTGCGCTTCGGCTCGTACAGGTGGAACGCCCAGTAAAGGAGGAGGTACGTCGGTACGATCGGAATGAGCGCAACAAAATAGACCTGCGGCGGGAGTACGCCGTGGCCTGCCGGGAAGATCGGTGCGACGATCGTCAGGAGCCATGCGAGAGCGTAGGACGCGCAGATGATGAGGACGTCCAGAAGGACGTGAAACTTATTTAAAAAACGCTGGTTATCTTTAATCATACTGGGAGTATACTCTATTTTTCTGAAAAACCTAGAGCAAGGATGTTAGAAATTTCTTAGGATTTCGGGATGATATTGGTTTGTTTTCTTGTTATCCATACACTTTTATACCGTCCTTCAGGATTTCGTTTACGAGTTCAAGATTATCTTTCAGCTGCTCCAGATTCAGCAGATCAACTTCTTTTTTTTAAGCTTCCCGGAGTTCTTCGACCAGTTCATAGAACTTCATGCCGGAAACCGTGGTAGAAATCAGCAGGTCTACATCGCTTGTTTCCGTCGCTTTTCCTTTTGCGTAAGAGCCGAAAAGATAGCAATAGTCTACATCATAGGCTGCGAAAATATCGTGACATACATCTTTTATTTTCTGGATGTTTAAGATACCGTGACTTTCATCGATGAAGCCATACTGGTCCAGCTTCTGTATCATATAGACATATTTCGGCGTATCCTGCTTTTTTTCATCCGTTTCATAGTTCTGGTATGTACGAACCGGGATTCCCAAGTACTTCGCACACTCGACCTGGGTCAGTTTCTTTTGCTTCCTTAGCGATCTTAATCTCATTTCACTGCTCATAAATTTCACTCTTTAGAAAACAAGTTAGCTGTTCTTGCTACCATAAGTTTCATCGTCTATATTGCTGTTTCGTTCATTATAGCATCCAGCAAAAATGCGCAGCTAAAATACGCAAGTTTTGCGTGCTATTTTTCGCGCTAACACGCAAATATGCCGCCAGAATTGCGTATAGTTAAGAATATGTCATATTTTCTGTGTTTTTGTACTAATTTCGTACATATTCTTAACCAAATACTACGGAGATATTCCCCGAATCGAATATTCATGACCTGTAGCTACTGCCTGGAGCGGGAACGGAGTCAAGGAACAGTACGCTGGACGCATTTATGCGTCCGGGCAGTCCTTGACGGAGTGACACGGATTACCCTGCTGCTGAGAAAGGATCCACCAGATCCTTTCCTGCCTCCCCGACGAGGGGCGGGTCCGGGCAGCGCCCGGCACTGAAGATTCGGCATCACTATCACTTATGATTTACATTTCCACAGCGCCATTGGATGATTTCGTAATCGTTCTACGATCTCCTCATCATCAAAAAGCAACTCCGGCTTATATTCCTTCGCTATGAATCTCGCCATGTAATCATTTTCGGCATCTGTCGGATTCATAAGTGACGCTATATATTCCTTCGCTTGCCGTTTCTTCCCTTCAAGATCAAACTTATCTCTCACAGCCAGAACCGGAAATAGATCGGATTTGATTTTCGAAAAGACAAGACTGTCTATCGCTGATGTATCAAAGGTCTTGTTCACTTCCTTCGCAGAGATCGTTGCATAAAAGATGATGCATTTTCTAAACTTATCTTCTTCCTCAAAAAACAGTCTCATGTCTATCATATTACAGAAGTCATATAAATCCCTTGCAGCTGCCCTGCTTAACAGCGCGTTTGTTTTTGCCGCAAAGATTTCCATAGCTGCAACGGTTTTTACCTTTATCGGCTCTCCGAAAGCATCTGTCACAAATACTCTGTCCTCCGGTCGAAGCACATGTGTCCTTAAGGAGTAGTTGATTTCTATTTTGATCATATCCCTGTTACCAGCGGCATTAACATAGTTATAGTGAAAGGCATCGAGGCTATGACTGAATCGTGATGCATCCGACAGTAAGTATCCCTGCTCTGACATATATCCCTTCAGAATCTCTGTCAGCCGCTCTCTTTCTTTGATCGTCTCATCTCGCGTCAGATTCGGAACAAAATCCAGATCTATATCTACAGACAGTCTCGGGAGATTGAAAACAGTTAGGTTAATGGCCGTTCCACCTTTAAGCAGCAGGTGCTCACGCATACACTCCTGTGCATTCATAAATTCAAGAATCATTCTAAGGCGAACAACCTTCTCAAAGGTATCGCGATTGAACCCGTATTTTCGAGCTCTTGCATCAAGTTCTCTTCTGTTAAACTGCGGCATCTTCTATCCCTCCGTTCTTCATTCTTTTTATATTCTTTGGGTATACCAGTCTCCATTCACCTGAATAGCCAGGCTTACTTATGCCGTTTGTCAGATATCGCTTTGAATTTCCACTCTTCTCTTTACATATTTTTATAAATTCATCGCTTATGCTAAGATCTGTCTGATACTCACTAAAAATAAATCCTGTCTTCTGATATAAGAAGGCACTGTCATATACAGACAGATATTTCAGCATTTTGCTCTCATCTATGCCGTTCACGGCCACTATACACGAAAGAACCTCTTCCAGTCCGGCAATAAGATTTATATCCTTTATAGAGTCTACGATTGTTCGTTCTTTATCCGTAATCCGCACACCACCGCCAAACTCTGGAGATTCTATCCCTTCCTTCAGCTGCGATTTAATGTAGTGATATGTATATCCATCAAATTCAAAATCACGAAAGCGTGTCTCGGAGCCAACATAAACCTCATAGAAGACCTGATCGATCATTCCATAATACTCAAAGGCAGTATGATGCGACACATATGAAGATGGCGTAATTGCACTGGCCACCTGAAATCTGTTCGCTACCGGCCCGCCATTTTCACCGTTCACGCATGTGTACAATCCGTTTCGAATTTTTAATACCATGTTCTCTTTCAGAAGTTTCCCTAAGGCATCTCTAGCTGACCATTCACTTGAATACAGGGTATTTACTTCTTTCATAGAAAAAACCGGGTACTGCAATAGTTCATAATACAAATTCATTATTTCGCTCCACAGAGTTAAGATTATGTCAATTTTTAGTGTGTATTATACTAATTTTGTACTTATTCTTAACTTATCACTGTGGAGAGATTTTGTCGAGTTGAATATTTGATGGCCTGCAAGCACTGCCTGGAGCGGGAACGGAGTCAAGCAGCAGTATGAAAAACCCCGGCATGCGCAAGGCATGCCGGGGGGGCCTACATCATCTTAATTATTCGCTCTTTACTTCAGCTCAGCACTTCCCGTCCTAGCATCTGGTTTTACGACTGGGTGCCGGCGTCGGGGCCGTCCCAGACGATGCCTTTCAGGAGGGCATAGTGCATGGGTTCGCCGACCTGTTCCTGCGTGAGGTCCTTCAGGGCGAAGTTGGCCTTTCGGAAGGTGAGGGCCGGGCTGTAGTACGGGTCGCCATCGCGGAGGATGTCCTTCCAAGTGGTGCCGAAGGTGAGGATTTCGGAGTGGAAGCGGGCGAGCTTCTCCGGGGTGTCTTCCATGCCGCGGGACTTCGATTCGTAGTGGTAGAACTTCGCGTATGGGTTATACACGACGAGCTTTCCGAGGGCGCGGACCTTCATGCAGTAGTCGACGTCGTTGAAGGCGACGGCGAGCTTCTCAGTGAAGCCGCCGACCTCGTCGAAGAGGCTGCGCTTCGTGAGGAGGCAGGCAGCGGTGACGCAGGAGTAGTCCTGGATGCACTTCGCACGGTGCATGTAACTGAGATCCGAGTCGTGGGTGCGTACAAAGGCGGCACCGGCGATGCCCCCCATGCCCATGATCACGCCGGCGTGCTGGATGTCTTCGTCCGGGTACAGGAGACGTGCGCCGCAGATGCCGACGTCTTCGCGCTGTACGTAACCGATCATCTCATCGATGGAATCCGGGTCGATCTCCTCGATGTCGTTGTTCAGGAAGAGGAGATACTGGCCGTGCGTGAACTGAACGCCGTAGTTGTTGATCGCGGAGTAGTTGAACGGGCCGTCCCACTTCACAACCTTCACAACCGGCTGCGGAAGAACCGAAGCCGCGGCGCCGTGATAAACCGATACCTGCGCCGGCTTCGATGCGGCGGAGTTCGATTCCGCAGTCGAAGTTTCCGAAGTGCTCAGCGCACCGCTGGTCGCCGGATCGATGAAATCCGCCGGGATCTCTTCCGGGAAGCGCTTCTTCAGCGCTTCATAGTAGTTCCACGTTTCTGCCTGATCCGAGTTGTTCTCGACGATTATGAACTCGAGATTTTTATAGTTTCCGGCACTCAGTGAGGTGATGGCCTGATCGAGGTCGGCGCTGTGGTCCTTATTCGGGATCACGACGGAGATCAGCGGCTGCTGATTTTCGTAGATCGGATGGTAGAAGCCGTAGGTGATGCCCTGCTCGACCTTCTGAATCGGGAGGCCAATGCGTTTGCAGTGGTCATATACGGCGCGGGCGCCGGCTTCGAAGGCATAGAGCTTCGCTTCCGGGTGCTGCGCGGTGGATGCCTGATGCGCGCGCCAGTGGTACAGCACCATCGGGATGTGGATGATGTTGCTGCTCGTGAAGCGGCCCTGGCGGAGCAGTGTCTGATCGAGTGCATTGAACGACGACTCCATGGCCTGGGCTTTTTCGGTGGCGCGGAGGATGAGGTCGTAGTCCTGGGCACCGTCGTAGGCGCTACGCTCGTAGATCTTCCGGCCGTCGGCAGCGGTCTCGGCGATGGCGTCGAGGAGGCTGCGGCGGGCGACGAAGAGGTGGCAGATGTAATTCACGGAGCGGAGCAGGTCCGGGTTGAAGTCAGTCTTAAAGTGCGGCTCGAAGTAGTAGATGTCCTCGAAGTCGACCTTGTCCTCGTCGGAATAGAGGACCTGGACGTCCGGGTGGGCGCTGATCGCGCGGACGCACTCATAGAGGGCCTGCGGCTCGAGCTCGTCGTCATGGTCGGCGAGGACGATGAAGTCACCGGTCGCCATGCGGATCGCGGCGTTGGTATTCTCCGCGATGCCGAGGTTCTCCGCGAGGGTCGCATAGCGGAAACGGCTGTCTGCAGTGGCGTACTCGGCGAGGACCTCCTGCGGTGTCCGGCCCTGTGCCGGGTCGTGCTGGATCTTCGCATACGGGGTCGCGTCCACGAGGCAGACCTCGAACTTCGGGTAGGTCTGCTCCCGGATCGAGTCGAGCATGCGGCGGAGAAACTTCTCCGGGGTCGCGTAAACCGGGATCACGATGGAGAAGGTCGGCTGCATCGCGAAATCAGCGGCACTCTTCCGCTGCTTCGCGAGCTCCTCGTCGGTGATGCGGACCTTCTTATACCACTCGTTGTAGTCGTAGTCGTCCTGGATGTTCTGGATCTTGTGGACGGATTTCTTAAAGAGGGCGCGGAGACCGTGCTTCTGGAAGTACTCCCAGGCCACCTCGACGGTCTCCCAGTGGAACAGGGCGAGGAGCTTCTCGCGTTTCCGGTGGGCGACGGAGTTGAACTCCTCGAGGATGTGGTCGGTGAACTTCACGCGCTTCGTCTGGCCGTCGGCCTGCAGCACGAGGATGCGGGTCTCGCCCTGCGCGTACGGGGTGTGCACGTCGAAGCCGAGGTCTCGCTGGAGCGCCCCGTGGGCCTTCACATAATCGCCGAAAAAGGCATTGACAACCTCATCGCGGCGTACAGAGGACACGGTCGTGCCCGGAACAGGGTTGCCTGCCTGATCCACGACCGTGAGCTTCACTTCTTCTTCTGGATTTGAGCCGAAGGCCCAGCCCTGGAGCATGAGTTCGCCCTCACGCGCCAGCGCGATATCTACTTTAAATCGTAACATAGTGTTTCCTTTTCATCTGCCGGCGATGCTGCACGGGCAGGGGACAGTGGTGTAGCGAACGGACGCACACGTAGCAAAATCGTACAAATGACCTACGGGCGGTTGCGTCGTTATAGAGCTCAGACACACGCAAAACCAGGCGCACGGAAGGTTCTGGCGCATGACGATGTGCGCGATGAAATCAGACCTGCGGGCGGTCCGTCCTGTCAGCATTGGCCTCGGTACGGGAGACATCAGTCATGCCGCCGATCATCGCGTCCTCCGGAAAGTTTAGGCGCTCCTCCTCGACGACGAGCGGGCGGCGCATGACGCGCTGGTTGATGCTCAGGATGTACTCGCCGAGCAGGCCGATGAAGAAGATCTGCACGGAGCCGAGGAAGAGCATACCGATGAGCATCGGGGCCATGCCGGCCGGGAAGCGATCCCACCAGATGAGCTTCATGATGAGGTAGATGATGGCGATCAGCATGCAGATGGCGCTGCAGGCGGCACCGAAGAACACGGCCATACGGAGGCCGACCTTCGTGTAGCTCGTGAAGCCGAGCATCGCGGCGTCGTACAGGGTGTAGAGGTTGTTATGCGTGATGCCGGCGCGGCGCTTCGGCTGGGTATATGGGATTTCCTTCCGGTGGAAACCGAGTTCGGCGACGATGCCACGCAGGAACGGTGTCGGGTCGTTCAGCTGCCGCATGACGTCGATGAAGGCGCGGTCGTAGAGACCGAAGCCGGTGAACTGCGCGATCTGGTCGACGGAGGACATCTTCTTTATGAGCTTATAGTAGAGGCCGCGGAGGGCGTACATGAGCGGGTTTTCCTTCGAGTGGGTCTTCACGCCGATGGCGATCTTATAGCCCTCCTCCCAGGCTGCGACGAACTGCGGGATCATCTCGACCGGGTCCTGGAAGTCGGCGGCCATGAGGATCGTGGCGTCGCCGGTCGACTGGAGCATGGCGTAGTACGGGCTGTTGAACTGGCCGAAGTTCTTCGCGTTGAAGATGGCCTTCACCTGCGGGTCCTGTGCGCAGAGGCCGCGGATCAGCGCGCGCGTCTCGTCGTGGGAATCGTTGTCGATGTAGAGGAGCTCGTAGCGGTACTGAGGGAGGTCGGAAGCGAACATGCTCCGAAGGGCCTCGTAGAGCGGAACGACGTTCTCCTGCTCGTTATAGCATGGAATGACGATGCTGATGGTTTTCAAAATAGTATCTCCTAACGTAAAGGTGATCTGTGTGGGGCCGGGCGCAAGGCGTGGGCGCCGGGGCGCTATACCTGGCACGAGGCGATGAACCGCGGGGCGCGGGCCCGAATCTTATCTATATTACACTTTATCAGATGAGGTGGCAAGCAATCGGCAGAAAACGAGTGAACCGTTTCTCCTCAGCTGTTACTATTCACTCGTCAACCAGATTCAGACAGAGGGTCCTCGAAATTTCATTCGCAGGCACGGTAAGCGCTTTATATCGTCATCGTGCCTACGGAAATGGCCATATTTCGGGGTGCCCCATAGGCACGTTCAG
>CABTMH010000072.1 GCA_902485915.1 uncultured Oribacterium sp. | reverse complement strand
TCTACCGTCTCCGCGGCTGCAGTGGTTTCTACCGTCTCCGCGGCTGCAGTGGTTTCTACCGTCTCCGCGGCTGCAGTGGTTTCCACCATCTCCGCGGCCGTATCATCTGTGCTGAGGGCAGAAGCATTGGCCGCAGCTGCGGTTTCCGGCGTCACCGGCTGACCGCAGTTCGGGCAGAACTTCATGCCATCCTCGATTTTCTGTCCACAATTCGTACAAAACATACTATCACCTCCGAAAGAGTATCTATCGCGTAAATAATAGTCGCAACAATCGTCCGACCAGGCCGTTCCATGGCGCAAATACCACGATGTTCTGGCCCGGGATGAAGAAGCGCGCGATCCACACGAGGAGGAAGGCCGCGATCATCAGTCCGAGGAGTCCCTGGTAAAGCCCCCTCGGGATGCGCTCCCGCAGCATCCATGCGGCCAATGCCAGCGGCGGGAGGGGCCACAGCGGATGGAAATAAAAGGCGTGACGAAAATCGCCGTGCAACACAGCCACCCAGGCCCGGCTCATGCCGCAGCCCGCATCCGAGATGCCCGTCAGAAACTTGAACGGGCAGCCGATCCCGAACAGCATCTCCAGCACGATATAAAACAGTGCGATCAGCGCCAGCGCGCCCAGATCCTCCCAGCGACGCCTCATAGTGCTATGATGTCCTCCGGTCCTTTACTTGAAAACGATTGCTACTTTATTATACATCATCTGGCGAACACAGGTATTAAAATACCATAAAATTCTTGATCATTTAATTATCCTGCTGTTCACATGTGTACGGATCAGGCAGAGGAGGCCGGAGGGCAGCCAACTTCACTCACAGGATGATCTGTCCGATCAGCACGACGATGCCGGCGCAGAGGTACGCGATGGCGCATTGGAGGAGCACCATGCCGACGGCCCAGCGAGTGCCGAGCTCACGCTTCACGGAGGTGATGGCAGCGATGCATGGGGTGTAGAGCAGGCAGAACACGAGGAGGCCAGCGGCTGCAAGCGGGGTCAGGACGGCGCGAAGTGCATCCATGCCACCGAAAAGGATGTTCAGGGTCGATACGACGCTCTCCTTCGCGAGGAAGCCGGAAATCAGCGATACCGTGATGCGCCAGTCACCGAAGCCGAGCGGTCGGAAGATCGGTGCGATCGCACTCGCGATGGCCGCGAGGATGCTGGCGGAGGAGTCACTCACCATGTTAAGGCCGAAGTCGAAGTTCTGCAGGAACCATACGATGATGGTGCCGAGGGTGATGATCGTGAAGGCCTTCGTGAGAAAGTCCTTCGCCTTCTCCCAGAGCAGCTGCAGTACGTTCTTCGCACTCGGCAGACGATAGTTCGGAAGCTCCATGACGAACGGCACCGCCGAACCCTTGAAGGTGAAGCGCTGGCTGATCTTCGCGAAGAGGATGCCTACGAGGATGCCGGTGAGGTAGAGCGCGATCATAATCGGCCCGCCCTTCCCCGGGAAGAAGGCCGCCGTGAAGAAGCCGTAGATCGGCAGCTTCGCCGAGCAGCTCATAAACGGGGTCAGCATGATGGTCATCTTACGATCCCGCTCCGACGGCATGGTGCGCGACGACATGACCGCGGGCACGGTACAGCCGAAGCCCACCAGCATCGGCACGATCGAACGACCGGAGAGGCCGATGCGGCGGAGCAGCTTATCCATGACGAAGGCGATCCGCGCCATATACCCTGTATCCTCGAGGAGGGACAGGAAGAAGAACAGCGTCACGACGATCGGCAGGAAGCTGAGCACCGATCCCACGCCGGTGAAGATGCCGTCGATGATGAGCGAATGCAGCGCGTGGCTGACACCGGCCGACGTCAGCAGCTGGTCGACGAGCTGTGTCAGAAGGTCCACCAGCGACGCGAGCGCATCCTGCAGGAAGGCACCGATGACGTTGAAGGTCAGGTAGAACACGAGGCCCATGATGACGATGAACGCCGGGATCGCCGTATGCCGACCGGTCAGGATCTGGTCGATCTTCGCCGAGCGGAGCGCCTCCCGGCTCTCATGCGGCTTCGTCACGCAGCGACGGCTCATGCGCGCGATGAAGTCGAAACGCATATCCGCGATGGCGGCGGCACGATCGAGCCCACGTTCCTCCTCCATCTGGACGATGATGTGCTCCACCATCTCCTTCTCGTTCTGGCTGAGTGCCAGCGCATCCTCGACCCGCGCGTCCCCCTCGATCAGCTTCGTCGCCGCAAATCGCACCGGGATGCCGGCGGCGACCGCGTGATCCTCGATGAGGTGCATGATGCCATGGACACAGCGATGGACCGCGCCGCCGTGGTCGTTCTCCGCACAGAAGTCGAGCCGCTGCGGCTTCTCCTGATAGCGCGCGACGTGCAGCGCATGGGCCACCAGCTCATCGACGCCTTCGTTTTTCGCTGCCGAAATCGGCACGACCGGTACGCCGAGGTGACGCTCCATGCGGTTGATGTCGACGGAGCCACCGTTGCCCTGCAGCTCGTCCATCATGTTGAGGGCGACCACCATCGGGATGTCCAGCTCGATCAGCTGCATCGTGAGATAGAGGTTTCGTTCGATATTGGTGGCATCCACGATATTGATGATGCCTTTCGGCCTGTCGTTCAGGATAAACTGACGGGAGACGATCTCCTCGCTCGTGTACGGCGACATCGAGTAGATGCCCGGCAGATCCGTCACCTCTGTTTCCGGATGGCCCTTGATGGAGCCGGACTTCCGGTCCACCGTGACGCCTGGGAAATTACCGACGTGCTGGTTCGAGCCCGTCAGCTGGTTAAAGAGCGTCGTCTTCCCGCAGTTCTGGTTGCCCGCCAGCGCGAAGCTGAGCTTCGTATCCTCCGGAAGCGGGTGCTCGCTCGCCTTATCATGGAAACGACCACCCTCACCGAAGCCCGGGTGCTCGTCATCATCGGAGAGCTTTCCGTCCTTCACTGCTTCTGCCACATCGAGCTCTGCCTTCGTCGCTGGGTGCTGCGCCTTCTTCCAGAGCTGATGCTCCTTATGCTCCTCCACCGTGATCGGCCGCGCCTGAATCTGCGCCGCATCCGCGAGACGAAGCGTCAGCTGATAATCATGGATCCGCAGCTCCATCGGGTCGCCCATCGGTGCGAACTTCACGAGCTGCACCTCTGCCCCTGGAATCACGCCCATATCCAGGAAATGCTGTCGAAGCGCGCCCTCGCCTCCGACCGTCGTCACGATGGCACTCTGGCCGATGTCAAGATCCTTTAATGTCATAAAATCACTCCCTGATAAAATTCATACTCCTGTGAAATCAAAGCTTTACGGTCTCGAACTCTCATATAAGACAAAATCACCCGAAAACGCCCATATCCAGATAAAAATTCGTCAGTTTGGAAAGCGGATACCATCTTGTATATCTTTAAAACTACCATTATAATTCGCGTTTAGCAAACGTAAAGACGTTTTAAAAAGAATGTTACTGTACAGGAGATTCGTATGACACTCGATATGACGAAGGGAAACCCGTTTCCGATCATCTTAAAATTCATGATTCCGCTGTTCATCGGCAATGTCTTCCAGCAGCTCTACAACATGGCGGACACCATCATCGTCGGACGCTTCGTGAGTGCGGATGCACTCGCCGCCGTCGGAGCAACCGGTACCATCATGTTTCTGGTTCTCGGCTTCTCCCAGGGCCTCTGCACCGGCTTCACCGTCCTGACCTCCCAGGTCTATGGTGCTCAGGACTACGCGCGCGTGAAACGCAGCGTGGCGAACGGTATCCTCCTCGCTGCCATCGTCATCGTCGTGATGACCACACTCTCGGTATCCCTGATGCGCCCACTGCTCCATCTCATGAATACCCCGGAGAATATCTTCGAGGATGCCCACACCTACATCAGCATCATCTGCATGGGCACGGTCGCAAGCGTCTACTATAATCTCCTTTCCGCCTACCTCCGGGCCGTCGGAAACAGTAAGGTACCGCTTTTCTTCCTGGTGTTCAGTGCCTGTCTCAATGTCATGCTGGACCTCTTCTTCATCATCGCCTTACGACTCGGTGTCGCGGGTGCCGCGCTCGCCACGGACCTTTCCCAGGGTATCTCTGCCGTGCTCTGCCTCCTCTATATCTATAAGAAAGAGAAGGTACTCTGGCCGGAGCATCACGACTGGCGCATCAACGCCTCCGACACACAGCGGCAGATGTCCGTCGGCGTCCCGATGGCACTTCAGTTCGCCATCACCGCGAGCGGCACCATCATCATGCAGTCCGCCATCAACCTCTTCGGCTCCACAGCGGTCGCCGCGACTACCGCAGCCAACAAGCTGCACAGTGTCCTCACTCAGGAGATGGTCTCCATGGGCCAGGCGATGGCGACCTACAGTGGCCAGAACTACGGCTGTGGCAAGAGCGAGCGCATCTCCGCGGGTGTGCGCGCCGCGATCGTCATCGAGATCATCTACTCGATCCTCGCTGCCATCCTCTGCCTCCTGCTCCTTCGTCCGGTGATGGCACTGTTCTTCTCCGGCTCCGGTTCCATCGAGGAGATGATGCCATGGGCGAGCACCTACATCCATCTCGCAACCCTCTTCTACATCCCGCTGAGCTTCATCTTCATCTTCCGTAACGCGATGCAGGGCTGTGGCTATGGCTTCCTCCCGATGATGGGTGGTGTCGTCGAGCTCCTCGCCCGCCTCATCGTCGCCCTCTTCGCGATGAAGCTCGTCCTCTTCCCGCTCGCCGTCTTCTGTGACCCGGCCGCCTGGATCAGCGCCTGCCTCTTCACCGCCGGTGCCTACCTCGTGGTGATCAAAAAGGTGCGGAAGGAACTCGACGCCGCGTCATAAAACCGCATACAGATACCACAAGGGGCTGTTGCATGGATTTTCAGTGCAACAGCCCCTTTTAAATTATGCATTTTCCGGATACACATAGCAATCGTAGCGGATGGCCTTCCCATCGAGCGAGTAGGATGGCTTCAGGCCGGCGAGGTACGGGCCCTTCGCGGGGCGCTTCACGACGATTTTAAACGGCCGCACGGCGATAGCGGCCTGCATCAGCGCCTCTTCATTTTCAGCCGGTGCCTCGAGGTAGTGGATGAGCTGAAACTTCTTTTTCACGAGGCCGCTTTTCTGCCGCTCCGGGAACATCGGGTCGAGGTAGATGACATCCGGACGCTCAAACGCCATATCTGAGCTGCCCGCCGTGGCCGCTGCCCCCGTCCGCGTCGAACCGGCGTGCCCGGCACCGTCCTCCTGTGCATCCGAACCCTTGACTGCTTCCCCCAGCCTTCGGAGCTGGTCAATGCTGTCGCCCTCGACGAGCTGCATGCGCATGACGATCTCGTGGAGCGCCGCTTCCTCGAGTGCGCGGCGCATCGTATCCTGCAGGAGTGCGGCGATGACCGGATCCTGTTCGTAGAGCGTGACCTCGCAGCCGGCTGCCGCAAGCAGCAGCGAATCCTCCCCCATGCCCGCGGTCGCATCGATGACGTGCAGCCTTTCCCGCCCCTTCACCTTCGTCGCCTTCACGAGGAGCTCATGCGTCAGATTATGGTACTGGAGGCGCTTCTGCAGCTTCGTGAAGTCGCCACGCATCGCCTGATCGCCATCGGTGAGCGAAAGACCGTCCGCGTCCACCGAGAGCCAGACCACAGGTTTCCCGATGTCGTCTGTAGAAGCGCCTGAGCCTGCATCTGCTTCTATCAAAGCTTCTTCCACCGCAGATGGAGCGAGCACTTCTCTTTCTTCTGACAGCTGCGTCTTCAGATGTGCGGCGAGTGTCTCCGCATAGGCACGGTCACCGCCTTCTTTCAGTACGATCGAGATTCGTTTTTTCATCGTATGCTCCATCCTCCTGTCAAGCCTGGTTTTCGGGAAGTCTCTTGAAAGAATTATACCATCCATTTAAAAAAATTATCCATGGAAATATCAAGAAACCGTATGAATTCTTACGATCTGATGTATAATGATTGCTGAATAATTACTTTTTCGTAATTAACAGGTGCGTGAAGAATCGAAAAAATGTGTAAAAACTGATATCTGCGTCTGAACGTAATTTCGCGGATGTCAGAATCATGTAAGGAAAGCAGTGTAGTATGGGACGAACGTATGTGGATGGGAATACAGTTCGTGCCGATGTTTCGGAGAGACGTCCGCTGGTTCGTGAGACTCTGGTCGTAGAGGAGCACGGAAGACGGAATCAGATTCATCTCTATCGGGACCGGTACGACGGACAGCTTCGGCTGGAGTACCAGGAAGATAAAAGCATCATCGCCCCACTCTTTCGGCTGATTCCGGAGCGTGTGCTCGATGGTGCCTGTCGTCTGTTACTGACCTGTTCGATCATTTTCATCTTTCTGACCTGCTACCAGTGTGTACACCTCGATACGATGGTTTCCACGCGTCTCTCGACGATCGAGCAGAAGCGCACACAGCTTGAGCAGCTGCGGGTGCAGAACGCAGATCTTCAGGCGAAGATCAACGACGCGGTGAACCCGGATCAGATTTACAGGGATGCGGTCGAGAAGTACGGCATGGTTCTTCCGGATCAGACAAACACGATCATCTTCGAAAAAAGCGGTACATCAGAGTATATCCGGCAGTATGATCCGATTCCGAGTGGACAGAGTGCCGCCGATGACAGCATGATCGTATCGCTGAAAAGCAGTCTGGCGCAGTTCTTCATGCTGGACTGATCACCACTTATCTTCGCATGACTGCGTGAAGGGCCGAAGCCTCGGCCTCTGCGACCGTTTACGATTGCTCCGGCGATGTGCCGGAGAGGGGAGAGTTTTTATATAGGGCTGCAGCTTCTTCGGAGGCTGCAGTCTTTTTCGTCAGAAATCGCGTTCCGGCATACGGTCACTCACCTCTCAGCGAGTCAAGGCTGAGGAACATAGAGAAAAGACCTCCTGATTTCTCAGGAGGTCTTTCAGTCGAGCGCGAGACGGGGATCGAACCCGCGATCTTCGCCTTGGCAAGGCGACGTAGTACCACTCTACTACTCGCGCATTTTTAATGTCCCAACCAGCTTTCATTTCTGTGAAGGTGGGTGCATTATACAAAAGATCATCAGTGTCGGTGTGAATGTTATCGCCGTCTTAATCATCTTGAGTGCCCAGAACCGGAATCGAACCAGTGACACGAGGATTTTCAGTCCTCTGCTCTACCAACTGAGCTATCTGGGCATCGAGCGGGTGATGAGAATCGAACTCACATGTTCAGCTTGGAAGGCTGACATTCTACCATTGAACTACACCCGCAAGTGACTTCGTTTGTCTTGTCTGTCGCCTCATCGGTGACGCGAGTGTTATAATACTCTACTCCGAAAGCTTTGTCAACACTTTTCCAAAAAAAGTTTTTTGGGGAGCAAGAGAGCCGTTACTATTCACTCGTCAACTGGATTCAGACAGAGGCAGTATCGGGAAGCCGGTAGTGAGGACGGCTTCCCGACACGAGCCCCGCTGTCAGCCTTCCAGCTTCTGCTTCTGCTTCGCGTAGTAGATTTTTCCGGTGTGTGCCCTCATCTCGGATCGGAGGATGCCGTCCTCGCTGTGGCGCTTCGTGATGCCGACGTTATAGCCCATGTCGTCGGTGCGAAGGAGACGGCGGATCTCGACGTCATCCTCGATTCCGGTCACCCAGGCCGGGATGTTCAGGGTGATCGCCTCTTCGCCACAGTTCACCGCCACGATGGCGACCTCATCCTCGTACTGTCGTGCATAGACCACATAGTTATGGCCGGCCATCAGCTTCATAAGGGAGCCCCTCTTCAACACCGGGTTACGATTATGCATAGCGCCGAGGTAATTATGGAACTCGATGAGCTCGAGGTCCTCCTGTCCCCACGGGTACGGGCGGCGGCAGTCCGGCTCGGTCCAGCCGGTCATGCCGGCTTCATCACCGTAGTAGAGAGTCGGTGCGCCCGGCCAGGTCATCTGCATCATCGCCCCCAGACGGTAGAGTGCCGGCGAAACGCCGGCATCTGCAGCAGCTGAGCCGCTCGTACCGATGCGGCCGACGGTCTGATTCGTGCGCGTCATGAAGCGGCTGTGGTCATGATTCGAGAGCTGGTTCATCGAGCAGAGAATCGAGTTCTCTGGCATGCGGGACATATGGTAGAGGATCGCGTTGAAGAATATCTCACCGTCACCGCGCATCGCCTCGTTTTTCGCGTCGGAGTGCTTCTCCATGCCGGTCAGGAACCAGGTCACCGGCTCCATGAAGGCATCGTAGTTCATGATGGTGTCCCACTCATCGCCCTGCAGCCAGCTGAATGGGTCGCCATAGTGCTCGGCGAGGATGATGGCGTTCGGGTTCGCTTCCTTCACCACCATGCGGAACTTCTTCCAGAACATGTGGTTGTAGGTTGCGGAGTGTCCGAGATCGGCGGCGACATCGAGACGCCAGCCATCGACGTTATACGGTGCGCTCACCCACTTGCGTCCGATCTCGAGGATCGCTTCCGCGAGATCACGGGAGCCCTCATAGTTCAGCTTCGGGAGGGTATCGTTGCCCCACCACTTCTCGTAGCTGTTGTTGTTCGGCCAAGCCTCGTCACGGTTATCACTGAACGCAAAGTAATCGTGGTACGGGCTGTCCTTGCGCTGGTACGCACCCGCGGCATAAGCATTGGCCTGATCCTTATAGTTATAGAAGCCGGAACGGTTCATCCACTTGTGGAAGGAGCCGCAGTGGTTGAACACGCCGTCGATGATGACGCGCATACCACGGGCATGGCAGGCTTCGACGAACTCGATGAAGAGCTGGTCGCTGGCCTCGAGGTTTTCACGGCCGGTCGTGCGGATCGAGTAGCGGGTCGCGCGGACGTTATCGTCCTCCCAGTCCTCGACGAGGGTGCCGCCGTCCTTCACGATCTTTCCGATATGCGGATCGATGTGGTCGTAGTCCTGCGCGTCGTACTTATGGTTCGACGGGGACACGAAAAGCGGGTTGAAGTAGATGACGCTGACGCCGAGGCGCTGGATATAGTCGAGCTTCGAGCGCACGCCGGCGAGGTCACCGCCATAAAATCTGTGTACGTCGAAGGCCTCGACAGGGGTGTTCCAGTCCTGCACACCACGCGCTGCTCTGCCGAGGTAGATGTACTCGTTGTCGACGACGTCGTTCGTCGGGTCGCCATCACAGAAGCGATCGATGAAGATCTGGTACATGATGGCACCCTTCGCCCAGTCCGGGATATGGAAGCCCGGCATCAAGCGGTATGAGAGCTCGCGGTTCATGTCATCGCAGACGCCGAGGCGGTTGAAGTGCAGGCGCTCCTGACCCTTCTGGATGAAAAAGCTGTAGCTCTGAGTGGCCTGGCCGACCATGACCTTATGTTCATAATAGTCGAAGCGTGCGTCACGCTCGACGAGCTGCATCTTCGTGCTGCTGTTGGCTTCGTGGAAAAAGATATAGACGGCATCCACGTCCTGCCGTGCTGTCCGAAATCGGAGCGTAACGGTATCTCCAGGATTCGGCTCCTCCGGGATGCGGTAGCTGGCCGTCCCCGAGGTGTACAGTGCCTCCTGGTTAATCGTACTCTGGTTCATTTACTTTCTTACTTCCTGATATACTTACTGATCGAACTCTACCACACCGATGAACGGAAGGTTACGGTAGCGCTGGTCATAGTCGAGACCATAGCCGACCACGAACTCGTCCGGGATCTCGAAGCAGGAGTACTTCACTGGCACTTCCTTCTCGCGACGGGACGGCTTGTTCAGCAGCGTGCAGATCTCGATGGACAGCGGCTTCCGGTCGAGGAGCATCCTGCTCAGATGGTTCAGCGTGTGTCCGGTGTCGATGATGTCCTCGACGATCATGACATGCTTGCCCTCGAGCGGCTCATCGAGATCCTTCACGATCTTCACGATGCCGCTGGAGGTCGTGCCGCCGCCATAGCTGGAGACGGACATGAAGTCGAAGGATACATCCACGTCATGGATGCGCTTCGCGAGCTCGCACATGAACATCGCGCCACCCTTCAGGATGCAGATGAGGTGGAGGGACTCGCCCTTATACGCCTCTGAAATCTGATCCGCAATTTCTGTGATACGTGCTTCGATCTGATCCTCCGGGATCAGGACTCTGACATGCTCAGCCATGTTTTTTTCTCCTTTTTACACTGATAACCTCTCGATTCTCCTGTAGAATCAAGGTTTTTTTACGATACTCTGCGCTCATCCGGTATGGAAGATCGAGATGCGCGCCGCCCGGCCCGAAAATCAGCCGGTCGATGTCCCGATAATGCACGGCGCTCCAGTCCTTCTCGGGCGTTCCGATCCGGCGGAGCAGCTCGATGTAGACGTACTGCCGCACGAGCTCCGGGTACGCCTTCAGCTTCACAACAGGAAGCGCGATCGACCTGAGGACCGTCGGCTCGGCCGGGGCTTCTATCAGGGTCGCGTGTGCGTCCACATACTGAAACGCGAGCGCATGAAAATACGCATCCGCCTCGCGAAGGAGCGCTGCGCTGTGCGCGATGTGGGCGCTCGCCTCCGGGTTGATCTCTCGAAGCTCCGGCAGTACCGTGCTGCGAATGCGATTCCGGGTGTAGTGCGGATCCGCGTTCGTCGAATCCGTCACGTACGATATATCATGCTCTTTAAGCCATTTCAGTATATCTTCTCTTTTTATGGAAAGCAATGGCCGAATCACGTGATTTCGCCGATTTCCCATGCCTGCGAGGCCGCGAAGCCCCGCGCCGCGCACGAGATGATGGAGGACGGTCTCCGCCTGATCATCGAGATGATGCGCCACCGCGACCCAGGCGGCAGGCGCAGAAGTGGCTGCCGTTCCAGCGGCCAGTGTCTGCCCGAGCTGCTGCCGCGCGGCCTCGAGGGCCTCGTAACGGAGGATGCGCGCGGCCTCCTCCAGGCTGAGCCCATGCTGCGCCGCGTACGCCGGAGCCGCGACATGCACGGCCTGAAACGGGATGTCGAGCTTCGCGCAGAGCGTCTCCGAAAACGTCTCGTCGCGGTCCGCCTCCGCGCCGCGGATGCCGTGATGGACATGCACCGCCCTAAGCGCAAAGCCCATCCGGGCCTGCAGCGTGTGCAGCGCATACAGCAGGAAGACCGAATCGGGGCCACCCGAAAGGCCGACCACGACGCCATCGCCCGGACGGATCAGCTGATTCGCCCCGATATATCGTTTGATTTCCAGCATAAGCGCATCCATGTGAAGCTCCTCTCTCATCAAAAAGCGAAGGTGGAGAAACCTGCGTCTCTCCACCTCATTTTACTAAGTTCTCTCTTACTTTTCATCCGGTTTGATGATGATTTCGTCCGGCAGCTTCAGTCCGAAGATCTCGCGGGCCTTCTCCATCGTGAATTCCTTCGTTTTTACGTAGACCTTTTTCTCTTCCAGCTCCTTACCGTGCTGCTCTTCATCGGCGATGGCCGCATCCAGGCTCTCTTCCTGGGCCTGGTAGTCCCGCTCCTGCTGCCGAAGCGTCTTGCCCCGGATGTTGATGGCGATCGCAAGGAACAGCACCACGATCGTGATGCCGATGATCGCCAGACGGTTGCTGGATAGATTTTTACGCGGACGCTGTCTTCGTTTCATAGATACTTAAAAAGGTCTCCTGCCTCTTCCTTATGTACAGTTTCCTGTACCGCCAGAACCTCTGCCCGGACGGATTTCTCACC
>CABTMH010000071.1 GCA_902485915.1 uncultured Oribacterium sp. | reverse complement strand
GCTTTTACTGACGTTTATTCGGCCGATGCCTCCGACCTTTTCGACCATCGCACGGCCTTTCATCCCCGACACCAGAGCATCTACCCCTCGAGTCGGTCCATCGATGCAGGCACTTCTTACTCTTCGTCCCCGAAGATATGATCCGTACCGCGCTCGAGTGCGGTGATGCCGGTCCGGCACATCTCGAGCACTTCGTAATTCCGCATCATGTTGAGGAAGCCCTCGACCTTCTCCGGCTTACCGGTGAGCTCCATGACGAGGCTGTCCGGGGAGAGATCGATGATCTTCGCCTTATAGACCCCGGCGATGTCGCGGAGGCTCGGCAGGTTATCCTTATCCGCACGGACCTTGATGAGCAGGAGCTCCCGCTGCACGCTCGCCGTCGCAAGCTCGTACACCTCGCGCACATCCTCGAGCCGCCGTGTCTGAAGCAGCAGCTGCTTCAGCTTCTGCTCATCGACGTGGACCGTGATCGTGATCCGCGCGATGCCCGGATCCATCGTCTCTGAGGTCGTGATGCTGTCGATGTTGAAGCTCCGGCGGTTAAACATATTCGAGATCCTCGCCAGCACACCGTAGCGGTTCACCGCCAGGATGCTGATGACCCTGCGGGGATACTTATACTGATTTTCCATCATACCTGCCCCCTTTCGTCGTCCGACATGGTGATATCCTGCACCGTGCCTCCCGGCGGAATCATCGGCAGCACCTTCTCATCCTTATCGATGCGGCACTCGATCCAGCTCGGTCCCGGATTCGTCAATGCTTCTGCCATGGCTGCACGGAACTCCGCCATGGTTTCGCAGCGGTAGCCCTTCGCACCGAAGCCCTCGGCGAGCTTCACATAATCGGTCTTCCGCTCCGGATCGGTGCTCGAATAGCGCTTGCCGTAGAAGGCCGTCTGCCACTGGCGCACCATGCCGAGCACCTGGTTGTTGAAGATGATCGTGATGATCGGGAGCTCGTAGCTCACCGCCGTACACGCCTCGTTCAGGTTCATATGGAAGGAGCCGTCACCCGTGAAG
The DNA here is from genome assembly GCA_902485915.1 of uncultured Oribacterium sp. Classification (GTDB taxonomy): domain Bacteria; phylum Bacillota; class Clostridia; order Lachnospirales; family Lachnospiraceae; genus Oribacterium. The sequence goes on along the minus strand of CABTMH010000071.1, from coordinate 8,504 downwards.
TGGATCACGCGATGCTCGTTACCGAGCGCCACCTGGGCACCGATCGCCGCACCGTAGCCGTAGCCCATGGTACCGAGACCACCACTCGTCAGGAAGCCACGTGGCTTCGTATGAAGCACGTACTGTGCCGCCCACATCTGATGCTGACCGACATCGGTGACGTAGGTCGTATCCGGCCCGGTCATCTCGCAGGTCTCTCGGATGATCTGATGCGGCTTCAGGACCGTCTCGCTGTCCTGTGGCTGATAGTCGGCCGCCTGCCACTCCGCGATCTGCGTGAACCAGTCTGTATGGTCGGCAGCATCCACCAGCGGAAGCAGCGCCTGCAGCACGACCGCCGCATCGCCGACCACCGAAGCGTCGACGAGGACGTTCTTATCCACCTCACTGGCATCGATATCGATCTGCACGATCTTCGCACCGGCCGCGAACTTCTCCGGGTTCAGCGCGACACGATCCGAGAAGCGGGCACCGATCGCCAGCACGAGGTCTGCCTGGTCGACCGCCTGGTTCGCGGTGTAGGTGCCATGCATACCGATGAGACCGAGGTTCCGCCTGTCCCCGTAGTGGAGGACACCCGCTGCCATCAGCGTGTAGGTCGCCGGTATGTCCGCCTTCGCGATAAGATCGCGCAGTGCCTGACAGCTCGCCTCGCTGACGGCGACACCGCCACCGAAGTAGACCACCGGACGCGTCGCCTGGTTGATGAGCTCCGCAGCCCGGACGAGATCCTCTGCATCGACCTCCGTGTTCACCGGAATCTCCGCCGGCTTCTTCGGCGTAAACGCACAGCTCGCCGCCGTGATGTCCTTCGGGATATCCACGAGCACCGGACCCTTACGACCGCTCTGCGCGATACGGAACGCCTCCCGCATCGTATCTGCGAGGTCCTCGACCCGACGCACGGTGTAGTTGTGCTTCGTGATCGGCATCGTGATCCCCTCGATATACGCCTCCTGGAAGGCATCGCGACCTAAGACCGCGGTGCCGACATTGCCCGTAAATGCGACCATCGGCACGTTATCCATGTAGGCCGTCGCGATACCGGTGACGAGGTTCGTCGCACCCGGACCGCTGGTCGCCAGCACGACGCCCGTCTTTCCGGTCGCCCGCGCATAGCCGTCCGCCGCGTGGCTCGCCCCCTGCTCGTGCGCCGTCATGATGTGGTGGATGCGATCCTGGTTACGGTACAGCTCATCGTAGAGGTTCAGCACCGCACCACCCGGATAACCGAACAGTGTATCGACGCCCTGCTCCACCAGCACTTCTACAAATATCTGAGAGCCATTTAAAATCATGGACTGTTTCCTCCTCTTCCACCGCTCCCTCGCGGTTCCTGTTTCATCTATCCGCTGTCCTCGCATCATACGAGAACTCTGTTTTTCACTTCATCCGGCACGCCCTCTGCCGCGCGATCCGCGGCTTCCCGGGGGCTCATCGCCTATCAGCTCAGCACGCCTGCTTTACACAGCTCGATGAACTGCTTCGCGACACGTGGGCTTCGTCCGCCGGCGCGGATCGCGAAGGCCTCCGCCCGTACGATCAGCTTCTCCGGATCGCCCTCCACGCCATACTGTGCGGCGAGGTCCGTGACGATCTGCACGAAGCGGCTCCGGTCCGGCTGCCCGAAGGTCACCGTGAGGCCGAAGCGTGCCGCGAGGCTCATCAGCTCCTGACGCGTATCGCTTTCGTGGATATCGCTGCCCTGCCGGTCCTCGAGCGTCTCCTTGATGAGATGCCGCCGGTTGCTCGTCGCATAGACCGCGATGTTGCCGGCGCGACCGCCGACGCTTCCCTCGAGGATGGCCTTCAGTGCGGCGAAGTTATCGTCGTTCGTCGTGAAGCTGAGGTCATCGATGAACAGGATGAACTTCAGCGGGTTCGCTGCGAGCTGATCCATGAGATCCGGGATCTGATAGAGCTGGTTCTTTTTCACCTCTACGAGACGCAGGCCCCGCGCCGCATACTCGTTCGCGATGGCCTTGATGGCACTCGACTTGCCGGTGCCCGCATCGCCGTACAGCAGCACGTTGTTCGCCGGACGTCCATCCAGCAGCGCCTCCGTGTTCGCGATGACCTTCTCGCGCTCCCTCTCGTAGCCCGGCAGCTCGGAAAGCCGCTGCGGATCCGGATGCTTCACCGGCACCAGCCGGCCATCCTCCACCACGAAGACGTGGTTCCGCGCGAACATGCCGTAGCCCCTCGTGCCGACCTCCTGCATACGCTTCGCATACTCTGCCGGCAGGTCGCCCGCCCCGGTGACCCACGCGACGAAGTAGTCCGGCGCGTCGGTCATCTCGGCCGTCAGCTCTTCCAGGGTCAATGCAGACAGCTCGTTCAGCAGTACCAGTTCCCGCTGCAGACTGTCCGCCAGGACGGCACTGAGCTCGCCGTGGGCCTGTCGCCGCACGCAGATGTTCTCACTCTCCAGCACCGCGGTGCTGAGGTACTCCGTCCAGTTCTCCGTCTTCTCAAACAGCTGGTGCTCGAACGCCGCACAGGCCGTGGCGAAGGCATCGCCGTCGTCGAGCTCCGCGCTCGCCAGCATCCGCTGAAACGCCGCGATCACCGGATCCTGAAGCAGCGCGCGGAACACCACGAGACTGCTTAAACGCTGATTCATGTAATGCAGATTCATCCTTCTCCACTCCCTTCTCTTTTTTCGCTGAAGGGCGGTACCGGGAGGATCCTCTCTGCTGCCCTTCGCTGAGCTTTCTTAATTATAGTGACGATATCTCATCGGAGGCACGGGCCTAGATCTGCTGCTGGTTACGGGTCTCGAGGCCGAGCTTCTTCGTTATAGTGATGATGTCCCGTCGGAAGCATTGGCCCAGATCAGGCGCGCTCGGTGACGAGGCGGAAGCCGGCCTGCGTGAGGGCCGCGCGGATCTCCTCGATCTGCTGCTGGTCACGGGTCTCGAGGCCGAGCTTCAGGAAGCAGCTGGAGATCGCCATGTTCGCGTCGCCGCGGTCATGATGCACGGAAACGACATTGGCACCACACTTCGAAACGATCTCGCTGACCTGCTGGAGCTGGCCCGGCTTATCCTCGAGCGCGATCATCAGGTTCGCGTTGCGGCCGCTCATGACGAGGCCACGGGTGATGACGCGGGACAGGATGTTCACGTCGATGTTGCCGCCACTGATGAGGCACACGACCTTCTTTCCCTTGATCGGAAGCTTCCCGAACATCGCGGCAGCGACCGACACAGCACCGGCACCCTCGGCGATCAGCTTCTGATTCTCGATCAGTGCGAGGATCGCAGCGGCGGTCTCATCCTCGCTGACGGTCACGACATCGTCCACGTACTTCTCGACCATCTGGAAGGTGGTCTCGCCCGGATTCTTCACGGCGATACCATCCGCGAAGGTCGAGACGCTGTCGAGGGACTCCCACTGATGATCGTGGTAAGCGTTGAACATGCTCGGCGCACCGGCCGCCTGCACACCATAGACCTTGCACTCCGGACGGAGGCTCTTGATCGCGAAGGCGACACCGGAGATCAGTCCGCCGCCACCGATCGGCACGATGACCGCGTCCACATCCTCGAGCTGGTCGAGGATCTCGAGACCGATCGTGCCCTGGCCCGCGATGACCGCATCGTCGTCGTACGGATGGATGAAGGTCATGCCCGTCTCCTCCTGGAGCTCGACGGCCTTATCATGCGCATCGTCGTAGGTGCCCTTCACGAGACAGACCTCTGCACCGAGACGTTTCGTGCTCTCGACCTTCATGATCGGCGCACCATCCGGCATGCAGACGACGCTCTTGATGCCCATCTTCGTCGCTGCGAGGGCGACGCCCTGCGCGTGGTTGCCGGCGCTGCAGGCCACGATCCCGTGACTGCGCTCCTCCTCGCTCAGCTGACTGATCTTATAGTAGGCACCGCGCACCTTGAAGCTACCGGTCACCTGCAGGTTCTCGGTCTTCAGGTAGACCTGCGCGTCTGACACGAGCCGAGGTGCCGCGATGAGGTCCGTCTTCCGCGCCACATCCTTTAAAACGAAGCTTGCATGATAGATTTTATCCAGTGTCACCATAGTATGTGCCTGCCTTTCTCTGAAAGTACTGAAAGCGTCATCGCTTTTCGAAGATAGTTAAAAGAAAAGCCTCCGCCCCCACAAAGTCCATAGACCCTGTAAGAGACGAAAGCTGTTACGATTCACCTTCCGCGGTACCACTCTTCTTGCTGTCTCTGATCGACAGCCCCTTCGTGCAGACCCAACAGTCCGCTGGCCCTGATAACGGTGCCTGCCGTCCGCACCTACTCTGCTGTGGCACCTGATCGGGCCCTTTTCGGCACGGCTGCTCGCAAGGAGATAAACATCCGGTACACCGCACTGCCTCGCACCAGCCGGCAGCTCTCTGAGCGGGTAGACCGAAGGCCGATTGGCCTTGCTACAACGCATTTTTAACTAAATTTACTAGTTATGATAAGGGAACACCGCCGGGTTTGTAAAGAATAACCTGCCTGCTGAAGTATCGCAAAAATTCATAGGACGTATTCACAAAAAAATCAGCCGAAGTGAAGAAGTCACATCGGCTGAACTGTTACGCTGTATGTATCTTGCATGCCTGTTTCTTTATAGGATGAGTTCACTTACCATGCGATATCAGCTCATCTGCCATCGAGAACATCTCGTCCGCGCGACAGGTACGCCGAGATTGCATTCTCTGATTTTCCAAGCATCGCTGCGATTTCCTTCACCGTGTAGCCTTCATAATAATAAAGGTAGATGCTGGCGCGGTAGTTTTTCGGAAGCTTCATCACTTCATCGAGCAGCGCAGACTCCGTCACCGCCGGGGCTTCCAGCTCTGCAGATGCGTCGAGATCTACAGCACGTTTCCAGAAGTTCGTGCGGAGAAGATCCTTGCAGGCATTCATCGTTGCCCGGATGATCCAGGCTTTTTCATGCCCAGGTGAATCAAACACGATTTCATTCTTAAAGAGGACAGAAAACGGTCAATGCCTACTGGAGCAGGCTATGGGTACTGCAGCGTAAGTGGAAATAATACCCCTTCGACCTTTTCTTATTTTCGTGTATACTAGCTCAGAGTACACCGAGCCGGATGGAGAGCGACACCTGCATCATCGCCCGGTTTTCGTGTAACTTTTCACGAACTACACAAAAAGGAATGCTCACTATGAATGGTAATTTAACGAAGGGACCGATCATGACGACGCTGGTGAAGCTCGCGCTTCCGATCATGGCGTCGTCGTTCATCGGCACCCTGTACAACATCACGGATATGGCATGGATCGGCATGCTCGGCTCGAAGGCGGTCGCCGGCGTCGGTGTCGGCGGCATGTTCACCTGGCTCTCCCAGGGCCTCGCCTCCATGGCGCGCATGGGCGGTCAGGTGCATGTGGCTCAATGCTTAGGGCGCGGTGATCATGACCGCGCGCATCGTTACGCGCAGACCGCCATACAGCTGTCCACGCTGATGGGCCTCCTCTACGCACTCGTCTGCGTCGCCTTCGTGCATCCGCTCGTGAACTTCTTCCAGCTGAGTGACGCCGAGTCCTACGCCGCCGCGATCTCCTACACCTGCATCGCCTGCGGCTTCGTGGTCTTCTCCTTCCTGAGCCTGACTCTCACCGGCCTCTACACCGCTCAGGGTGACTCGAAGACCCCGTTCATCGCGAACCTCATCGGCCTCGTCATCAACATGATACTCGATCCGGTGCTGATCCTCGGTCCGGGCCCCTTCCCGCGTTTCGGCGTCACTGGTGCCGCCATCGCGACCGTCACTGCCCAGGCCATCGTCATGCTGATCATGGTCCTCGGCGTTCTCCGCGGTCATAAGGACAACATCCTGAAGGGCACCCGCCTCCTCACCCGCATGCCACTCAGCATCCTCGAGGGCATCTTCCAGATCGGCGTCCCGACCGCCCTCCAGAGCATGGCCTACTGCGCGATCTCCATGGTCCTCACCCGCATGGTCTCCGGCTACGGCGCAGAAGCTGTCGCCACCCAGCGTGTCGGCGGACAGATCGAGTCCATCTCCTGGAACACAGCAGACGGCTTCGCCGCCGCGCTCAATGCCTTCGTCGCCCAGAATTATGGCGCTGCGAAGCATGACCGGATCCGGAAGGGCTACCTCATCTCCCTCCTCACCGTCGGACTCTGGGGCATCCTCGTCACCGCGATCTTCATCTGCTTCCCGGGACCGCTCGCCGGCATCTTCTTCCACGAGCCACAGGCCATCGCCACCGCGATCAGCTACCTCATCATCATCGGCTTCAGTGAAGCCTTCATGTGCGTCGAGCTCACCACCGTCGGTGCCCTCTCCGGCCTCGGAAAGACACGCCTGTGCAGCATCCTGAGCATCGCCTTCACCAGCGCCCGCATCCCGCTCGCGATTCTTCTCAGCCGTGAGCTCGGACTGAACGGCATCTGGTGGGCACTCACCAGCACCTCCATCGTGAAGGGCATCCTCTTCACCGCGACCTTCCTGTGGATCACACGAAATAATCAATACTAAACACCGCATTCCCATATAAAACAACAACCTCCCCGTCCACGACGAGGAGGTTATCAATGCTGATATGCAACAGTCTGCTTAAAATCACGAAGTTATCGATGCTCGGCAGTGACTTTCCCGAAAGCCACTTGTAGATCGCCTGCGGATTATTAAAGCCCATCAGGCTCTGCACATCCCGCACGGTATACCCACTCGCATCGAGCAGCTTCTTGATTTTCTTTCCGGTCTTCTCAGGCTCAATTGACACATAAATAGGTTCCATCTCTTCACCTCCGTATATCGCCCCGGCGCCTGCTCTATGCAGATTCCTCCACCCTACTGTCTTTTAAAGTCAGGTTATCATTATAAGGCAGATGCGCAGAAAATGCACTAAACTTCTGGTTGAAAGCCGACTTATTAACGCCATAAATGTACCGATTCAGGCAGCCCCCATTAAACCATCCGTCGAATGACAAACACTGTCCGCTGCCTTATAATGACTACAGAATCAAGCGAGTGGATGAATGCTGTTTCAGCTTTTGCTTACAGGGAAAATCACTCAATTATAGGCGAACGAAATCATGATCTGACGAAGAAAATGGAGGAATCGACATGCAGAAAATGACATCCGCAATCGCGAATAAGATGCTGAGAAGTCTGGAGGATGAGAAGTCCTATTGGCTCGATAAGGAAGCGAATTCAAAGACCTATGTGGCGGCGACGAACGAGGAGCCGGTGATTCCGGAGTACGACTATGCGGAGGTTTCCGCGACCATCGCGGCACTCGACGAGAAGATCGCCACCATCAAGCACGCGCTGAATCTTACGAACGCCACTGCAAGGATCATGGTCGGCGATACAGAGATGAGCGTCGACACCATCCTTATCCGGATGTCGCAGCTCAATCGACGGAAAAGTACCCTCGACCAGATGCGTAAGGCACTGCCGAAAACACGTCAGGTATCAGGCTTCGGAAGCAGAAATCCGGCACCGGAGTATATGTACCTGAACTACGATCTCGCACAGGTGAAGCAGGACTACGAAAAGGTGTCCGACACCATCATGGAGATGCAGCTCGCACTGGATAAGTATAATCAGACGGTGCTCTTCGATGTAGAAATTTAATAGTTTTTCCGTACGAGACATTTTTCTCATGTTTTTCATGAGGGCCTGTATCCGTTAAGGTTTATGGTAAGCGCTTATTCGGTTATCCGTTATTTCTTATCTGTAAAAGTTCATGGTCTAACGAAAGATGCATATATCATTTGTTTACATTTGTAAACGCGGTCTCGTAGAAAACCTGCAGGAAACTGCGTGCGGAGGTTCGGTTTCAAGCACAGACAGAGGGGTGTCACAGGACGCCCCTCTTCTTTTCACTTTATGGGGTCTGACCCCATTACGCTTCTGTATCAAAGTTTATTTCTGACTTCGAAATCGGTGCCCTTCTGAAAAGGTGCATCCCCTCCGGGCAGGTGCCTTACTTTACTGCGCTATATGCCAGCTCTTTCCCTGGTCTTCTGAGCAGAAGCGAATGCTGTCATTTTCGGCAGCGCCGGGCGTGAGCATCAGGCTGAGGGTCGTGCCGTCGTCGGTCGGCATCGTGAGGTACTGGTAGTTTTCGAGTGTCAGGCCGTAGGATTTTCCTGGCTCCGGGACTTCGGTGATCTCTTCCGTCGGAAGCTCGATTTCCGTGAAGCTGCGACCGCCATCTTCTGTTCGGAAGATTCTGGAGTAGTCGGCGGATGCACTCTGCAGGCCGATGAAGCCGAAATCTTCGGTGAAGAATTCGATGCCTTCGGCGACGCCAATGCTTCCGCCGAAAGGATCATCATTGATCCGCTCCCATATCGTTCCGCCGTCGGTCGTCTTTTCGAGCGCATAGAAACGAGAACCCGCTGCGGCATCGGTCACCACCAGCCGGTAGCCTGCATTGGCATCGAAAGAAGTAAAGGTATAGACCGAACCATCGTTTCGATCCACGGTCCAGCCGTCTGCATCCTTCGCACTCGCCACGATTTCATCCTCATGCTCTGCATCG
>CABTMH010000070.1 GCA_902485915.1 uncultured Oribacterium sp. | reverse complement strand
TGGATTTCAATGTAGTAAAAACGATCATGCAATCACGCCCCCGGAGTACTGTACTTCTAAAGTCGGTCCTCCGGGGGCTCTTTTTATCTCAGAGGACTGTGTTTCTAATGGCTGCCCTCCGGCCCCTGTCATATCAGCACACCTCCAAACAGAAACTGACGCATAAAGTATATTGGTATAATATTCACAAATTTCTTGTATTAGGCTTATATTTTTAGTAGAATACTAACTAATGAATACTTCGTATGCACAGGAGGGAAAGACTTATGAAGGTATATGACACCGGAAACATACGTAACGTTGTTCTTTTGGGACATGGCGGCGCAGGTAAGACGACCGTAGCAGAGGCTCTGGCCTATGTGACCGGCACCACCACCCGGATGGGAAGCGTCCCTGAGGGCAACACAGTTTCGGATTACGACAAGGAAGAAATCAAGAGAAAGTTTTCGATTTCCGCGACCACCGTTCCGATCGAGTATAAGGGTGAGCACGGAGATCTCAAGATGAATATACTGGACACTCCGGGTTATTTTGATTTCGTAGGCGAGGTGGAGGAAGCAATTTCTGTAGCGGACGCTGCCATCATCGTCGTGAACTGTAAGGCAGGCATCGAGCCGGGCACACTGAGAGCATGGGACATCTGTGAGAAGTTCCGCATCCCACGTCTTTTCTTCGTGACAAACATGGATGACGATCACGCATCCTTCCGTCAGCTGGTACTGAATCTAGAGAAGCAGTTCGGACGTTCCGTCGCACCGTTCCAGATCCCGATCCGCGAAAATGAGAAGTTTGTCGGCCTCGTAAACGTCGTAAAGATGGAGGGCCGTAAGTTCACGAAACCGAACGAGTATGCGCCTTGCGAGATTCCTGAGTACGTTAAGAAGAACCTCGGTATCGCAAGAAACGCTCTTCTGGAGGCCGTTGCAGAGACCTCTGACGAGTTCATGGAGAAGTACTTCGGTGGTGAGGAGTTCACCGTCGAGGAAATCCAGACCGCACTTCGTCAGAACGTGAAGACCTGCAGCATGGTTCCGGTGCTCATGGGCTCCGGCGTAAACGTACAGGGCTTCAATGTCCTTCTTCAGGTCATCGACAAGTACTTCCCGGCACCGGATGAGTTCGAGACCGTCGGCGTCGATGTATCGAACGGCGAGCGTTTCACCGCGAAGTATAATTCCGATGCGACCCTGACCGCGAAGGTATGGAAGACCATCGTGGATCCGTTCCTCGGAAAGTACTCCCTCATGAAGGTCTGCACTGGTACCCTGAAGCCGAACACAGAGGTCTATAACGTAAACAAGGAAACCACCGAGAAGATCGGTAAGATCTACGTTCTCCGCGGTAAGGAATCCATCGAGGTTCCGGAGCTTAAGTCCGGTGATATCGGTGCTGTAGCGAAGCTCAGCGTCACGGCGACCGGTGATACGATGGCGGTTCGTAACGCGCCGATCATGTACCACGGCCCGCAGTTCTCGACCCCATATACCTTTAAGGCCTACGCTGCCGAGAACAAGACCGAGGAAGATAAGCTCGCGACCGCACTCGCCCGTATGATGGAAGAGGATAAGACCCTCAAGACCGTTTCCGATCCAGAGAATCGTCAGTCCCTCATCTATGGTATCGGCGACCAGCAGCTCGACGTCATCGCTTCCGAGATCAAGGAGCGCTATAACGTAACCCTCGTCCTTTCGAAGCCTCGTTTCGCATATCGTGAGACCATCAAGAAGAGCGCGAAGGTACAGGGCAGATATAAGAAGCAGTCCGGCGGACACGGCCAGTTCGGTGATGTCATCATGCAGTTCGAGCCGTCCGGCGACCTCGATCATCCATACGTATTCGAGGAGCAGGTATTCGGCGGATCCGTTCCGAAGAACTACTTCCCGGCTGTCGAGAAGGGCGTACAGGAGGGCTGTGAGAAGGGACCTCTGGCTGGATATCCGGTTGTCGGTGTGAAGGCGATCCTCCTCGATGGTTCCTACCATCCGGTCGATTCCTCCGATATGGCGTTTAAGACGGCATCGAACATGGCGTTTAAGGATGCCTTCATGAAGTGTCAGCCGATTCTTCTCGAGCCGATCGCATCCGTCAAGGTCACGGTTCCAGATGCCAATACCGGCGATATCATGGGTGATATGACGAAGCGCCGCGGCAGAGTCCTCGGTATGGAGTCCATCGGCCATGGCAAGCAGGTCATCCAGGCTGAGGTTCCGATGTCAAATCTGTACGGCTACGGCACCGACCTTCGCTCCATGACCGGCGGTACCGGCGATTACGAGTACAGCTTCGCTCGCTATGAGCAGGCACCAGGCGACGTTCAGAATAAGATCGTAGAAGAGAACGCTGCACAGGGAAACTAAACCACTGTCATACGTAGTAAACCATATTCGGGCAATGTCTACATCAGGCATTGCCCGTTTTTTTATGTAAATTACCGCATTCGGATTGCATTAAGGGCGCCGGAATTTTATACTTTAAGGATGAAAATGTCGATATACTGGATGAAATGAAGAGATTTGGCAGGATAAAACGATGATTTTTGAAGAGATTTTCATGGCGAATGGCGCTGCCATCATCATGATGGCGTTTCTGCTGTATTGCCGCCGACGAAACAGAGAGAGTATACATGGGGATGACCGCATCTATGACTGGATGACACTCATCACTCTGCTGGGTGCCGTGATCGACACCCTTTCGTTCGTCATAGATGGGCAGAGCTTCGTCGGAGCGCGGATTCTCAACTATCTCACGAACAGCCTTTCTTATATGGGTACGGCCAGCGTCGGCTTCCTGTGGTGTCTCTATGTCGACCTGCATATCTATAAGAATCATGCACGGTATCGGCGAAACCTCCGTTTCGTGGCGATCCCGCTCCTGTTCGAGTTCGGCTGTCTCCTGTATAACCTGTGCGGAAACGGCTTCATGTTTACGATTTCAGCGGATAACACGTACAGCCGCGGCTTCTACTCGATCATCGGTTATATCTCGGTGTATCTGTATCTGCTCTACAGCATTTACCTCGTATATCACTCGAGGGAAGAGGGCGTGAACCTCGATTTCTTCCCGATATTCTACTTTATGGGACCTTGCGTGCTCGGTGTCGTCATCCAGTTCCTGCGGTATGGCATCACGAGCTCCTGGATTTCGGTCGCCATCTCTCTTACCTTCGTGCAGATGCAGGTGTACTCCGAGAATATCTCGACGGACTCGCTGTCGGGACTCTATAACCGGCGTTACCTCGACCGTGTGCTCGCAAATCAGGAAAGACTGTCGCGATTCTCCGTCTACGGGATCATGATGGATGTCAATGACTTCAAGAAGATCAACGACCTCTACGGTCACAGCATGGGTGACCAGGCGATCCGCGTGATGGGCAACATCCTCACGAAGGCCCTTCCAGATGGCGGAATTCCGATCCGCTATGCCGGTGATGAGTTCGTGGCGCTGCTGATCTGTGAAGACCCGAACGAGGTCTTCGAGACCATGACGGAAATCAACCGTCGCCTCGATGTCTTCAACCGCTCCGGTGCGGAACCGTTTAAGATCAGCGTCTCGATGGGCCATGCAAAGCTCGACCCGAGTGACACCGAAACCTTCCTGCGCGAGATGGACGAGCGGATGTATGAGGAGAAGCGGCGCTATCATCAGCTGATCCATGAGTGATTTCGTGCTTTCAGAGCCCCGGAGGCCAGGTCCTCCGGGGCTCTACGTAACCGTTCCGGCAAGAGGCCGTGTTGGGCAGCCGGTAGTGGGACGGAAGACCAACACGGCCCCCTGCCTGATCAGCACTCGTGTGAACAGTAACACGATGCATGCAATTCTTGCAAAATAGAAGCGCGCATATTAGAATAATAAGATATTTTGATTTTATAGTAGAGATGGTTTGCGTACGAAGTATAGACGCAGGCAAGCTATATAGCATGCGGTCTTCACACGACAAACAGATGAAAAGGAGTATTATGGTCAGAATAGCAATCGACTGTATGGGTGGTGATGAAGAACCTTCCGCGATCATGGATGGTGCGCTTCGTTCCCTTGCAGTCACGAAAGATACGAAGCTTTTTCTTTTCGGTCCGGAAGCTCTTCTGAAGGAAGAGCTTCAGAAGAGCGCGAAGGCAGCCGGGGTGTCGGCGGCGGAGCTCGCGGCGCGTGTCGAGATCTGTGATGCGGCGGAGGGGATTTCCCTGCATGAGGCGCCGGTGCTCGCGATCCGTCGTAAAAAGGATTCCAGCATCGTGAAGGCGCTTCATTTCGTGAAGGAGGGCCATGCCGATGCCTTCATTTCCGCGGGCTCCAGCGGTGCGATCCTCGCCGGCGGTCAGCTCATCATCGGACGTGCGAAGGGTGTGCCACGCCCACCGTTCGGTGCACTGATTCCGACCAGCAGAGGTGTGACCCTGCTTCTCGACAGTGGTGCCAATGTCGACGCCAGACCAGAGTGGCTGGGCCAGTACGCGAAGATGGGCTCCATCTATATGAAGGAGGTCTGTGGCATCCAGAACCCGACGGTCGGCCTCGTCAACGTCGGTGCAGAGGAGGAGAAGGGCAATGCCCTCGTGAAGGAGACCATGCCACTCCTCAAGGAAGTGAAGGACATCAACTTCATCGGTTCCTGCGAGGCACGTGAGATTTCCTTCGGTGCCTGCGACGTCGTCGTATGTGACGCCTTCGTCGGCAACTGCATCCTGAAGATGTATGAGGGCGTCGGTAAGATGCTCCTCGAGGAGATCATGCGTGCCATCAAGTCCACCCCGATCTCACTCATCGGCGGTGCACTCATCAAGGGCACCCTGAAGGGCACACTGAAGAAATTCGATGCGAAGCAGTATGGCGGTGCACCGATCCTCGGTCTCCGTGGCCTCGTCGTAAAGGTGCACGGTAACACCGACGGGCGCGAAATCACCCACGCCATCCAGCAGTGCTATGACTTCGTCCACGCCGACGCGGTTCAGAAGATCGCCGCCAGCATCGAAGCCGAGAACGGGCGCGCGGAAGAAGCCGCGCAGCCGGCCGAATCTTAAGAATTTCGCAAGGGGGGGTCTGACCCCATAAACTGAAGAGAATCAAAAATCATGGGTTGTGCCCACGAACAGGACCGATGAACCGGTCAGATAGGAGAAACTATGGAATTTGAGAAGCTGAAGCAGATTATCGTGAAGGAGGTACCGCGTGTGGATCCTGCGAAGATCACCCCGGAGGCGCGCTTCGTGGATGACCTCGAGATGGACTCCCTCGATGTCGTACAGATCGTGATGGCCATCGAGGACACGTTCGGTATCCAGGTACCGGATGACGCCACCGAGCACATGCACACCGTTCAGGATGCGGTCGACGCTATCCGGGAAGCAGTCAATCAGTAAATCTTAAACTGAAGCCGGACATGGTATGCACGGCGCGGAAGACGTTTTGCCTGGTGGCAGAGCTCTGAAACGTTCGCCACCAGGACATCACGGGAAGCCCTGCGCTCAGGCGCACCCTGTGAAGCCTTCGTTCAGATGACAGCACCTTCCGAGCTGTTCTTTGAATGCACAGGCTCGTGCATACGATGCCTCGGCTTCTGTATCATGAAGTACCTTTAGGAGAAGTATGGAACAGAATTTAGATATCTTACAGGAGGCCATCGGATACCATTTCCGTGATGTGTCTCTTCTGAAGCATGCGCTGACGCATCCTTCGTACAGTAATGAGAGCGGGGAGCCGAAGGAGGCTTCGAATCAGCGTCTCGAGTTTCTCGGGGATGCTGTGCTGGAGCTGGTTTCCAGCGTTTTTCTTTTCAACCGCCGTCCGGTGATTCAGGAGGGTGTCATGACCAAGATTCGTGCCGCACTGGTATGTGAGCCGACGCTCGCAGAGGCAGCCCGAAAGGTGAACCTTGGTGATTACATCATCCTCGGAAAGGGCGAGGCGCGGGAGGGCATCAACCGTCGTGATTCCGTCATTTCCGATGCCTTCGAGTCCGTGATCGGCGCGATGTACCTCGATGGGGGCTTCGCACCGGCGGAGAAGTTCGTGCGTCGTTTCGTGCTCTGCGATATCGAGAACGCAGGGCTCTATCGTGATGCGAAGACGGTACTTCAGGAGTACGTGTCGCAGAATAAAAAATCCCTCGAGTACCGTGTCATCGAGGAGTCCGGCCCATGTCACGACCGGTACTACCGTGTCGAGGCAGTGATCGATGGGGAGGCCTACGGAATCGGCGAGGGCTCCAGTAAGAAGAAGGGCGAGCAGGGCGCAGCGTATCAGACACTAAAGCGCATGAAGGCGGAAACAGGTTATGTATTTAAAATCTATTGAGATTCAGGGCTTCAAGTCCTTTGCGAACAAGACCGTCCTGGATTTCAGTAAGGGCATCACGGGCATCGTCGGCCCGAACGGCTCCGGAAAGTCGAACATCTCCGACGCGGTGCGCTGGGTACTCGGTGAGCAGAAGGTGAAGCAGCTGCGTGGAAGCTCCATGCAGGATGTCATCTTCGCCGGCACACAGCTTCGCCGCCCGCAGAGCTCGGCCTTCGTGGCGATCACCCTCGATAATTCGGACCGCATCCTGAACATCGATTACGACGAGGTGACGGTTTCCCGTCGTCTCTACCGCTCGGGCGAGTCCGAGTACATGCTGAACGGCACCGAGTGTCGTCTGAAGGACATCAACGAACTTTTCTACGATACCGGTATCGGTAAGGACGGCTACTCCATCATCGGACAGGGCCAGGTCGATAAGATCCTCTCCGGTAAGCCGGAGGAGCGTCGTGACCTCTTCGATGAGGCGGTCGGCATCGTGAAGTTCAAGCGCCGGAAGGCCCTCGCTGAGAAGAAGCTCAGCGACGAGGAAGCGAACCTCACGCGAGTGACGGACATCCTCACCGAGCTCGAGCGCCAGGTCGGCCCGCTGAAGCGGCAGTCCGAGCAGGCCCGTGAATACCTCTCGATCCGTGACGAGCTCGTCAACGCCGACGCGAACCTCTTCGTGCGCGACATGGAGGACACGCTGAAGGGCCTCGACACGGTCAATGCGAACGCCGACACCGTCGAGCAGGACCTCGCCGCGATCAAGCAGGAGTCCGAGCAGCTGAACGGCAAGTACAACGAGCTCGAGGAGCAGATCCACGCCCTCGATGAGAAGCTCCAGCAGGCGAAGGATACCGTCAGTCAGTCGGATGTCCTGAAGACGAACCTACAGGGACAGATCGATCTCCAGAACGAGCAGATCAACACTGAAAAGAACAACGCACTGCACTACACGCAGCGAATCAACGCCCTCGGAAAGGACGTTTTCGACCGTATCGCGCAGATCGAGGATAACCGGAGCCTCCTTCGCTGGATCCGTGACCAGATCACCTTCATCCGCGATAACAAAGCGGCGACTGACGAGATGATGGAAAACATCGATCTCGATCTCGAGATGATCGGCTCCACGATGGACGAGACGGAGCTCACCGTGTCGAGCTGCATGGGCCCGGACTTCGAGCTCGAGGAGCGTCCGGTGAAGGAAGCCGAGACGAGCTCCCCGGTGAAGAACGACCGCTTCCTCACGAACATCGAGGACCAGCGAAAGGAGCTCGCAGCGCTCGGTCAGCGCCTCGAGGAGGTCAATGCGATCATCGCGAGTGATACCGCGCTGGTGGATCGGCTCGGCACCGAGAATCAGCAGCTGCGTGAGCGTATCGTCGAGAAGAACCGTGAGCTCGATCGTCTCAAGAACCGCCTCGAGACCCTGCGAAACCTCGCGGAGCGCTATGAGGGCTACGGCAATGCGGTCAAGATGGTCATGGACCAGCGCGACCGGAGACGCGGTATCCTCGGCGTCGTGGCAGACCTCATCGAGGTACCGGCGAAGTACGAGACGGCGATCGAGACGGCCCTCGGCGGCGCGATTCAGAACGTCGTCACTGAGGACGAAGCGACGGCGAAGGACATGGTCCAGTTCCTGAAGCAGCATCGCTACGGACGTGCCACCTTCCTCCCGCTCAGCAACATTCGCGGACGCCGTGATAACAACTGTGAGCAGGCGTCGCATGAGCGCGGCGCCATCGGACTCGCGTGCGACCTCATTGACCTCGATAAAAAGTACATCAGCCTCGCTGAGTTCCTGCTGGGCCGTGTGCTCGTGGTCGATAACATCGATAACGCACTGCAGATCCAGCGGAAGTACCGGCAGAGCCTCCGCATCGTGACGCTCGAGGGCGAGCAGCTGAATCCAGGCGGTTCGATCTCGGGTGGTGCCTTCCGCAACAGTTCGAATCTGATGGGCCGGAAGCGTGAGCTCGATGAGATCGAGGCGCAGATGCTCGAGGGCGAGAAGCAGGCCGCGGAGCTGCGTGCGAAGCTGAGCGAGGGCGAGAACCGTCGTGCGCTCGCGAAGGCGTCCGTAGAGGCGCATCACGAGGAGATCGAGCAGCTGAAGCTCGATCAGAACACGAAGACGATGGCGATCGCGTCCCAGATCAACGTCGAGTACTCGTCCCTGTCGGCCCGTACCGACTTCGTGACGGAGACCCTGCATCGCCTGAACGGCGAGCTCGAGGCCCTCACGACCGAGAAGGGCGAGATGGAGGATGCGCAGCAGAACAGCGACCAGGTGCTCGCGGAGAAGGCGGATCGCATCACAGAGCTCCAGGATCTGATCGCCAATGCAGACAAGGTGGCGGCAGAGGCCCAGGCGGAGACGGCGCGGGCCACGGAGGAGAAGGAGAAGCTCGTCGCCGAGCGGAAGTCCTTCTTCGGACGCAAGGATGAGATCTCGCAGCGACTGCTCGATATGGAGAAGGAGTCGATGCGTGTGCAGAATAAGAAGGAGAAGCTCGACGATAAGATCGATAAGCTCACGAGCTACATGTTCGATGAGTACGGGCTCACCTTCGATGAAGCGAAGAAGCGCTATTCCGAGGAGTATAAGAACACCTCGGAGGTGCGTTCCCTCGTATCGAAGCTGAAGAACCAGCTGAAGGCGCTCGGTCCGGTCAATGTCGACGCGATCGAGCAGTATAAGGAGGTCAGTGAGCGTTACGAGTTCCTGAATAATCAGTACCTCGACCTCACGGAGTCCGCGAAGTCGCTCGGAAAGGTCATCGAGGAGCTCGACCAGGGCATGCGGAAGCAGTTCAACGAGAACTTCCAGCGCATCCAGGTGGAGTTTGATAAGACCTTCAAGATCCTCTTCGGTGGCGGACAGGGCCGTCTGGAGCTCGATACGTCGGATCCGGATGTGCTGACGACCTCGATTTCGATCATCGCCGAGACACCAGGAAAGAAGCTGCAGAACATGATGCAGCTGTCGGGTGGTGAGAAGGCGCTGACGGCGATCGCGCTGCTGTTCGCGATTCAGTGTCTGAAGCCGTCGCCGTTCTGTCTCCTCGATGAGATCGAGGCGGCACTCGACGACTCGAACGTTTCGCGTTTCGCCGAGTACCTGCATAATCTGAACCAGACGCAGTTCATCGTCATCACGCACCGTCGTGGTACCATGGAGAACGCGGATCGCCTGTTCGGAATCACCATGCAGGAGAAGGGTGTGTCGACGCTCGTATCGGTGGATCTCGTCGCGGATCAGCTGGATGCGTGATTTTTAACCGAACGGAAAATTCGACCGCCATATAGGGCACTCACTGGTTTTCCGTACGGATTCTGGACCACCCAAAGAGAGCACTCACTCAGTTCAAAGTACAGAACTGAGTTTACCCGAACGGAAAATTCGACCGTCATATGGGGCACTCACTCAGTTCAAAGTACAGAACCTTCCGCCCTGTTCGTGCCTGCCATTACAGGCAAGCCTGTATGGCAGGACACGTACAGTTCGGAAGAACCTGTTCTTTGAATTCGCAATTAGCCCCATATAACGGGTCGAATTTTCCTGTTGGTTGAAAAGTTTTGGTTTACAAAAATCCGATAGAAATATTTCATTTTCTGTTGCTTTATAAATATATTACGAAAGATTAAAGGGGCTTATATGGCGAATTTTTTTTCGAGATTAATTAATAATATCTTCCAGTCGAACGAGGTCGCGGATGAGGCGTTCTACGAGGATCTGGAGGATGCGATGATCATGTCGGATGTGGGTGTGACGACGACGCTGAAGATCATCGATGCGGTGAAGTCGGAGGCGAAGCGTCAGGGTGTGAATACGACGCGTGAGGTGAAGAAGATTCTCCGAGATTATCTGTATGAGCTGATGCGTGTGGATGAGTCCTACTATGATTTCGAGCGGCAGAAGAGTATCATTTCGGTCATCGGTGTCAACGGCGTGGGCAAGACGACGTCGATCGGAAAGATGGCGTACTTTTTCCAGCGTCAGGGGAAGCGGGTGATCCTGGCGGCGGCGGATACCTTCCGTGCGGGTGCGATCGAGCAGCTGAAGGAGTGGGGAAAGCGGATCGATACGGATGTCATCGCGCAGAAGGAGGGTTCTGATCCGGCGGCGGTGGTGTTTGATGCGTTGCAGTCCTTCAAGTCGAAGAACGCGGATCTGCTGATCATCGATACGGCGGGTCGTCTTCATAATAAGAAGAATCTGATGCAGGAGCTCGGAAAGATCAATCGCATCATCGATAAGGAGTTCGCGGAGGGCTTCCGTGAGACGCTGGTCGTGCTGGATGCGACGACGGGTCAGAATGCGATGTCACAGGCGGAGATCTTCAAGGATGCCTGCCAGGTGACCGGTATCATCCTCACGAAGATGGATGGCACCGCGAAGGGCGGCATCGCCCTCGCGATCCAGTCGGAGCTCGGCATCCCGGTGAAGTACATCGGCACCGGCGAAAAGGCCACCGACCTGCGCCGCTTCGACGCCCGGGAATACGTAGATTCGATCTTCGCGGATTAAGTGAGTTACTGTCGCTCGTGTACTGATCCGGCCCCTTGCCTGAATCCAGTTGACGAGTGAACAGTAACCCTGTAACAGTTTCAGAAACATGCTGTCAACAAAAATAGTTGACAGCATGTTTTTATGTGCTATACTAGCAAAGGTTTGAGGGTAATTATGGATGAATTTGTAGTGCGCGGTAACCTTTTCGAGCTGTATGGCGGGTTACTGAATGAGAATCAGCGGAAGGTGTATGAGTACCATGTCATGGACGATATGAGCTTCACCGAGATCGGTGAGGAGCTGGGCGTCACACGGCAGGCAGCGCAGGAGCTGTTCCGTCGCGCGGATAAGAAGCTGCAGAGCATAGAGGAAACCCTCGGGCTTCAGCATAAGCTGGTGAGCATTCGTGAGAAGGCGGAGAGGATCTTTGATCTGAGCGGAGATGACGCGATTCGAGCTCTCGCGGGTGAGATTATAGATGGTGTCTGAGACTGCGTAGAGGCCGGAAGCATTGGCCGAACGAGTGGCGGACGCAGATGCACAGAGACGTTTGAAAATGCAGGAGAGTATATGGCATTTGAAAATCTGACAGATCGATTAAGTAATGTATTTTCAAATCTCGGTCGGAAGGGAAAGCTTTCCGAGGACGATGTCAGTCAGGCGCTCCGCGAGGTGCGGATGGCACTGCTCGAGGCCGATGTCAACTTCAAGCTGGTGAAGGAATTCATCGCGAAGGTGAAGGAAAAGGCCATCGGTGAGGAGGTGCTGAACAGCCTCACACCGGCGCAGACCGTCGTGAAGATCGTAAACGACGAGCTCACCGAGATGATGGGTTCGGAGACCACTGAGATCACACTTCGTCCGGCGGGCGAGATTTCCGTCATCATGATGGTGGGTCTTCAGGGTGCCGGTAAAACCACGACGGCAGCGAAGCTGGCAGGGAAGTTCAAGTCAGCGGGTCGTACGCCGGTTCTCGTCGCCTGCGATATCTACCGTCCGGCGGCGATCGATCAGCTGCGTGTCAATGCAGAGAAGGTGAAGGTTCCGTTCTTCTCCCTGGGCGATCAGATCAGTCCGGTCGAGATCGCACGGAGGGCCATCGAGGAGGCGAAGGCCCAGCACTATAACGTGGTCATCCTCGATACGGCGGGTCGTCTTCAGATCGATGAGAAGCTCATGGATGAGCTCCAGAACATCAAGAAGGCGGTCGATGTACAGTGGACGGTCCTCACGGTCGATGCGATGACCGGTCAGGAAGCGGTCAATGTCGCCGAGACCTTCACAGAGAAGGTGGGCATCGACGGTGTGATCCTCACGAAGTGTGATGGTGATACCCGTGGTGGTGCAGCGCTTTCCATCAAGGCGATGACCGGTAAGCCGATCCTCTACTTAGGTATGGGTGAGAAGCTCGATGACCTCGAGCAGTTCTATCCGGACCGTATGGCGGGTCGTATCCTCGGCATGGGTGATGTGCTGTCGCTCATCGAGAAGGCACAGAAGAACATCGATGAGGATAAGACGAAGGAGACCATGGGAAAGATCACCCGTGGCAAGTTCGACTATAACGACTTCATGGATCAGATGGAGCAGATGAAGAAGCTCGGCGGCTTCGGCGGTATCATGAAGCTGCTGCCTGGTATGTCAGGGCTCGGTGACATCGATACCGACGATGCCGAGAAGAAGATGAATCAGGTGAAGTCGATCATCCAGTCCATGACACCGAAGGAGAGAGCGAACCCGGATCTCATCAATCCGTCCCGTAAGCGCCGGATCGCGCGCGGTGCGGGTGTCGATATCGCAGAGGTGAACCGCCTCGTGAAGCAGTTCGAGCAGATGCGGAAGATGATGAAGCAGTTCGGCGGTGCGATGCGCAGCAAGCATGGCCGTGGCGGTTTCGGAAACCTCGGCGGACTCGGAAATCTCGGCGGCATGGGCCGTGGCCGGTTTCCGTTCTGATAAGCCTTCCGGACGCAGTACGCATCACTGAAGGCAGACGTACCGTACCCGGGAGGGTACATGCGCAGAGGCCGATGACATTGGCCTCCCGATAAGTAAACGGATTCAACAGCACTGCTGTTAATCATATATATGTAAATTCATTTTTTAAAACAGGAGAAAAAGACATGTTAAAGATCAGATTAAGAAGAATGGGACAGATTCACGCACCGTTTTACAGAGTTATCGTAGCAGACTC
>CABTMH010000069.1 GCA_902485915.1 uncultured Oribacterium sp. | reverse complement strand
TCCTCGTCTTCGTCGGGGCCCCGGGTACCGGTAAGACCTCGATCGGCCGGTCCATCGCGAAGGCACTGCACCGCAAGTACGTGCGCGTTTCCCTCGGTGGCGTACGTGATGAAGCGGATATCCGTGGCCACCGCCGTACCTACATCGGGGCGATGCCGGGCCGTATCATGGATGGCATCGCGAAGGCCGGCGTGTCGAACCCGGTCATGGTGCTCGATGAGATCGATAAGCTCTCGAGCTCCTTTAACGGTGATCCGGCGAGCGCCCTCCTCGAGGTCCTCGATCCGGAGCAGAACAGCACCTTCACCGATCACTACATGAACGTACCGTATGATCTCAGTGACGTGTTCTTCGTCTGCACGGCGAACACCCTCGATACGATCCCGTCTCCGCTGCTGAACCGTATGGAGGTCATCGAGTTCCAGGGCTACACCCCGAGCGAGAAGCTCGAGATCGCGAAGCGTCACCTCTTCCCGAAGGCCCTGAAGAACGTCGGCCTCGCAGAGGGCGATGTGGCGCTCACGGATGACGTCCTCGACACGATCATCTCGGACTATACGCGCGAAGGTGGCGTCCGTGGCCTGAAGAAGCGCCTCGACACCCTCTGTCGTATCGCCGCGGTGAAGTACATCCAGGCAGAGGAGACCGCCGCTTCGACAGAGTCCCATGCTGAGATGACCACCGAAACCACCACGGTCTCGCAGCCGGAAGCGGGCACGCCGATCGCTGCTTCGACTGAGTCCCATGCTGAGATGACCACCGAAACTACTGAGAA
This sequence comes from uncultured Oribacterium sp., assembly GCA_902485915.1. Classification (GTDB taxonomy): domain Bacteria; phylum Bacillota; class Clostridia; order Lachnospirales; family Lachnospiraceae; genus Oribacterium. The sequence continues at coordinate 9,616 of CABTMH010000069.1, read as the reverse complement.
GCATCCGGTCATCCAGGTGACCAGCGAGAACCTCCGCGACTTCCTCGACATGCACGCCCTCCCGCATAATAAGGTGAAGGCCGCTGCCCAGCCGGGCGTCGTCACCGGTCTCGCCTGGACCCAGGTCGGCGGCGAGATCCTCTACATCGAAAGCCTCTTCACGAAGGGCAGCGGTAAGACGATCATCACCGGCCAGCTCGGCGACGTCATGAAGGAGTCTAGCGCCATCGCGCAGGCCCTCGTGCAGTCCCGCTTCCCGGAGCAGGCGGAGCTCTTCGAGAAGAACGACCTGCATATCCACGTACCAGACGGCTCGACCCCGAAGGACGGCCCGTCGGCCGGCATCACCATGACGACCGCCATCGCCTCCCTCGTGACCGGCATCCCGGTACCGCCGAACATCGCCATGACCGGTGAGGTTTCCCTCGAAGGCGCCGTCAGCGCCATCGGCGGCCTCCCGGAGAAACTCATGGCCGCAGAGCGCGCCGGCGTCCAGAAGGTTTTCATCCCGAAGGAGAACATTGACGACCTCCGCGACGTCGCCGCCGAAGTCCGCGACCGACTCGAGATCATCCCGGTCGAAAGCATCGAAGAAGTGCTGAGGGTACTAGGCATCCTGAAGCGCTGACCGCACTCGGCATCCTGAAACATAAGTGATTCCATCAGAAGAGGATAGTATGAAACGAAAGAACCCATCGTATCGTATGACGAAGAGTATGCCCGTGCAGTCGATCACTAAGTCTGTGCTGTCACGTATTCTTCTCAGCGCCCTGTTCACCCTCGGTTTCACGATGAGCGTCTGTGCGCAGACGACTGCCGGTACGCCATCGACCGCCCGGGCCGCTGCCGCCGACACTGCGTCGTCGACTTCCCAGACCGCTGCCACCGGCACTGCGCCATCGACCTCCCGGACCGCTACTACCGGCACTGCGCCATCGAAATCTCAGACCAGTGCGGCTTCGACGAAGACGAAGGTGGCCTGTATCGGGGATTCGCTGACACGCGGCTATCTCCTCGAGGACGCGCAGTCCTACCCGGCGCAGCTGCAGCAGCTGCTGGGTGCGCAGTACGAGGTGCGGAACTTCGGCCATACCTCGAGCTACGTCATCGACGACGGCCCGGTCGAGTACCGGAACACCGAGGATTACAGCGCGGCCATCCAGTACGACGCTGACATCCTGATTTTCATGTTCGGGTCCAATGATGTCGGCGCCTACAACTTCACGCCGCTCTACTTCCAGAATCAGTACAGGGAGCTGATCGACAGCTTCCGTCAGACGAAGAAGAATCCGAAGATCTATCTCATCATCGCGCCGGACTCCCGTGACCTTCACTTCGGTCTGATCCAGCAGACGATTCAGCCGGTGATGACCCTCGGGCAGCAGCTCCCGGCGACCGTAATCAACCCGTACTACCTCTTCCTCGGTCACCCGGAGGACTACCTCAGCGACGGCCTGCACCTCACTGGCACCGCGTATGGAAAGCTCGCACAGCTCGTGCTTCAGGCGCTGCAGGGGAACGCTACATATGTGGAGGCACCGGTCGAGCCGATTTCCCCGGAAGTACAGGCAGAAAACAACCGCCTCTTCCAGCAGGCCACCGAGTATCAGGCAGCCGAGCGCGCCTCGAAGGCAGCGGCCCTCGCAGAACTCCGTCAGAAGTACCCGAATTACGAAACGACCGGACTCTGGATCTCGCACGGCGTTCATGTTTGAACTTCCAGCAGATCAGCGGTCCAGGCTTTCTGCATCGCATTTTCAGATGCAGGCCGAACGTCGTGCACAGAAGAACCGTAAACGATAGGATGATATCGTATATGCCATTTACTTTTGAAATCAAAACCGAACGAAATCGCAGCTTTGCGTCCGTGACGGGCTATGACGGCCCGGTGCGGACGCTTTTTGTGCCGGCAGAAACCGCGGATCACATCCCGGTCGAGGAAATCGCCGGCCGCGCCTTCGCCTCCCGCGCAGACCTCGAAGAGGTCATCCTTCCGGAGAGCATCCGCTGTATCCGCTCCTTTGCCTTCCATAACTGCGCCCATCTCCACTACGTGAAGCTGAGCGACAGCGTCGTCGATTACTATGACGGCGCGCTCCGCCAGTGCCCCGAGCTCCAGGACATCGAGCTCACGCTCCACACCCCGGGCCACTTCCGCCTTCTGAAGGAGCTCGTCGGCGACAGCGACGCGATGCTCCCGCTGACGATCCATTTTCCGGTCGATCCGGCCCATCCCCGCGCAGACGAGCACTTCCTCCTGCCTGGCCGGGATGCGGAGCTGTCTGGTGCCGGACCGCATCGGACACTGCCGGACGCTACGCCGCTTTTTCAGTCCTGCGCGGATGGCCGTTACTACGCGACCGCGGCGCTGACCTTCCCGTCCTATGCCGACAACTTCCAGGAGGACACGATGGCCCGCGCGATCCATGAGCACATCGAGGGCTCCGGCTACGCGACGCGCCAGCTCGTCACCCGGACCGGCATCGATTTCCAGAGCTACGACCGCCAGTTCCCGCGCTTCACCTACGACGAGCCCGCGAGTGCGGTCAATGCTGCCTTCGGTCGGCTGATGCACCCCTATCGTCTGGAACCCGCGTTCCGTGCACAGTACGAGGACTACCTCCGCGCGCAGAGCCCGACGATCCTGCCGCGCATGCTGCGCGGCGAGCGCGCTGAGCGCTTCGGCCATGAAGGCGAGCTTCGCTGGATCCCGCAGGACCCGACACGAACCGCCGAGCGCCTCAGCTTCCTTGTGACTCATGAGCTCATCCTCGAGGACGCCATCCAGCCGGCCCTCGATGTCTGTACCGAAGTGCAGGACATCACCAGCGCCGCCCTCCTCATGGACTACAATCGGAAGCATTTCGCAAACGGTGAAAGCAGTGGACCGGAGATGTTCGAATTATAATCGTGACAGTTCAGGCAGAGGGCCTAGTGCCGCTTAGGGTCCCCGGCTTAGATTTCACCGGTCTCGGAGTACTGTGCCTCCGTTGCCGCCCCTCCGTTCCCCTGTCTGAACTTGTTACATAGAAAGGAGCCGTCGTGGCGAAACTGGAACGCATGCGGGCCCATCAGGACCTGATCGATTTCGGAAACCGAATACTGAACGAAGCGCGGACCGAGCTCTACATCCACCTCCGCTTCATGGCGCGTGCGCTCGACAGCCTCGGCTACACGATGGATCTCGCGACGCAGTCCATGGGCACCGACGCGCGGACGATCCATTATAATCCGAACTTCGTCTTCGCGCTCTTCCTCGAGAGCCCACAGAAGCTGGACCGCCTCTACCTTCACATCCTTCTGCACTGCATCTTCCGGCACATGTTCAGCTCGGACCAGTACGAGGATAAAGAACTTTGGGACCTCGCCGCGGATATCCAGGTCGAGTCTGTCCTCGACTCGATGGATTACGACATCATCAACCGTCCGGCCTATCCCTTCCGCGAGGAGTGGTACGAGCGCCTGCGGGCGGAGTGCCGCGTGCTGAGCGCCGAGCGCATCTACCACTATTTTCACCTGAACAAGCCGGACCTCGACACGCTGCAGATGCTGACCCTCGAGTTCCACAAATGTGACCATCAGTTCTGGAAGCGGATGGAGGACCAGACGGGCGGCGGTCCGTCGGAAATCCCGGAGGATCTTCTGAACGACGCCCAGACCCCTCCGGGTGTCAATGCAGACGACCTGGATGCAGATGGCTCTGACACCACAGATACCGATCATCCGGCGGCTCCTTCGAGTGCCCCGGATGTCGGAACCCCCGACAGCCCGCCGGGCGCCGAGCCGGAGCTCGCCACGCCACCGAAGAACGGGGCAGGTGCATTGACCCGGGTAGAGGAAGAGGCACTCGATGAGCAGTGGAAGGACACGGCGGAGCGCCTGCAGACGGAGCTCACGACCTTCGGTGCCGAGGCGTCGGACGAGACCGGCAGCCTCGCCTGGGTGCTCGCCGCGCAGTACCGGCAGGAAACCGACTTCCGCGACTTCCTCGAGAAGCTGACTGTGCTCCGCGAGGTCACGCACGTCGACCCGGACAGTTTCGACTACGGCTACTATCATTACGGCATGGAGGTCTACGGTAACATGCCGCTCATCGAGGAAAACGAATTCCGCGAGGAGCGTCGCATCTCGGACCTCGTCATCGCCATCGACACCTCGGCCTCGACGGAGCAGGGACAGGTGCAGCGCTTCCTCGACGAAACCGCTGCGATCCTTCGCCGACGGACGAACTTCTTCCAGCGGATCCGCGTGCACATCATCCTCTGCGACGACCGCGTGCAGGAGGACATCGTGCTGACGAAGCCGGAGGAAATCGAAGACTACGCCGCGCATTTCGAGATGAAGGGCGGCTACGGCACTGACCTCCGACCCGTCTTCCAGTACGTGGAGGAGCTGCGGACCCAGGGCGCACTGCCGGAGCTCCGCGGACTCATGTACTTCACCGACGGGCACGGCCCGTACCCGACGAAGCCGACTGACTACCAGACCGCCTTCGTCTTCGACCCTTGGGCCGACATCGACGACCAGGCCGCTCCGGACTGGGCACTGAAGCTCTACCTGAAAGACACACGAAAGGCATAAAAATGAACATCATCGAAGCAAAACAGGAAATTATAAATACAGTGAAGGCGTACCTTCTGAAGGACGAGACCGGTGCCTACCGGATCCCGGTCGAGAAGCAGCGCCCGATGCTGCTCATGGGCCCGCCGGGCATCGGTAAAACCGCCATCATGGAGCAGATCGCGTCGGAGCTCGGCATCAACCTCGTGTCGTACACCATCACGCACCACACGCGCCAGTCTGCCATCGGCCTTCCGTTCATCTCGAAGCGCGCGTTCGGTGGTGAGGAGTATTCCGTCACTGAGTACACCATGTCCGAGATCATCGCCGCGGTCTATGAGCAGATCGAGCGCTCCGGCATCCACGAGGGCATCCTCTTCCTCGACGAGATCAACTGCGTGTCCGAGACCCTCGCCCCGATGATGCTACAGTTCCTGCAGTATAAGACCTTCGGCACCCATAAGGTCCCGGATGGCTTCGTGATCGTCACCGCCGGCAACCCGCCGGAGTATAACCGCTCGGTGCGCGACTTCGATATCGTAACCCTCGACCGCGTGAAGCGTCTCGACATCACCGCAGATGTAGAGGCCTGGAAGCGCTACGCCTACCAGATGGGCGTCCACGGCGCGATCCTCGCTTATCTCGACATCAAGAAGGAGAACTTCTACATCGTGAAGGCCGACCTCGCCGGCCAGCAGTTCGTCACCGCCCGTGGCTGGGAGGATCTGAGCCGCATCATGACGGTCTACGAGGAGATGGGCCTCCCGATCACGCGCGAGCTCGTCCTCCAGTACCTCGAGGACCCGGAGGTGGCGCGCGACTTCGCGACCTACTACGCCCTCTATCAGAAGTACCGCACCAGCTACCATGTGCCGGAGATCCTCGCCGGCCAGCGCCCGACCGACCTCCGCGCCCTCGTCAGCGCCCCGTTCGACGAGAAGCTCTCCCTCATCGGCCTCCTCACCGACGCCCTCGGCCAGGGCTTTCGCGCCTATGGTGAGCAGGTGGACATCCAGCGCGCCGTCTTCACCGAGATGAAGAAGCTTCGCGACGCCCTTCCATCGGCCAATGCCATCGACCGGAACGCACATACCGCGCCGGCCACAGCGATGGCTCCGGCAGGAGACGGTGCCGCTCGCCCGACGACTATAGCGGATCAGGAAAACAGCGCCGCTGTGCCGATGTCGGCTTTCAACCGACAGCCAGTGGCATCTGAGTCGAGCATCGCTGCTGCATCAGCCGGTCTTCAGGCGCAGCTCGCAGCGGACCACGACGCGATGGTCGCCGAGCTCCAGCGCCGGCAGAAGGCACACCTCCTCAGCCACCGCGCGGAGCGCATCGAACGGAAGGTCATCCTCGCACTCGAGGAGCTGATGCATGATCTCAGCATTGCCCACGGCGACGGAACGGCCACCACGGACGAAGCGCTGTATGCCATCGCGAAGCAGTGGTTCACGAAGCGGGAGAGCGCACGCAAGGCCGTCATCGAGAAGACCGGTGCCGAGCTCACGAACGCCTTCGCTTTCCTCCACGACGCCTTCTCCGACGGCCAGGAAATCGTCATCTTCCTCTCGAACCTGAACGCCAGCAGCGCCTGCCTCCGCTTCATAAAGGAGTGCGGAAACGACGCGTACTACCAGTACAACCAGTTCCTGCTCCTCCGCGACCAGCGCAGCACCCTCCGCGCAGAAGCCGCCCGCATGCTGGAGCTGTAAAGCAGGCCGTATGACGGTTACGTGCTTCGCTTTCAGCTCTTACTTCGGTGGCAGCATTATAAGGCCATGAAAACGCATGGATTGCAGTGAAAAAACTGCACCATGCGTATTTGGGCGATTTACTTGCCGGTTCCTGTCGAACAGGTTACTATAGGTGAAGAAAAGGGGAAAGAGACAGGACCAGTATACGTGTGAACAGTAGCAGGGAGGCCGTTAAACTTGACAGAAATAGGGGAAGCGCCTACAATCTAAAAGATTCTGCAGAGTAAAATCTGCGTAAAACGCACAGGAGCGGTCTGTGTCGAGACCACTGCCGGTGCACTTGTGGCGACGGGGAGCTCACTCATGTAGACATTCGCCTGCGAAGATCGTGGAAAGCGCAGGGCCCGCGAGGGTTTTGTCCGGCACGGGTGGGAGTTCCAGAAGGAAAATTATGGCAAGTTCATATGAGCAGCAACAGCGGGATCGCGAGCGTTTCATGCCGGTGGTCCTCGCAATAGAAGAGCTGATACGTACCGAGGATGATACGCTGCTGATCGCAATCGATGGCCGTACAGGTGCCGGAAAGACCACCATCTCGAAGTATCTGCATCAGAAGTTCGGTGGAAATCTGTTCCATCTCGACGACTACTATCTTCAGGCGCACCAGCGCACACCGGAGCGCCTTCGGGAGGTCGGGGGCAATGTCGACTACGAGCGTTTTAAGGCCGAGGTGCTGGAGCCTGTGCTCCGGAAGGAGGTCGTGTACTATCGTCCGTTCAACTACCACACGATGGACTTCGATGCCGAGTTCGCCCGGGAGGTCCCGGTGAAGCGTCTGAACATCATCGAGGGCACCTACTGCATGAACCCGTACTTCGGCGATCCATATGATCTTCGCATCTTCATGGACATCAAGTACCCTCAGCAGATCGAGAACGTCATCGACCGCGAGGGAACCGCCGAGCTCGATGATTACATCGATAAGTGGATCCCGAAAACGGACATCTACATCGAACGCATGGGTATCCAGGAAAAGTGCGATATCACGATCATGTTTTCGTGATATCGTAGCCTGGTCCCGCCTGATCAGTACACGCGCGAACAGTAACGAGTCTTAAAAATTATGACGAGAAAAACATTGCGCTCTATTGATTTATGATTCGACAGGCCTTAATATAGCTATGGTAAAAACCTGTACCTGGGGATTTGCTGGTTGTCACACCTGGTGAATTCCGGATACGGGTCTTTTTTTCGCATTTTTTGTGGGGGAATCATATGAAAAAGAAGCCATGGAAGCGGATCGGAATCACGCTTCTTCTTTTCGCGCTCGGCGTGTTTCTCATGACCGGCTGCGGAAAGCCGGATGCGGCGAAGCAGGAAGCGGAGGACGCGAACACGATCCGCGTATATCTCTGGACGAAGAACCTGCTCGATGAGTATGCGCCGTACGTGCAGTCACAGCTTCCAGATACGAACATCGAGTTCATCGTCGGAAACAACAATCTCGATTACTATACATTCTTAAACGAAAACGGCGGACTTCCGGATATCATCACCTGCTGCCGCTTCTCCCTCGCAGACGCCCAGCCGCTGCAGGACAGCCTCATGGACCTGTCGCAGACCAACGTCGGCGGCGCGGTATATAACGCCTATCTCACGAGCTTCACAAACCAGGATGGCAGTGTCAACTGGCTTCCGATGGCAGCGGATGCCCACGGCATCATAGTGAACCGCGGCCTGTTCGAGAAGTATGACATCCCGCTTCCGACGGACTACGAGAGCTTCGTGTCCGCCTGCCAGGCCTTCGAGGCCCAGGGCATCCGCGGCTTCGATGCCGATTATATGTATGACTATACCTGCATGGAGACCCTGCAGGGCCTCTCCGCCTCACTGCTGTCGTCTGCAGAAGGTCGGAAGTGGCGTACCGAGTATTCGGATCCTGCGACGGAGGAGCAGACGGGTCTCGATACCGTGGTCTGGCCACAGGCCTTCGAAACCATGGCACAGTTTATCGAGGATGCCGGGCTGCGCGCCAGTGACCTGGAGCTGGGGTATGATGCGATCATGGAGATGTTTTCGAGCGAGCAGCTCGCGATGTACTTCGGAAGCTCGGCGGGCGTCCAGAACTTCCGTGACCAGGGGATGGATACCATCTTCCAGCCGTTCTTTAATCAGAACGGAGAGCAGTGGCTGGTGACGACGCCATACTTCAACGTCGCACTGAGTAAGACGCTCGAGCAGGATGCGACTCGCCGCGAAAAGGCCATCAAGGTACTGAACGTCATGCTATCCGCGGAGGCACAGAACATCGTCTGCAATCGGCAGGATACCCTGAGCTACAGCCAGGAGGTACCGCTTCGCCTCACGGAGGCCCTGCAGGATGTGCGCCCGGTGGTGGAAGAGAACCATATGTACATCCGTATCGCGTCGAACGACTTCTTCGCGATCTCGCAGGACGTGGTCTCGAAGATGATCCGCGGCGAGTACGATGCGGAGACGGCCTATCGTGCCTTCGATGCACAGCTCCGCGCGCCGAAGAGTGCGACGAGAGACATCGTCCTTTCTTCGGATCAGGAGTATTCGAACTTCTTCCATGCGGATGGGGGCAATGCTTCCTTCTCTGCGATGGCACACTCCCTCCGCACTTGCTATGGCAGTGATGTGCTGATCGCGACGGCGAACAGCTTTACCGGCTCCGTGCTGAAGGCAGAGTATACGGAGTCAGATGTGGAAAATATGGTGATGCCGAACGGTCTCCGTGCATATCAGCGCGAGATGACCGGCACCGAACTGAAGGCGCTCGTAGAGACCTTCGTCGAGGGCTATGAGGGCGGCATGACGCCGTTTAACCGTGGCTCGCTTCCGGTGGTGAGTGGTCTCTCCATCAAGGTCACAGAGCGTGATGGCAAGTATACCCTGCGTGGTGTCACGAAGGACGGCATGCCGCTCAGCGATACAGATACGTTCCGCGTGAGCTGTCTCGCATTGCCACAGCATATGGAGGTCCTCCCTTCGGATATCGGATCGGGTTTCGAAGCCGGAGAGGCGACGGTACGTCAGGACTGGACGGCGTATGTGAAGCAGGGCGGCGATGTGCTCGCCGAGCCGGAGAAGTACATCACCCTGTCGACGCAGTGACGTAAACCGGATGGCAGAGCCGATGAAAGCTGCTATGCTCGTCGAGCCGGAGCAATACATCACCCTGTCGACGCAGTGACGTAGACCGAATGGCAGAGTCGATGAAAGAATGACGCACAGAAATCAGTGAAAGAATATATGGAAAAAACAAAAAGAAAAGGAAAAAGAAGCGCGCGAAACGTGTTTTCGCTCCTCCTCCTCCTCCTCCTCCTCCTCCTCCT
>CABTMH010000068.1 GCA_902485915.1 uncultured Oribacterium sp. | reverse complement strand
GCCACCGATAAAAAAGATAATTTTCTTCTAATCTATGCTTTACTTTTCATAGCTGGTCTCCTGATCATGACAGCGTAGTACAGTCGTCTGGCAGGGTGGGGCCCGCAGGAAGCTGACTGCACGATGATAGAATCGTACCATAATCTGAGCAGATCGAGCAAGATGATGATCGTTTTATGTGATATATCTTGAGACAAATAGTTACTGTTCACTCGTTAACAGCAACGACTTAAAGGAGGATCTTATGAATATCACAGAGACGTTAGAGAAGCTGAGTGGCAAGTCGCTGAAGGACTGCAGCGATCAGGAGCTGTACCTCGCGCTGCTGGAGCTGGTGCGGGCGAAGAGTGCAGAGCGTGTAAAGCCGGTGCATGGCCGGAAGCTCTACTATATCAGTGCGGAGTTCCTGATCGGCAAGCTCCTGTCAAACAACCTGATCAACCTCGGGCTGTATGATGAGGTACGTGACGCGCTGGCAGCCGCAGGGAAGAAGCTGTCCGACATCGAGGAGGTCGAGCCGGAGCCATCCCTCGGCAATGGCGGCCTCGGCCGTCTCGCCGCCTGCTTCCTGGATTCGCTTGCGACACTGAACCTGCCGGGCGACGGCATTGGCCTCCGGTACCACTTCGGCCTGTTCCACCAGTCCTTCGAGAACGATATCCAGAACGAGAAGCCGGACCCATGGCTGACCGCGCACAGCTGGGCGGAGAAAACCGACGTGACCTACCCGGTGGAGCTCGCGGGGAAGTCCTATACCGCGCGCCTCTATAAGCTCGCCGTGACCGGCTACGAGGGCCGCACGAACACACTGAACCTCTTCGACCTCGATACCATCGACGAGAGGATCGTTCATGACGGCATCGCCTTCGATAAGACCGCCATCGATAAGAACCTGACGCTGTTCCTCTATCCGGACGATTCCGACGAGGCCGGCCGTCGCCTCCGTATCTACCAGCAGTATCTGATGGTGTCCGCCGGCGCGCAGCTGATCCTCGCAGAGTGTGCGGCCCGTGGCTGTGACTACCATAATCTCGCGGACTACGCGGCGATACAGATCAACGACACGCACCCGAGCATGGTCATCCCGGAGCTCATCCGCCTGCTCGGCGAGCACGGCATCGATTTCGAGGAGGCCGTGGAGATCGTCACGAAGACCTGCGCCTATACGAACCACACGATCCTCGCAGAGGCCCTCGAGAAGTGGCCGCGCGCGTACCTCGACGCGGTCGTTCCGCAGCTGATGCCGATCATCGAGAAGCTGGATGCGCTGGCACGGACCCGTTCGGAGGATGCGTCGCTCGCGATCATCGACGCGGACGATGTCGTCCACATGGCACATATGGACATTCACTTCACGCATTCCACGAACGGTGTCGCAGCGCTGCATACGGAGATCCTGAAGAACACCGAGCTCCATAACTTCTACGAGCTCTACCCGGAGAAGTTTAATAATAAGACGAACGGCATCACCTTCCGTCGCTGGCTGCTGGAGTGCGATCCGCGCCTCACCGCGGTGCTCGAGAAGCACATCGGCACGGGCTTCCGCAAGGATGCGTCCGAGCTCGAGAAGCTGCTTCACTTCGCAGATGACGCAGCGGTGCTCGAGGAGCTCCGCGAAGTGAAGACAGAAAATAAGGAAGCATTGGCCGACTGGCTCCGCCGGACCCAGGGCGTGACGGTGAACACGGGCGCGATGTTCGACATTCAGTCGAAGCGTCTCCACGAGTACAAGCGGCAGCAGCTGAACCTGCTCTACCTCATCCACCAGTACCACGAGATCAAGGCGGGGCATCTGCCGGCGACCCCGCTCGTCAGCATCTTCGGCGCGAAGGCGGCCCCGGCCTACATCATCGCGAAGGACATCATCCATGCGCTGCTCGTGCTGTCGAAGGTGATCGCGGCAGATCCGGTCGTGTCGAAGTGGCTGCAGCTCGTCTTCGTCGAGAATTACAACGTGACCGCGGCGGAGAAGCTGATTCCGGCCTGCGATCTCTCGGAGCAGATCAGTCTCGCGTCGAAGGAGGCCTCCGGCACCGGCAATATGAAGTTCATGCTGAACGGCGCGCTCACGCTCGGTACGATGGACGGTGCGAACGTCGAGATCGCGCAGCAGGTGGGCGAGGACAATGTCTACATCTTCGGCCAGACCTCCGATCAGGTCATCCACCGTTACGCTGCAGGGGACTACATCGCAGCGCAGTGGTATGAGGGCGATCCGAACCTCCGCCGGGCGATCGATTTCCTGACCGGCCCGGAGATGCTGGCGGCCGGCCATGCAGAGAACCTCTGCCGCCTGCACGACGAGCTCATCCATAAGGACTGGTTCCAGACGCTTCCGGATTTCAATGCCTACATCGTGCGCAAGAACCAGGCGCTCAGTGACTACGCCTGCGATCCGCAGGGCTGGCGCCGCAAGTGCCTCGTGAACATCGCGAAGGCCGGACTTTTCTCCTCGGATCGGACCATCGCAGAGTACGATCGCGATATCTGGCAGCTCGGGAAGTGATCGTTCCTGTTCGCTCGTGGACGGATCCGGCAGGGGGCTTCCCGACACGGCTCCTGCCGGAAGCCGGTTAACGAGTGAGCAGTGACGAAAAAATAATAAATTTCGTCGAAAAGTATTGCACTATTTGTCGAAAAGTGTTAAAAATATGTTATCGGAAACGTTACCGGTAACGTTAACGGACACAAACCGGGGAACGTGATAGAGGATCCGATCGTCATTCTGCACAATTCCACAGGCAACACAGACGTCAGAGTGAACGAGGGATTCAGTGATCATGATCGAGGCGGCGATGGGCGCGGCTTCGAGCTTGCCCGAAGGGCAGAGAGGATATGTTATGAAGAAGATGAGACGTTTCACAGCACTGGGCCTGACCGCTGCGATGGCAGTGACAGCACTGGCAGGTTGTGGTGGTTCGAACACCGCAAGCACGACGGCAGCTGCTACAGAGGCAGCGAAGACCGAGGCAGCTGCTACAGAGGCAGCTACTACAGAAGCAGCTGCACCAGCAGAGCAGACAGCGACGGGTGGTAAGGTTTACTACCTCAACTTCAAGCCGGAGCAGGCAGATCAGTGGGTAGACCTCGCAAAGAAGTATACCGATGAGACTGGTGTAGAGGTGCATGTGCAGACCGCAGCGTCCGGAACCTATGAGCAGACACTGAAGTCCGAGATGGCGAAGTCCGAGGCACCGACCCTTTTCCAGGTCAACGGTCCGGTCGGTCTCGCAACATGGGATGACTACTGCATGGATCTGCAGGGTACCGACGTGTTTAACGATCTCGAGAGTGAGGATTACGCCCTCAAGAATAAGGACGGCGTCGTAAAGGGTATCGCCTACGTTATCGAGACCTACGGCATCATCTATAATAAGAAGATCGTCAATGATTACATCGCCCTCGATGGTGCGAAGATCAGCGATATATCTGAGCTCAACAGCTTCGATAAGCTGAAGGAAGTTGCAGACGATATGCAGGCGAAGAAGGATGAGCTCGGTATCGAAGGTGCATTCACATCCGCAGGCTTCGATTCCTCCTCTGACTGGCGTTTCAAGACCCACCTTGCAAACCTTCCTCTCTACTATGAGTACAAGGCAGACAACATCAGCTCCACCGATGCTGTAAAGGGAACCTACCTCGACAACTTCAAGAACGTGTTCGATCTCTACATCACAGATTCCACCACAGAGCCTTCACTTCTCTCTGGTAAGACCGGTGATGATGCCGCTTCTGAGTTCTCACTCGGCGAGGCTGCATTCTATCAGAATGGTACATGGGCATACAACGACATCAAGGGTAACGAGGTCGCAGACGAGGATCTGGGCATCCTCCCGATCTACTTCGGTGTAGACGATGCAAGCCAGGGTACCTGCACAGGTTCCGAGAACTTCTGGTGCGTAAACGATAAGGCAAGCGATGCGGATAAGCAGGCGACCCTCGATTTCCTGAAGTGGGTTGTTGAGTCTGATGCAGGCCGTCAGTCCCTTTCTGAGGAGATGGGCTTCGTAACTCCGTTCTCTACCTTCGCTGATTATCTCCCGGCTAACCCACTCGTCGTTGCAGCGAATGAGTTCAACAAGGATAAGACCCCTGTATCATGGAACTTTACCACGATGCCGAGTGAGCAGTGGAAGAACGTACTTGGTTCTGCGATGCTTGAGTATGCACAGGGTACCGGCGACTGGGATGCAGTGAAGACCGCCTTCGTCGACAACTGGGCAGTCGAGTATAAGAACGCAAATTCATAATTTCAGAATCGATGCTGCAGACGGTGCAGCGGATCGTCCACCGTGCATCCTGCACAGGACGCTATGAAGTGCATCATATGCAGAAAACGAAACAGCTGATCCGGTAAGATTCGAAGCTGTGGTCTCCGGCAGTATAACTGCCGGAGATTTTTTTAACTGAACCATGCGCGATCGTCCGAAGGGACGAGACCTGTGGGAGACCGTGCCGGCGGCGATACAGTGATATCTTTCGTCAAGGTATCTTTCGAAGATAACATTCACCAGGATAGGGGTAAAACTATGGAAAAAGCGATCAAACGTTATATGCCGATCTTCGTGCTGCCGACGCTGGCGGCGTTCACGGTCGGCTTCATCGCACCGTTTCTCGTCGGCATCTGGCTGTCGTTCTGTAAGTTCACGACCATCACCGATGCGAAATTCGTCGGCTTCATCAACTACGCAAAGGTCTTCGGCGACGCGACCTTCGTACACTCTCTGTGGTACACCACACTGTTCACGATCGTGACGGTCATCCTCATCAACTTCTTCGCCTTCGCCGTGGCGATGGCGCTGACCGCAAAAATCAAGGGCAATTACTTATTCCGTACGATTTTCTTCATGCCGAACCTGATCGGCGGTATCGTCCTCGGTTACATCTGGAGCCTGCTTCTCAACGGTATCCTCGCCATCTGGATGCGTACCCTGACCTACAGCGCGACCTACGGCTTCTGGGGCCTCGTCATCCTGATGCTCTGGCAGCAGGTCGGCTATATGATGATCATCTACATCGCCGGCATCCAGAACATCCCGAGTGATCTCCTCGAGGCTGCACGTATCGATGGTGCGAACAAGTGGCAGGAGCTCCGCTATGTGATTCTGCCGATGCTGATGCCATCCATCACCGTCTGCACCTTCCTGACCCTGACGAACGGCTTCAAGCTCTTCGATCAGAACCTCGCCCTGACGAACGGTGAGCCGTCTCAGAAATCTGAGATGCTCGCCATGAACATCTACACCACTTTCTATGGTCGAAACGGCTGGGAGGGTGTCGGCCAGGCGAAGGCCGTCATTTTCTTCATCATCGTCGGTGCAGTCGCATTGACCCAGAACTATCTGTCCCGTCGGAAGGAGGTCGAGCAGTAATATGAAGAACAAGAAATTAAGTGCCTTTTTAACGGTATTCTTCAGTATCCTTTCTGTGTTTTACGTATATCCGATCCTGCTGGTTCTGATCAACTCCTTCAAGAAGAAGGCGTACATCTCGAAGAAGCCGTTCGCACTTCCGAACGCGAAGTCCTTCGTCGGCTTCGATAATTACATCTCCGGTATCCAGAAGACCGGCCTCATTCAGGCAGCCTTTGTGTCCCTGTTCGTGACGGTGCTTGCGGTCGCGGTCATCGTCCTCTGCACCTCGATGTGCGCATGGTACATCACGCGTGTGCATACGAAGTTCACAGCCGGCATGTACTTCCTCTGCCTCTTCTCGATGATCGTGCCGTTCCAGATGGTCATGTTCCCGCTCAGTAAGATCGCGAACATGCTGAAGCTGTCAAACCCGCTCGGTCTCGTATTTATCTACCTCGGCTTCGGTGCGGGCCTCGCGGTCTTCATGTTTACGGGCTTCGTCAAGTCCCTGCCGATCGCGATCGAGGAGGCGGCGATGATCGACGGCTGCACACCGCTCCAGACCTTCTTCTACGTGGTCATGCCGATCATGAAGCCGACCTGTATCACGGTCGCGATCCTCGAGACCATGTGGGTATGGAACGACTACCTGCTTCCGTCCCTCGTCCTCGACCTCAAGAAGTGGAAGACTATCCCGATTGCTGTACAGTACCTGAAGGGCGGCTACGGTTCCGTCGATATGGGTGCCATGATGGGTGTCCTGGTGCTGTCGATCATCCCGATCATCATCTTCTATGCATGTTGCCAGAAGTACATCATCGAGGGTGTCGTAGCGGGTGCCGTCAAGGGCTAAACGACGTACATCGATATATCCATTTCGTTTCATGCAGATGAATCGCGGGCGAAGTCGAACGGAATCCATCCGGCTTCGGGAAGGCTCCGGGAGGAGATGTGCCGGAAGCCGGAGACATTGGCCGCGGAAATGGATGAAGATACCAGAAAAAGGGGAAAGATATGGAAAAGGAAGCAAGAGAGCGAATCTGGGGGAGGGCAGCAGGCGTACTGATGCCGGTGTTCGCTCTTCCAGGTGCCTACGGCATCGGAACACTCGGAAAGGAGGCCTACGGCTTCGTGGATTACCTCGCGGCGTGCGGGCAGACCTACTGGCAGGTGCTTCCGATCGGGCCGACGGGCTATGGCGATTCGCCGTATCAGAGCTTCTCGACCTTCGCGGGTAATCCGTATTTCATCGATCTCGAGACGCTGATCGATGAGGAGCTGCTGACACGCGAGGAGTGCGATGCGGTGGATTTCGGCGCGGATGCCACGAAGATCAGCTATGAGAAGCTGTATCTCGGCCGCTTCCCGCTGCTCCTGAAGGCCTTCGAGCGTTTCGAGGAGCGGACGAGCGGGGAGGGCGATGTCGCGCCCGATGCGGAGGAGAAGGAGGCGTATCGTCAGTTCATCCAGCATACGGTGCACTGGCTGCCGGCCTACGCGCAGTTCATGGCGGCGAAGACGGACTACCCGGAGGATTTCTACCGCTTCACGCAGTACCAGTTTGACAAGCAGTGGAAGCGCCTGCGGGCCTACGCGAACGAAAAGGGCATCGCCATCATCGGCGATATCCCGATCTATGTATCGAGCGATTCCGTGGATTTCACGGAGCATCCGGAGCTGTTCCAGCTGGACGAGGAGGGACATCCGAAGCAGATCGCGGGCTGTCCGCCGGACAGCTTTTCGGCGAGCGGCCAGCTCTGGGGGAATCCGGTCTATGACTGGGACTATCATGCGAAGACGGGCTATCACTGGTGGATCGCTCGGATGCGCCGCTGCTTCGATCTCTTCGATGTGGTGCGTGTCGATCACTTCCGCGGCTTCGATGAGTACTACGCGATCCCGGCGGGTGCGAGCGATGCGACGGGTGGCCACTGGGAAAAGGGCCCCGGCATCGACCTCTTCAACGCGCTGAAGGAGGCGCTCGGAGAGAAGCGGATCATCGCGGAGGACCTCGGCTATGTGACCGACACGGTGCGGAAGCTCGTCGAGGACAGTGGCTATCCTGGTATGAAGCTGCTGGAGTTCGCCTTCGACTCGCGCGAGAGCGGAGATTATCGTCCGTGCACCTGGCCGGCCAATGCTGTCTGCTATACGGGTACACACGACAATCAGACGCTGGCTGCGTGGGTGCGTGAGATATCTCCGGTTGACCGTGACTTCGCGGTTCGGTATTATACTGCATGGAAACAGGGGAAGGGAGAGGAAGTGAACGTGCGTCCGCGTTCCGAGGCAGAGATCGCCGAGGACAGCAGCGCGACGAGGGACTTCCTTCAGTCGGACTACACCGATGCGCTGATTCAGATGACGCTGGCTGCGAAGCCGGAGACCGCCATCATCCCGATGCAGGATTACCTCGGCCTCGGGGCAGAGGCGCGCATCAACACGCCGTCAACGCTCGGACAGAACTGGACCTTCCGTTTTAAAGAGGACGATTTTTCGAAGGAATGCGCGGAGAAAATCCGGCGATTCACGGAGGAGAGTCAGCGTAGCAGAAAGTAGAAAGCTATGGCAGCGAAGAAACTGACAATCAAGGAAATCGCCAAACTGTCGGGCATCAGTGTGTCGACCGTGTCGCGGGCGATCAATAACCACTATGACATCAGTCCGGAGACGAAGCGTCGGGTACAGGAGATCATCGATCAGTATGGTTATGTGCCGAACAACTCGGCGCGGAATCTGAAGCTGAACGACGCTCGCAACATCGCGGTGCTCGTGAAGGGCATCACGAATCCCTTCTTCACGAGCATGATCAAGGTGTTCGAGAAGGAGTGCTCGGATCATGATTACTCTCTGGTGCTCGAGCATGTCGAGGAGGAGCAGGATGAGACCGAGCTCGCGGCGCTGCTCGAGAAGGAGAAGCGTCTGAACGGCATCATCTTCCTCGGTGGAAATCCGGTACAGTCGGTGGATCGCCTGAAGCGTCTGACGGTGCCCTTCGTGTTCTGCTCGGTGGCTGTTCCGAATCGGAAGGCCTTCGCAGAGTACTCCTATGTGGCGATCGATGACCGCGTGGAAGCCGAAAAGGTGTGTGATTATCTGATCGAGCATGGGCGGAAGCGGATCGCGATTCTCTGCGATGCGGAATCCGATATCAGTAACGGTATGCTCCGTCTCGAGGGCTACCTGCATTCGCTTCAGAAGCATGGCATCGAGCCGGATCCGGCACTGATCTGTCGACCGATCTCTATTCATAAAACCTATACCTATGAGAATGGATATCAGCGGACGGTGGACCTGATCCAGTCGGGTACGACGTTCGATGCGATCTTCGCCATCGCGGACTCCATCGCGATCGGCTGTCTCCGGGCGCTTCGTGATCAGGGCATACGCGTACCGGAGGATGTCGCGGTCATCGGCTTCGATGGACTCGAGATCGGACACTATCTGACACCGGCGCTCTCGACACTGCAGCAGCCGGTGGATGAGATGGCCGAAGCCTCGATGCACGCCCTCCTCGGGCTCCTCGAAGAGCGCGAGAAGGAAGTCGCCGCGAAGCTGGCGGGTGGCCGTACTGCAGAACGGCAGGATGGTACAGGAAAGTTCCAGCAGGTTTTCCCTGGCGAACTGAAGATCCGGGAAAGCTGCTGAACGGTTACATTTTAAGTGCAGTAAAGGAGCGTGGCTTATATGGTTGTACTTGTGTTATTGCTTTTCAGATCGGAAGAGCACACGT
>CABTMH010000067.1 GCA_902485915.1 uncultured Oribacterium sp. | reverse complement strand
GCTACCTGGATGAATCCTGCTTAAGCAGAGCAGGATTCAATGTTAATACCGTAACATATTACCATAAGACGTATGCCATTTCAATCACAACTGGCAAATATGTCTAAAGATCGCTCTCCGATCGCTACTGTTCACCCATCAATGGTTTCAGGCAGGGGGCCTGCCTGAACTTAAAGTGAAAGCTGTGTCATCGCTGCCCGTACCGCTTCGATCGGCATCTGCCCAGGTGCACTGCACTCTCCGACCGTCGCAAAGGTGAGCATGGAGCCGAAGGCACCACCAACGAGTCGGCTGATCTGACCGATCTCCCCCATCGACATCGTGATGAGCGGATGCTTCGCTGCATCCTCCTCCCGAAAACGGGCCGTCGCCATCAGAAGCGTGGCGACATCCGAGGTTTTCGTCGGCATGTAGGCCGTTTTCAGGATATCGGCGCCCATCGCGCGAAGCGCGCGAAGCTTCTCGAGGATCTCCTCGACCGCCGGTGTCTTCTCAAAATCATGGTAGGACGCGATGACACGAACACCCATTTCATGTGCAAGCGTCATCAGCGCACGGCTGTCCTCTTCCGCTGTCGTATCCTCGAGATCGAGGTAATCGAGCTGGGCGGATGCAAGCGCCAGGACGCAGAACCGCCGGTACGCTGCCGCATCGTTCGGGAAATTTCCTCCCTGACGCTGTGTCCGGATCGTAAAGAGCAGCTCCTTTCCCGAAAGCAGTGCCCGAAGGCGTGTAATCACCGCCTGCAGCTGCAAGAGATCCTTCGAAGCCGCATCGATCTCTGCGCTGCTGCTACCTTCCGTGGCATCCCGAGCGTCAGCATTGGCCTTCGGCTGCACAAACGGTCGATAGAGCTCCGTCGCGAGGTCGAAACGCCACTCGACGACATCGGCATCTGTCCCGGCGATCGCCAGGGCCTGCTGCTCGATTTCTGCCGGATTCTTACCGGTGATCGGAACACAAACTTTTACTTTTTCCATATAATCTCCGCTTTTTCTGTCTTCCCCAGTGCTGCACTGCGCTTATTCTGCACTGCTGTGCTGTGCTGTGCCTGATTCGTGAGCAGCTTTCCGATCTCCTCCACGAAGGTATTGACATCCTTAAACTCTCGATAAACCGACGCGAAACGCACATAGGCGACCTGATCGACCGACTTCAGCTTATCCATGACGAGCTCACCGATGCGGGAGGTCGGAACCTCCTTCTCACCGGTGGAGAAGATCTCATTTTCGATTTCATCGACCATCCGGTTAATCTGACTCGTGGAAATCGGACGCTTATGGCAGCTGTGGATGATGCCGGCCTCGATCTTCGAGCGGTCATATGGTACGCGGCTCTGGTCCTTCTTAATCACCATCATCGGCATGGTCTCGAGCTTCTCATAGGTGGTGAAGCGCTTACCGCATAGCTCGCACTGGCGGCGGCGACGGATGGCGGTGTTCTCATCCGCCGGTCTCGAATCGATGACTCTGGTATCTTCTGCACTACAAAACGGGCACTTCATACGTTTTCTCCTTCTGCATCCGTGTCTGCTCCTGCACGATCCTGCGCATATTCTCTACGTACATCATCGAAGCTACGAGATACAGGTTTCTCTTCCGTCGGGTGGACATCCGTATCCTGCGCCGCATGGTATGCAGGCTCCTTCACTTCACGGTAGTCTGCCTCATCCACCTCCCGGTACTCCGCCTCCTCTACACCGGATGGATAATCATCACTATAGGCGCTGAGATAGAAGATCGTCACCGCCTGACTAAGGTAAGGCTGTACGAAGATGCCTGCGATGCCGAGGGTGAAAACCATGAGCAGTCCCCAGCCGAAAAAGCTGAGATACAGGCCGAGCAGCTTCCACTTTTTATTCCGCATCATGTGGATCGAGGTCCGGAGCGCCGTCCAGGTATGCATCGACGGATGATCCGCGGAGGCCAATGCTGCCATCGAGAGGTACAGACCGATGACATACACGATGAAGCTCGTGATCGTCTGCGTCACGCGATAATCGAAGGCAGCGGTACCGTAGCGATATCCGATCACCATCTGCGGACTCTCCAGCACGATCTGGATGAGCCAGACTGCAAGGAGCGTTCCGAAATAATGCGTCATGTGCGGAAGGCTCCGGAAGCCCTGAAACACATCCGTCGCGCGGACACGCCGGCCACGTGCGACCGCGAAATACATCTGCTGCATCCCCAGCGAAAGACCTGCATAGAGCCAGAGCCCGAGAAAGACGAGCGCAGCGATCACGATGCCGAGCAGCGCCAGGATGGCGAGCGGCAGGGCAGGATCCATCCGAAGCGACCAGACAGTGGACCGTCCGAACAGCGGTGAACATATACCGAGCACAACGATCGCATACAGCACCGCGAAATATGCGATCATCGAAAACAGAATCAGAAAGCCGGCACCGATCACCGCGCCCCAGTTGCCACGCAGCTGGTTACGGGCGAATGCACGAATCTGAGCATTTGTCATCATAAGCCTTATCCTCCATGGATATCCTTTCACATGCACGCACTTTACCGTTTCATGCAGACGGCTCGGAAATGCAGTTCCTGTCCGTACAGATGTGAAACCGGGGCCTTTGCGTACATAAACAAAAACAGGGGCTGTTCTTCACAGCCCCCTTAGTATACCACATCTAGAGATGTGCCGTATGTGAAATTGTTGTGTCTTCGCCCGGATCCCACTGTATGATGTGGCCCGCCTGCAGCGACCTCTGTACATCGATGGTCCGCTGATTTGACGAGCCCTTATACAGCAGGGTCACGTCCTTCTCTGCCATGATAAACGGTCCATCCACGAGCACGTCGATATAGCTCAGCAGCTCCTTCGTTTCCGGCAGCTCTGCTGCCATCCTTCCGAGGAGATCCCGGTCATAGAGATAGCCGCTGAAGCACCAGAGATCCTTCTCTGGATACATGGCCTTAAAGCGACGGACGAGCGACAGCACCGCCGGCTGATTCTGTGGCTCCATCGGCTCCCCGCCGAGCAGCGTCAGGCCCTGGTAGGCCGGATCGGCCAGATTCCGAAGGATCTCATCCTCCGTCTCCTTCGTGAACTCCGGACCATAGTCAAACGGCCAGGCGATTTCGTTGAAGCAGCCCGGACACTTATGCGTGCAGCCCGATACGAAAAGACTGACACGCACCCCCGGTCCGTTTGCGATATCAAAATACTTTATTTCTGCATAATGCATGTCGATACCTCAGCATTTTTCTATCATTAAGAAAGTTTCTTCATAAAGAAAGCTTCTCCATAGATAGCGTTATGGATTTACAGATGAAGCACTCTGTCCTTGATCTCCTGGGTACGACCCTGGTTCCAGAACTGTGTACCGATATAGCCGCAGGTTCTACGCGCAACCGACATCTTTCCCTGATCACGGTTTCCGCAGTTCGGGCACTCCCAGACGAGCTTGCCATGCTCATCCTCGATGATCTGAATCTCGCCGTCGTATCCACAGCACTCGCAGTAATCCGACTTCGTGTTGAGCTCGGCATACATGATGTTATCGTAGATGAACTTCATGACGCTGAGCACCGCCGGAATGTTGTTCTGCATGTTCGGCACCTCAACATAGGAGATGGCGCCGCCTGGTGACAGCTTCTGGAAGTCCGCCTCGAACTTCAGCTTCGTGAAGGCATCGATCTTCTCACGAACGTTCACATGATAGGAGTTCGTGATGTAGTTGTGATCCGTAACGCCCTCGATGATACCGAAGCGCTTCTGAAGAGCCTTCGCGAACTTGTAGGTCGTCGACTCCATCGGTGTGCCATACAGGGAGTAGCTGATGTTCTCTTCCTTTCGCCACTCGGCGCACTTGTCGTTCAGATGCTGCATGACCGCGAGAGCAAACGGCTTCGCCTCCGGATCGGTATGGGACTTTCCGGTCATGCGTACGCACATCTCATAGAGCCCGGCGTAGCCGAGGGAAAGGGTGGAGTAGTTTCCGAAGAGAAGCTTATCGATCTTCTCCCCCTTCCGAAGACGTGCCAGTGCGCCATACTGCCAGAGGATCGGTGCGACATCCGAGGTGGTGCCCATCAGGCGCTCATGACGGATACGAAGTGCACGATGGCAGAGCTCCAGGCGCTCATCGAAGATGCGCCAGAAGGCCTCCATATCGCCATGGGCGGAGCAGGCCACATCCACGAGGTTGATCGTCACCACGCCCTGGTTGAAACGGCCGTAATACTTATGCTGGCCCTTCGCGAAGTTGCCCGCATCGGCCTTGTTATCATCGTTGCAGAGGCCCTCCGGCTGCTGCTCGTTATCCGGTGTCAGGAAGGAACGACAGCCCATGCACGGGTACACATCGCCCTTATACTCCCGCATCTTCTTCGCCGAGATATAGTCCGGCACCATGCGCTTCGCGGTGCACTTCGCTGCCAGCTCCGTCAGGTAGTAGTACTTGCTCTCCGGATAGATATTGTCCTCATCCAGTGCGTAGATGATCTTCGGGAAGGCCGGTGTGATCCAAACACCCTTCTCGTTCTTGACGCCCTGCAT
>CABTMH010000066.1 GCA_902485915.1 uncultured Oribacterium sp. | reverse complement strand
AATTTATTTGTAAAAAATAAGACCCGCGCTTTCGCGCGAGTCTAAATGTTAAGTTGACTACATTGGGGTCAGACCCCATGAAAAGACGGAGTTGAATTATGGGAAAACTGAAATTTCGCGTGGCGCGTCCGGAGGATGCGGAGGCGCTGCGGGCGATTTATGCGCCATATGTCGAGGAAACCGCCATCACCTTCGAGTATGAGGTGCCGGACGTCGAGGCGTTCCGCGCGCGCATCACGCACACGCTGGCGACCTACCCGTACATCGTCGCCATCGAGGAGCCGTCGGCCAATGCAGCCGCCGCGCATGTCGATGGCCTCCCGGATTCGTTGACGCCGGCTTACGGTGCCGATGCGGTTACCGGGGCACACAGGACGACCGAACACATCATTGGCTACGCCTATGTCGGGCGTCTGCACGAACGCGCGGCGTACGACTGGAGCGTGGAGACGTCGATCTACGTCGATCGGCATGCGCAGAAGCACGGGCTCGGGCGGCAGCTCTATGAGCGGCTCGAGGCGATCCTCCGCGCGATGAACATCATCAGCGTGAACGCCTGTATCGCGTATCCGGGGACGAAGGATGATCCCTACCTGAGTACGAACAGCCCGGACTTCCATGCACACCTCGGCTATCAGCTCGTCGGGCATTTCCATGCCTGCGCATATAAGTTTGACCGCTGGTACGACATGATCTGGATGGAAAAGTGGATCGCGCCACACCCGGCGAAACCGGAGGCGATGATTCCCTTCCCGGAGCTGCCGGAGGAAGTGGTGGAACGCTTCCTGCAGTGAACGTGGTCTTGAGAAGCGCCGTCATACGACTGACTGCAACGCCAGCTGTGTGACGGCTTTTATAGTTGGGCAGGTGTGCGCAGCATCGGCGAAATATTCCGTTGTTGGATGCTGCTTCGGACAGTATACTTAAGAAATGATCTCTGTCTATAACAGGACCGTTCCGAAGGCGAAAGGGGAGGATATGATTCGAGAAGATTTCCGCACGCGGCTGCATGACTGCCGGGGACTCGCGGCGGTGCACTATATTCTGATGGTGCTGATCGCACTGGTGCTTCTGATGTTTGTGGTGGATGGCTATATACGGCATCTGCAGGATATCGCGATGACGTATGACTGCGAGGAGGTCGATGAGGCGGTGGCCTGCGCGAAGACGCAGTACCTGATGGACGGAGCACCGGGGGCTGTGGTGTACTACTATGACGCGGAGACGAAGCAGGCGTATACGCGGGTGCATTTCCGGGCGCAGGATCGTGTAGACCTGAAGGGCTATGGGCGCTCGCTGGCGTTTCAGAATCGGCAGGCGCAGACGGGGGCCATCGGGGTGCCGAACCGGGGCGACGAGCGTGATCGGAAGGCGATCGGTCGCCTCGATGATGGTATGACGACCACGCGTGACGATGTCACGCACAACCGGAGCTTCTTCGATAACATCCGTCAGAACGTGACGGGTCTCGGCGATCCGGATGGCGCGCAGTTCCTCGCCATCAGCTTCTCACAGGACGGGCAGCTCGCGATGGTACGCTGGCGTGGCCCGGTGCTCTACTACTACGACTATACGATGATGTCCGCGGAAGAGAAGGCGGCCCTCACCGGCGAGGAGCGCGAGCACATCGCCGAAGACGCCCCGGAGGGTGAGACGCTTTTCTGGAACAGCCAGTACTGACCGGAGCCCACGATGATGCGCGGCGCCGTGCCCCCGATAAGCACTCCTTATCTTTTTTGTGCTGACCCTAGTCTAAACCATATAGCCAAGTGGATTCAGGCTGACCGACACGGCCCCCGACTGATCAGCAACGAAAAAACAGCAAATCCGTGTCACGATCTATCAAAAATACTGTTATAGATCGGCCTGTGCATGCTATAATCAGTTCGGTTTTTATGTATACAGTTTTTTTTAGAAACGGAGCCTCATGTACCAGACTACGCCACTTATCCTGCTTTACATCCTCATCCTCGCGTTCCTTTTCGGGGCGGTGTTCGGGAGCTATATCGACTGTGTGGCGTGGCGGCTCGTGCATCATGAGCGGGTCGCGCGTGGCCGCTCGCACTGTGATGTCTGCGGGCATGCACTCGGGGCCCGCGACCTGATCCCGATCATCTCGTATCTTCGCTCGGGCGGTCGCTGCCGCTACTGCGGGGCGAAGTTCAGCGCGGAGTCGACCTGGGTGGAGTTCGCACTCGGCCTCGGTTTCGCCGCCATCGTGTATAAGTTCGACGTTTCCTTCGTGGCGCTTCGCTATCTCGGGCTTCTCGTGATTCTGATGGGGCTCAGTCTCGTGGACCAGAAGACCCTCCTCATCCCGGATCGCTTTCACGTCGCAGGCATCCTCTGGTGGCTCCTCACCCTGCCGCTCATCGCATGCACGCAGGGGCGTGGTCTCACCGAGGCGCTCAGCATCACAGGCGCACGTTTACCGCTGGTCAATGCACCCGGCCTCCAGGATGGGCTCGGTCGGAGCATGCTGGCTGCGGCTGGACTGCAGTCCGGCAGCGCCGGTGGACCACTCGCTACCGGTGCCGCTGCCGTCTTTCCTGTAGACCTCCCGTTCACGCAGTGGCTCCTCACGGATCTCAAGTGGGGCCTGATCAGTGCCTTCGGCGTCGGCCTCCTCATGCTGCTGATCTCGCTCATCTTCGATAAGCTCACGGGAAAAGAGAGCCTCGGCGGCGGAGATATCAAGCTGCTGTTCATGACCGGACTCTATATGCGACCGGGTGTGACACTCTTTAACCTGATACTCAGCTGCTTCGTGGGACTGTTCATCGCGCTCGTGCTCAGAAAGGATAAGATTCCATTCGGCCCATCCATCTCCATCGCCGTTTTCCTCTCTGTTTTATTTGGAAGTGAATTCGTGGCGTGGTATACTGGATTCATATTGTGAAAAAATTTGTCTTATAACAGATGATGATAATGTCAACTACCCACGACCTTCAGGTCGTGGGTTTCCACCTGTGACAAGCAAAAGGATTTGATTATGAAAATCACGAAAGTCGTCGGTATCGACATCGGAAACTACCGAATGAAGATTTCATACATCGTAAAGGGAGAGCTGAAGGACGTCTTCGTCGAGACACTCCCGGATAATATCGTGAAGGACGGCATGGTCCAGTACTGGGATGCGATGGCGGATTTTCTGAGGGAAAGCTTTCAGAGCCACGGCATCCACTGCCGAAACGTCATCTTCACCCTGCCGTCGAGCGGTGTCTATATGCGTGTCGTCGACCTGCCGCGCATGACCGTGAAGCAGCTCCAGCTGAACCTTCCGTTCGAGTTCCATGATTATATCAGTGAGCCGACCGAGAAGTATTTCTACGACTATGCCGTGATCGAGGAGGGCGAGAAGACGATGAAGCTCCTCGCGGTGGCATGCAGCCGAGATCTAATCGACCGCTACCGGACACTGGCGAAGCATGCGAAGCTGAACGCCGTCGGCCTCGTGCCGGATGTGCTCGGCTTCCAGCGTGTACTTCGCCACTATAACGCGCTGTTCCGCGTGCCGGATACGAAGGACTATGCGATCCTCGATATGGGCGACCGCAGCTTCAAGCTTCACTTCTTCCGAAACGGTGTCTACGAGGTCACCCGACCGCTCGAGCCGGGCGCGCGTCGCATCGCGGAGATCGCCGCAGAGATCCGCAGCACGGATGTCCACATCGGCCAGCTCGCTGCCGAGTCGAACCAGGATGAGGTCCTCACACACGAGAACATGGCAGCGCTCTACGAAAGCAGTGCCGTGCAGATCATGCGTGCGATGAACTTCTACAGCTACAGTAACACGAACAACACAATCGACACCCTGTACTACTGCGGTGGTGCCGCGAACTATCCTACGCTGCTGGAGACCATCGAGGAGACGATGAACCTTCCGATGCGCCCGCTCACCGACCTCATGCCGTACACCGAGCCGGGCCTCGAGGCGGCGCTTCTCCTGAGCCCGCAGAGCTACGGCGTCGCCCTCGATCCGGAGGCGAAGGTACGCGCGCTCAGTGACGATGAAATCAAGGAGACATTGACGAAGCAGGAGGTGCCGGTTTGACGAACTTAAAGGAACTGGGCAAGGTGCAGATCGGCCGGAGCGGCAAGTACCCATCGAAGAAAACCATCAACCTCATGTACCACGAGCACGACACGCAGGACCGCGTCTTCACGATCGTCCTCTTCGCGCTGTTCATGGTCTTCCTGTATTTCTTCTCCCGCTATGGCGTAGCGGCGCAGCTCGCGCGTGCCGATGCCGCGGAGGCGAACTACAGCCGTATGGAGCAGAACCTCGAGAAGATGAAGGAAGCGAACAGCGAGTACGCGAGTGTGCGTGCCGACTACTCCCACTACGGGAACGGCTATCTCGACGACGAGGAGCTTTCTCGTCAGGACCGCGTCACCATGCTGAACGTCATCGACGAGCGTGTGCATGCGGCGGGGGGCATCCAGACCATCCAGATCCAGGATAACATCGCTGTGATCACCGTCGGCGTGACCGACGCGCAGCGTCTCCCGGATATCATCCTATCGCTCGAGGGCTCCGAGTACGTGAACTACGTGACGGCCCAGACCGCTGCAACCGATGAGGATAAGGATAAGCTGTCGCTCTCCGAGGATGGCACCCCGGATCAGCCGCTCTTCGTGACCGGCCAGCTGACGATCTACTTCCGCACCCCGGAGCAGGTCCGCGCAGCGCTCGCGTCCGGTGAGGCTTCCGCGACCAGCGATCAGGCCCTCGATGCCGGCGAGGACGGCTCCGCAACCGGGCAGAACGCGTATATCCCGAGCATCGAGCACACGCGTCCGGACCGTATCGGCGAGACCGGAGCGGCGTCGAACACGACCACTTCTTCGGCGGATGCAGGTACCGCGAACACGAGCACTGAGGCCGCAGCTGCGAAGGCAGAGCGTGCTGCTGCGCAGCGTGCTGCAGAGGAAGCAGCGAAGCGCCAGGCCGCGCAGGCTGCACAGGCCGCGCAGGCCGCCGCACAGCAGCCGACCGCAGCCGTGCCGCAGACCGTCGCCGTACAACAGCAGCCCGCCAACATTGACACACCGACGGATAACCCGTTTAACGGCGGCAGCATCACGATCCAGGGCGGAAGCCCGTTAGGCTGAGGGAGGACAGAATGTTAAACAGAGCTTTTACGAAACGGGAGAAAGTCCTTCTTCTCGTACTGGCGATGATCCTGCTGAGCCTCGTGTACTACCGCTTCGTGCGGCTCCCGGTGCAGGAACGCATCGCGGCGGCGGACACGACGGTGCTCGAGCAGCAGATGGAGATGGAGCAGCAGAAATCCGACATCATCAAGCAGATGCAGGAGGATATCGAAAACGGACAGAAGGCGGAGAGCGGCATCGTCGCTTCCTATGATAATCTGAAGGCGGAGTCGGCCGCACTGAATACGATCTTCGCGCAGGCGA
The DNA here is from genome assembly GCA_902485915.1 of uncultured Oribacterium sp. Classification (GTDB taxonomy): domain Bacteria; phylum Bacillota; class Clostridia; order Lachnospirales; family Lachnospiraceae; genus Oribacterium. The sequence continues at coordinate 19 of CABTMH010000066.1, read as the reverse complement.
CGAGCTTCAATTTCAGCTT
>CABTMH010000065.1 GCA_902485915.1 uncultured Oribacterium sp. | reverse complement strand
TCACCGAGAAGCGTTACCTTCACCAGTATAACTTCCCGGGCTACTCCGTAGGTGAGGCGAAGGCCAGCCGTGGACCGGGACGTCGTGAGATCGGTCATGGCGCACTCGCTGAGAAGGCACTGATTCCGGTTCTTCCTTCTGTCGAGGAGTTCCCATATGCCATCCGTGCCGTATCCGAGACCATGGAGTCAAACGGTTCGACTTCGATGGGCTCTACCTGTGCATCCTGCCTGTCTCTGATGGCAGCCGGTGTCCCGATCAAGGAGCCGGTAGCCGGTATCAGCTGCGGTCTCGTAACCGGCGATACCGATGACGACTACATCGTACTGACCGATATCCAGGGCCTCGAGGACTTCTTCGGTGACATGGACTTCAAGGTAACCGGTACACATGAGGGCATCACCGCGATCCAGATGGATATTAAGATCCACGGTCTCACTAGAGACATCGTGACCGAGGCGATCCACAGAGCACACGAGGCACGTCTCGTCATCATGGATGGCGTTATGAAGGATGCCATCGCAGCGCCACGTACCGAGCTTTCCGAGTACGCTCCGAAGATCATCACCATGCAGATCGACCCGCAGAAGATCGGTGATGTCATCGGTAAGCAGGGTAAGACCATCAACGGCATCATCGATGAGACCGGTGCAAAGATCGACATCGATGACAGCGGTATGGTTTCCATCTCCGGCATCGATAAGAACGCGCTCGAGAAGGCGAAGAAGATCATCGAGTCCATCGTCAACGACATCGAGCCGGGTCAGGTACTGACCGGCAAGGTCGTTCGTATCATGAACTTCGGTGCCTTCGTACAGCTCAGCCCGAACAAGGATGGTATGGTACACATCTCGAAGCTGGCCGATGGCCGCGTTGAGAAGGTAGAGGATGTGGTCAACATCGGCGACGAGGTAACCGTGAAGGTTCAGGAGGTCGACAAGATGGGCCGTATCAATCTCACCATGCGTCCGCAGGATCTGAGAGACTAAGATAAATGGAGAGTATTATGAAGATCAGAACGAGATATGCACCATCCCCGACCGGACGGATGCATGTAGGTAACCTTCGTACCGCACTCTACGCCTACCTCATCGCAAAGCATGAGGGTGGTGACTTCCTCCTCCGTATCGAGGATACCGACCAGGAGCGCTTCGTCGAGGGCGCCGTCGAGCTCATCAACGAGACCCTCGCCGATACCGGCCTGATCCCGGATGAGTCCCCGGATAAGCCGGGCGACTGCGGTCCGTACGTGCAGTCCGAGCGTCGTGCACAGGGCATCTATATGCAGTATGCGAAGCAGCTCGTCGATGAGGGTAAGGCATACTACTGCTTCTGCACGAAGGAGCGCCTAGAGTCACTGAAGACCGAGGTAAACGGCGAAGAGATCATGCACTATGATAAGCACTGTCTCTCCCTCTCGAAGGAGGAGATCGAGGCAAACCTTGCAGCCGGTATGCCGTATGTCATCCGTCAGAACAACCCGACCGAGGGCACGACGACCTTCCACGACGAGCTCTACGGAGATGTCACCGTCGATAACGCCGAGCTCGATGACATGGTCCTCATCAAGTCCGACGGCTATCCGACCTATAATTTCGCCAATGTCGTCGACGATCATCTGATGGGCATCACCCACGTCGTTCGTGGCAACGAGTATCTGAGCTCGAGCCCGAAGTATAATCGTCTCTATGAGGCCTTCGGCTGGGAGATTCCGAAGTATGTGCACTGTCCACTGATTACGGATGAAAATCACAAGAAGCTCAGCAAGCGTTCCGGTCATGCATCCTTCGAGGACCTCATCGATCAGGGCTTCGTGGCTGAGGCCGTCGTGAATTTCGTCGCCCTCCTCGGCTGGTCTCCGGAGGATAACGAGGAGATCATGTCACTCCAGGACCTCATCGAAAAGTTCGACTATCACCGTATCTCGAAGAGCCCGGCGGTCTTCGACATGGAGAAGCTGCGCTGGATGGATGGCGAGTACATCAAGGCGATGGATTTCGATCCGTATTATGAGCGTGCGCTTCCATATATCCAGAAGATCATCACGAAGCCGCTCGATCTCAGACACATCGCGACGATGGTGAAGACCCGTATCGAGATCTTCCCGGACATCAACGAGGAGATGATCGGCTTTTTCGAGGCCCTTCCGGAATACAGCACCGAGCTCTATGTCAATAAGAAGTCGAAAACGACCCTCGAGAATTCACTCGCGCTTCTCCGTGAAGTACAGCCGCTTCTCAGCGCGCAGGAGGATTTCTCCAACGACGCACTGTTCGAGCTGCTGTCCGCGTATGGTAAGGAGAAGGGCTACAAGACCGGCTTCATCATGTGGCCGATCCGTATCGCGCTTTCCGGTCGTCAGATGACCCCGGCTGGTGCGACCGAGATCATGGAGGTCCTCGGTAAGGAGGAGTCCCTCCAGCGTATCGCCGATGGCATCCGTCGCCTCGAGGCGTAAAACATAGCATGCAAGTCAGGGGAGTGGGCCATACAGCAGAGGCTTCCACCACATGCCGCAAGAATCTGGCGGCGACGATCCTGCGTGGGCTATGCGGCAGATGCGACCGCTGCATACGCTGATATGCGTATCACATCCACATGAATCTATAGATAATATAGTCGTTTAGACGACTATAGGAGATTTCGAAAACCCATGGTAGAATACTGCCATGGGTTTTTCTATCGATCAGAAACGGGCAATCGAACACAGAGACGGGCCGGCGATGGTGCTGGCCGGACCAGGCTCCGGGAAAACGACGGTGATCACGCATCGCATCCTGCAGCTGATCCGGAGCGGCGTGCGGCCGGAGGACATCCTCGTGATCACCTTCACGAAGGCGGCGGCCCTCGAGATGGAGAGCCGCTTTCGGAAGCTCTACCTCGAGGAACAGATGAAGCAGCGGCTGGGGGATGCCTACGAAGCCGAAGCCGGGCATCGTCCGGCCTTTTCGTCCGGTGAGGATGCACGCCTCCCGGGGAACCTCAGCGATGCCGGCGGCCAGGTGACCTTCGGCACCTTCCACTCGATCTTTTTCTTCATCCTCCGCATCCGCTATCACTTTTCGTATAAAAACATCCTGAGCGAACGGACGCAGTCGCAGCTTCTGCGCGAAATCACCGAGGCCCTCGGTATCGACTGCAGCTATGATCAGGACTTTCTGCGCCTTCTCATCGGCGAGATCTCCCGTTTCAAGGGAAGCGGAAAGCTGCTCTCGGAATTTGATTCGAATCTGCTCTCGAACGAGCAGTTCACGGCCCTCATGCTGCGGTACCAGGAGAGCCTGGGGCAGCAGCGCCTCGTGGACTTCGATGATATGCTGCTCCGCTGTCGTCAACTCTTCCTCGACGAGCCGGGGGAGCTTCGGCGCTGGCAGGAGAAGTACCACTATGTCCTGGTCGATGAGTTCCAGGATATCTCACCTCTCCAGTACGAGATCGTGCGTATGCTCGCGCTGCCGGAAAACAATCTCTTCATCGTCGGGGATGACGACCAGTCGATCTATGCCTTCCGGGGCTCGGATCCCGGCATCATGCTCGGCTTCGAGCGCGATTATCCGGGCACCACACGCATCACACTCTCAAATAACTATCGTTCGCACGAGGAAATCGTCACATTTTCGGCCCATGTCATCGCCCGGAACGAACATCGCTTCCCGAAGGAGATCGTGGCCGTACAGGGACCGGGTGGGCGTGCACTGCGCTATCAGACGTCCGACACGCTGCAGGAGTATGCGCTCGTGCTGAAGAACATCCGGGAGGAGCTCACGCGCGGGATCCCGCCGGAGCGCATCGCCGTTCTGTTCCGTACCCAGACGCTGGCGCGTCCGCTGATCTCCGAATTTGTACGACTCCAGCTTCCGTATACGACGCGGGATCATACGAAAAATCTCTATGACAGTACGGTGGCACAGGACATCCTCGCCTATATCCGGCTCGCCCTCGGCATGGGCACCCGCCGGGACTTCCTCCGTATCATGAATAAGCCGAACCGCTATATCTCGCGGGAGGCCGTCCGGGATCGGGCGATGGATTTCGAGAAGCTCCGGCGCTACTACCGTGATAAGCGCGGGATGGACGTGATTCTCGATCGCTTCGTAGAGGATTTGAAGGCCATCCGTGCCCTGCCATCCGAAGCCGCGGTCATCTACATTGCCCTGCGCGTGGGCTATATCAGCTACCTGGAGGATCGGGCCCGCGAAAATCATACGGAGCTTGACGGCGTCCATGCTATAATGGATGCGCTGGAGCTGTCGGCGCGACAGGAGCCGGATAAGCGGAAGTGGCTCGCCTATGCGGAGAACTACGGGGAGGAGCTGAAGCGGGCGGCTGCACACAGTGAGGCGGGGCGCGGTGTACGGCTGATGACCTTCCATGGCAGTAAGGGGCTGGAGTTCGACATCGTCCATCTCATCGATGCGACGGAGGGCGTGACACCGTATACGAAGGCGGTCACGGCGGCGCAGATCGAGGAGGAGCGACGGGCATTTTATGTCGCCTGTACGCGGGCGAAGAAAGAACTTCACATTTATTTCACAGAGAGTCGCTATGCTAAAAAATGCAGTCCGAGCCGCTTTCTCATGGACGGGCTGTCGGATGCGAGGCCGAAGCACGATGGCTGGGTACGCTCGCTTCCGGAGATTTTCCGGAGACGAAGGAGCTGAACCATGGAGGTAGAAAGATGGATAGATTAAAAGTACTGGTGGTCGATGATGAAGAGCGGATGCGGAAGCTGATTTCCGATTTCCTGAAGATCAAGGGCTATGAGACCGTGGAGGCTGGTGACGGTGAGGAAGCGATCGACGTTTTTTTCGCAGATAAGGAGATCGCGCTCATCATCCTCGATGTGATGATGCCGAAGATGGATGGCTGGGAGGTGCTGAAAACCGTGCGGGAGCACAGTAAGGTGCCGGTCATCATGCTGACGGCGCGCACCGAGGAGACAGACGAGCTGAAGGGCTTCGATTACGGTGCCGATGAGTATATCTCGAAGCCGTTTTCACCGAAGATCCTGGTGGCCCGTGTCGAGGCGATCCTTCGCCGCTCCGGTGTGAACCAGGATGAGGTCGTGCGCATCGGCGGCATCGAGGTCGATAAGTCGGCACACTCCGTGAAGATCGATGGAAAGGAAATCGAACTCAGCTTCAAGGAGTATGAGCTTCTGCTTTACTTCATCGAAAACAAGGGGATCGCGCTGTCCCGTGAAAAGATTCTGAATAACGTCTGGAACTATGATTACTTCGGAGATGCCCGGACGATCGACACACATGTTAAGAAGCTGCGTGCGAAGATGGGTACGAAGGGCGATTATATCAAGACCGTCTGGGGCATGGGCTATAAGTTCGAAGTGGAAGAGAAGGCATGAAAAAGCAGAATCGTTTTAAAAGCAGTATCAAATGGCGCTTCACCTTCATCTTCATGGGGCTGATCGCCCTGCTGTTCATCGCCATCCTGATGGCAAATTCCTTCCTGCTGGAAGGCTACTACACGGTGCAGAAGGTCAGTACCCTCGAGAATGCCTACACGACCATCGACACGATGCTGGGAAGTGATGAAGCTGCGGATGATCGTATCAACCAGCTCTTCCCGAGCGACTACGACACCTCGGATCCGGAGACGGAAACACCGGCGACCACGTATCTCAAGAGCCTGTCGGAGACGAGCAATGTCAGTGTCATCATCATCGATACACAGACGGATCGTGTCTTCTCGACCTATGGCGATCTGCATCTTCAGATGCAGAAACTGAATCAGTACATCTTCGGTAACCGGGATGGAGAAAAAGGAAAGATCCTCGCCAGCTTCGATAATTATAAGATCGAACGTAACCGGGATTCGAACAGTGGAAATCTCTACCTCGAGAGCTGGGGCTACTTTTCGGATAACACGACATCCTTTATCATGTCGATGCCGATTTCGAGTCTCCGTGAATCGGTGGGCTTCTTTAATCGCTTCCTGCTCATCATCGGAATCTGCGCCGTGCTGCTCGGTTCGATCATCGTTTACTTCATGAGCCGCGAGATCTCGAAGCCGATCAACGAGCTCGCCCGCCTCAGTGAACGCATGTCCCGGCTGGATTTCACAGCGCGCTATACCGGCTGTCACTGTGACGAGATCGGGGTGCTCGGAAACTCGATGAATGTCATGTCGGATCGACTGGAAAGCGCCATCGCGGAGCTGAAGACCGCTAACAACGAGCTGCAGTCGGATGTACAGAATAAGACGAAGATCGCGGCACGGCAGCAGGAGTTTATCGCCAATGTCTCCCACGAGCTGAAAACACCGATCGCGCTGATCCAGGGCTACGCGGAGGGACTCAATGAGGGCCTCGCGGACGATCCGGAGGCACGGGAATACTACTGTGGTGTCATCGTGGATGAAGCGAAGCGTATGAATGTCATGGTGCATGAGCTTATGAACCTGAGCTCCATCGAGCAGGGAAAGGACCTGCCGGATTTTGCACTCTTCGATATCTCGAAAGTCGTCCATGGTGTCGTGACGAAATCGGAGATTCTGATTCGTCAGAAACATGCACATGTTGAAATCGATATTCCGGAAGGTACGATGGTATGGGCAGATGAATTTAAAATCGAGGAGGTCATCACAAACTACCTGAACAACGCACTCAATCATCTGCAGGAACCGAACAACATCAGCCTGTTTTCCGAAAAGGCGCTGAATGGCACAGTTTGCATCCATGTGTCAAACACCGGCAAGCCGATTCCGGAGGAGGACCTGCAGCAGATCTGGGAGAAGTTCTTCAAGGTAGATAAGGCGCATACCCGCTCCTATGGCGGCAGTGGCCTCGGCCTCAGTATCGTGAAGGCCATCATGGAGTCCCATCACCAGAAGTGCGGTGTGAAGAACACGCGGACCGGTGTGGATTTCTGGTTCACGCTCGATTCTGAGAAGAAAAGCTACAGCTGAACCACGATAAAGAAAGAACAGAAAATACGAATAGTAAATGGAGGAAAAACAGATGATGAATCCAGCAGCGATGATGAAGGTCGCCGGCCTTTTCAAGAAGTTTCAGGCAGATCACCCGAAGGTGGTCTCCTATGTCCAGCATTTCGTCTCGACCGGTATCCCGGAGGGGTCGGTGATCGAGATCACGATCACGAAGCCGGGTGAGCATCCGGTGACCACGAATTTCCGTGTCCTGCAGGACGATGTCGAGATGGTGGAAGCCCTGAAGAACATGCAGAAGTAAGGAAGATGGTATGAAGATTGCCTATATGCTGCGGGATCCGCTGGATCTCGCGTTTCTGTTTATCTATGTCATCGGCGTACTGGTGCTGATATTTGCAGCGATGCAGTTCCTGCATGCCATCCTCTATAAAGATGCGAAGGCACGGCGCGATGGGGTGCGGGCGCTCCTCCTCGGAGTCGTCCTGCTCGCGCCGCGCATCGTCTATCACCAGTTCCGTCTCGATGCCTCGGACTATAAAAAAGCCGTCACGGCCGCATATCAGAGCGGAACCGATACGATACCGGAGACGGGCGACGGCTATACGCTCCTCGCGATCCAGCAGAGCGATACGGATCCGGCCAATGCTGACATCGTGGTGCTGTCCACTGCGCTGTATACACCGGATGGTGCGCCGAACGCGGCTGGGCTTGCGGTGCTGAAGGCCGTTTCAGAGCAGACACAGAAACAGAAGAGTGCCGTCGAGCTTCGTTATATCGCCTTCGGCGGAGATGCGGATGCCCGGACGGGGGCACGAAACTACCTCGAGAGTCTCCCGGACGAAGAGAAGGCACGGGTGGTCGCCGACATCCAGGTCGGAGACATTGGCCGCACAGACACCGGCGCCTTTCAAATCGCCGTGAGCAACGGCCATGAAAATCCACTCACGGATCGGCTAGTGAAATCTGTGAAGCGCATGAGCGGGCAGAAGGCGACGATGCGCGAGGAGAAGTCCTCAGATCATACGGCGTTCAGCATGGAAGGCATCCCGGCGGCGATGCTCCTGCAGGAGGGTGTCGCGGATGCCTCTGATGAAGCCGGAAAGGCGGAAAGCGCCGACGCTGCACAGAAGCATGACGATAGTGAAAACACAGGAAACTACGATTCGTCATCGAAGGATGGGAGCGATGCGCCGGAGATGGAGGAACTCGCGAAGGCAGCGGCTATCGCCGGCGATACCGTGCAGGGGCTTATGCGGGATAAGAGTGGCCGCTTCCGAACGGAAGTGGAGGCGACGCCGATGGACGTCCGTGCAGCAGGTGCCTTACAGCCGCAGGTGGATGCGTGGCCAGCAGGCACAGGGATCCCGGCGATCGAGCAGCAGCTCGGCACACGCCTGACAGATACTGGAACGCGTGATGCAGACGGCTGCGAAATCTATACCGCCGCTCTGTATATCCTGCAGCAGGACGCACCGGTCGCCGTCGAAGTGCATATCGAGAAGGAGGGTACCGAGCGCGTCCATCAGCTGTCGATCAGTTCGTCGACGCTCGGGGTCGACGAAGCGATGCTTCGCCAGATGCTGACCAATTTCTTTGGTGAAGGAAGTGAAAAAGCGGAAGGCGATGGAAGCCATGAAAATATCTATCTTGATTCAAATGCAAACGCGATGTATTATGTAAGCGCTACCATAGAAGCGGAAACAGACACCGCTGTACCGGCTGGAAGCTGTACGCTTTCCATCACGGCCGCATAGGCAGCACTTAACACAGTAAACAGGTGGTCCGCAAAGTGCCCATCGAAACTGCAAAACAGGCAGCGTCGATGGGCGTGCGTCAACCACCTTTTTGTATGTACATATCGAGGAGAATGCTCATGGAACTTGCACTTATCTCGGCCCGTCAGGTCGTCGTCTTTTTTATGCTGATCATGGTCGGTTATTTCGCAATCAGAACGAAGGCACTGAAGCTGGAAGCACGTCAGCATTTCTCCAGCCTTCTGGTATCGATCGTTGTACCCTGCATGATTGTAAATTCCTATATCGCAGAATATGACGCAGATGTTTTTCACGGCATCGTGCAGGCGTTTGTGCATTCCTTTATTCTGATTATGATCGGTCTCATCATCGCTGTACTGGTCGCTCGACGGATGGGAAAGGATAATCGGGCAATTTTCGAATTTGCGATGATTTTTTCTAATGCCGGTTACATGGGCTTTCCACTGATTCAGGCACTGTTCGGAAATGAAGGCCTGCTATATGCCAGCAGCTATAACACCGTCTTTAACATTCTGATCTGGACCTATGGTTATGCGAGAATCTCCGGTCAGGTAGAAGTGAAACAGCTGACCAGAACGATCGTCCGTTCTCCTGCTATGATTGCGGTTGTCGTCGGCCTTGTGATCTATCTTTTCCAGATTCCTGTACCTGAACTGATCCATCAGCCGATTTCGCAGATTGGTGGGCTGAACACTCCGATCAGTATGATAATCACAGGCATCATTCTTGCCGGCTCTGATCTTTCAAAGGTGATTCGGGACAGAGCAGTCCTTAGCATCATCGGCATTCGCCTGCTGCTTATTCCAGCCGTATGTCTTCTCATTTACGGATGCCTGCACATCAGCTTCGGTATGGCCTCCGAAGTTGTACTTCTTCTCGAAGCCTGCCCGTGTGCGGCCATCAGCTCTGTGTTCGCGGTACAGTTTCACTACGACGAAGAGCGGGTTGCCGGAGCCGTCATTCTGTCAACACTGCTCAGTATCCTGACCCTGCCGGTCGCAGCCTATATCATCACGACGATGATGTAACCCTTATCATGACAACGATGATCTGGCCTACATCATCACGACGATGATCTGGTCTATATCATTACAACGATAATTAAAAAAACCCCGGGCCGCGATACGGTCCGGGGATTCGTTTGTCTATTCAGTTGTATATATGGATGATCAGTTTACACCGTAGCCTAAAGCAGCTGCGTTATCGATGCCCTGTGCAGCGAAAGCCTCACGAGCGAGGTTTGCCATAGCAGCAGCATACTCAGAGTAGTTAGCGTACACAACCTGCGTGCCATCCGCAGCAGTAGCGACTACAGGAGCAGCTGGATCAACGGCAGCCTGCGCCAGAGCAGCCTCATGAATAGCGTTTGCATACTCGGCAGCAGCGTAGGAGTAAGCGTTCTTTGCATTTAAGGAACCGATGTCATAGGAAGCAACACCAGCGAATGCAGGAACGGACATAGCAGCAACCAGAGCGCCAGTCATCACCATAGCAGCAATCTTCTTTGTCATCTTCATCATCAAATACCTCTCAAATTAGATTAGAAATGCGTCACCAGAGCAGTGACCTAAATTTTCCAAACCCTTTATAGCACATTTCTTAAGATTTTTATACAGTTTTCAAACATTTTCGTATTTTTTCGTAATAAAAATGTTACTGTCCCACGTGTGACTGAAAAAAGTCAAAAATCGGTTGACAACAGTGACTGAATTAAGTATAGTATACAAGTCGCTTGAGAAAAGCGTTTCGGGGTGTGGCTCAGTTTGGCTAGAGCACCTGGTTTGGGACCAGGGGGTCGCAAGTTCGAATCTTGTCACCCCGACGATTGATAGACCATCGAGATTTTATTCTCGGTGGTTTTTTTGTATAATAATATAATCATCAGAAAGTGGAAGTGAAGATCATGTTAAAGATGCACAAACGACGGAACATCTGCACCGGTCTGCTTTTAACCGGCACACTTATACTCTCTGCGCTCAGTGCCTGTGGGAGCAGCGGCACAGAGGAGGCACCAGATTTCAGCGACATCCCCGAGGGTCAGAAGCTGACGATCTACACGGCACATAAGGCCGAGGTCTACCGTCCGATCATCCAGGAGTTCGAGGAATCCACGGGCATCTGGGTCGAGGTGCGTGCGGGTGGCACGACCGAGCTGCTCGAGGAGCTGCAGGATATGCAGCACGCGTCGAAGCATGAGGTCGACGTCATGTTCGGCGGTGGCATCGAGATGCTGGAAGCCTATAAGGACTGCTTTCAGCCCTATCAGTCGCCGCTGGAAGCGAAGCTGGATCCGATCTATATCTCGTCGGATCACTACTGGACACCATTCACCGAGCTTCCGATCGTGTTTATCTATAACAGTAAGATCGTGCAGCAGGAGAGTGCACCGCACAGCTGGCAGGATTTCCTGGACGGCAACTGGAAGGGCAGTATCAGCTTCGCGGATCCATCCATGTCCGGCACGAGCTACACGATACTCGAAACCATGAAGGATGCGACACAGCTTCCGGAGGAGGAGCTTCTCTCGAAGTTCTGTGATGACCTCGACGGGCATCTCGCGAAGGGCTCCGGAGAGGTCCTTACGGAGGTCGCAAACGGTGACCGGCTGGTAGGCATCACCCTCGAGGAGAGTGCACTGAAGGAGATCGCACGTGGCAGCGATGTCGGTATCTGCTATCCGTCGGAGGGCACCTCCGCGGTTCCGGATGGCGCGGCCATCGTGAAGAACGCCCCGCACCAGGTAAACGCCGAACGCTTCATCGACTTCATCCTGAGTGATCCGGTGCAGCGCTATACGATTTCTCCGCTATTCCGGCGCTCGGTCCGTACGGACCTGTCCACGAACGATAAGACCGTAGGGCTCCGTATCCTCGCCTTCGATATCGAGGAAGCCAGTGAACGGCAGACGAAGGTGCTGCAGGATTTCTGGCAGATCTGGGAGGCACGTTATGCTTGAGTACATCAACAAGTCCTACCGTCGCCAGCTGATGTTCTACTTCACACTGATCTCCGTCGTCCCGCTCGTACTGAGCGGACTGCTGCTCGTCAGCATGTTTCGAACGCGCGTCCACAGGGAATTCACCACACAGGATCTGTCGAAGCAGCAGCTGATCGAGCAGCGTCTGGAGGAGCACTTCCGCTCTGTCGAGGAGGTCATCGCGCAGATTGCAGAGGATACTGACATCAGGAAAGCATTGACCCAGGGCACGGTCTCGTCCTCGAACATCTATGCGGCGCTCTACCGAGAGACACAGGCGATCCGTTCCTTCTCGACCGTCGATATCTATGCCGGGGAGAAGCGTATCTACACGACGGACCGCGGCACTGTATCGAAGACCCTGCCGTCCGATTTCGGCATCATCGCCCGTCTCGAGGAGCAGCCGGAGGAAACGGCTTATGCCCTGAACTACGATGGCATCTATACCCGCGAAACAAGCCTTCAGATCGGTCGGAAGATCAATGCAAACGCCGGCTACGTCATCGTGACGATCGATCAGAGCGATTTCGAAAGTATATTGAAGGAGAGCTATAACGGTAACGATGGCGTCCTCCTGCTGAACGCCTACTGGGAGCCGATCTATGCCGGCGGAAACCTCGCATCCGAGGCAAACCTTCAGCTTTTTCGGACGAACCGTCTGGAGGGTCGACGCCTGAATGAGACATTCGCCGATAATCTCTATGCGACCGCTGTCGGAGACACGGGACTGACGCTCGTCTACATGACGCCACCGGCACTCAGCGAGGACATCTTCCGTATGATGTTCATGATGCTGCTGATCATCACGGTACTGGTGCTCATCGGGAGCCTCATGCTGTCCGGCTATGTATCGAATTTCCTCGCCCAGCCGATTCAGAAGCTGAGCGACGGCATGCGGGCCCTGCGTCATGGAGATCTGAGCGCCCATGTGGAGCTTCCACGGGATGACGAGCTCGGCCAGCTCGCGGATGGCTTCAATAAAACGACAGTACGGATCCGCCGGAACATGGAAGAGCGGGTGCAGCAGCAGAAGCGTCTCAACGAAACGGAGATGCGGATGATGCAGGCACAGCTGAATCCACACTTCCTTTATAACACACTCGACACCATCAAGTGGGTGGCGAAGGCCCATCAGGTGCCGGAAATCGTCACACTCAGCTCGGATCTCGCGAAGATCCTCCGCCGAAGCATCTCAGGCCGGGAGTTCGAAACGCTGCAGGAGGAGCTCGAGCTCCTCGAAAGCTACTGCAATATCCAGGAGCTGCGCTTCGACGACTCCTTCAGCTTCGAGATCGAGGTACCGGAGGAACTGATGACCTGCATGGTGCCGAAGCTGATGCTGCAGCCGATCGTCGAAAACGCCATCATCCATGGCCTCGAAGGCGTCGAGGATGGACTCGTGAAGGTCACCGCCCGCCGGGTAGAAGAGGATCTCGAGGTCCATGTGATGGATAACGGCTGCGGCATCGAGGATGCCTTCATCGAGATGGTGAAGAAGCATGACGGGAAGCTGCTGAGCGGGCATCTCGGTTTCGCGAACGTGGATTCGATCATCCGTCTCAACTATGGCCCGAAGTACGGCATCGATATCGTACGGCTACCGGAGGGCGGTACGGATGTCATTCTCCGCCTGCCGTATACGAAAGAAAGCTGACTGTTGACGTGTGTACTGTTCCGGCCTCGACTGAATCCAGTTGATGAACGAACAGTAACAGATAAATGGAGGTGCAACATGATACCTGTACTCGTCGTCGATGACGAAAAGTTCGTCCGGGAGGGCATCGTGCAGGGGACCGACTGGAAAAGTGTCGGCTGCGAGGTCGTCGGACAGGCGAAAAACGGAGAGGAGGCCCTCACGCTGGCGCGTACACTGCATCCGGAGCTGATCGTCACGGATATCCGCATGCCGAAGATGGACGGCATCGAGCTCGTGCGGACACTTCGCGAAGAAAAACTGGATGTAAAGGTCATCTTCCTCACGGCCTACAGTGACTTCAGCTATGCGCAGCAGGCCGTGCGCCTGCAGGCCTCGGATTATCTGCTGAAGCCCTTCGAGGATGGGCAGCTCGAAGCGGTCGTAAAGAAGATCCTCGGGGAGGCGATCCTGCACGGACAGCGCACGGCATCACCGAAGGACGCGGAGCTTCTGCCACTGAAGGAAGCGGGCCCGGAGATGCATCGCTATGTGCAGAGTGCCCTCGCGTACATCTCGGATCACTATAGTGAGGATGCCATCAGCATCACGCGCATCGCCGAAGCCATCGGCGTATCGGAGGGGCATCTCAGCCGTCTCTTTAAGAAGGACACCGGGCAGAGCATCAACAGCTATATCACCTGCTATCGGATGCGGACGGCGATGCGCCTCCTCCGGGATGTGCGCTATAAGGTCTATGAGGTCTGCGAGATGGTCGGCTACCACGACATCGCCTACTTCTCCAGTACCTTTAAAAAACTGACCGGGATGACACCGTCGGATTACCAGGAGAGCTAGCGTACATCCGTGCGATGTACGGTGCGGCTGTGTAAAAAAGGCGAGACCGCTCGCAGGCGGTCCCATAGGAAGCCAGGCCTCTGAAATATGTGCATACTGCACATGCAAACGCGGATGAATGATAAAAAGATGTCAGAAATGACCATCAAAATATCATTTTTACCGCGTTTTTGTTTTGCGAAAAAATTTCTATACTAGACGCATCAAGTAAAGAAAGCTCTTCAGAAAAGATGGAGAGCCGATCGTGAAACCATAAGGGAGGCACATTTATGAGAAAACGTAAACTCATCTCGTTACTGCTGACTGCATCGATGGCCGTGTCCATGCTGGCCGCATGCGGATCTTCATCGAACGACAGCGCAGCCACCACGGCAGCCGCTGCCGCGGAGAAGTCGGCAGAGACCCAGGCAGCACAGCCGGTGGAGACCGAGGCTCCGAAGGAAGAGAACCTCACCGGTATCGATGCCATCATCCAGGAAGCCGAAGGGATGACCATGGAGGAGCTCGCAAAGAAGGCCATCGAAGAGTCAAATGGTAAGACCTTCTACGGCGTAGGTAACTCCTCCCGTGGTAAGTCTGCACTTCCACTGTTTATCGCTTATCTGCAGACCATCGATCCGAATTACAACATGGAGTTCGAGTGGCAGCAGCCGAAGAATAATAAGATCTTCGAGCAGCTCACCGCAGATTCTCTGAAGGACAGCGGCACCTTCGCGATGACCCTCATCCAGGATGGTAACCAGATCAAGAGTAAGATGGTCGATACCGATATTCTGAAGACCTTCATCCCGAAGGAGTGGGCAGAGGCCAACGGCACCACCGCCGATGCATACAGCGGCTACCTGCCACTGCAGACCCTGAATAAGGTCTTTATGTATAACTCGACCGGCTCCGCTGAGTTTAAGAACTGCTGGGATTTCATTTATAAGGATCAGCACCCGCTGTACATGGACATCGATTCCGAACTCGTCGGAAAGAACTTCCTGTACATGCTGACCGAGGATAAGTACGCCGGCATGCTGAAGGATGCCTACGATGCACTCGATGATGAGCATAAGGCTTACTTCGACCCGACCATCCAGGAAGTGGCTTCGGATGCAGATGATTTCGGTCTCGGTGAGAACGGCAAGTACGCCCTCGCATGGATCAAGCTCTGGGTAGAGAATTATAACGCACAGACCGATGATGGCCCGATCTGCAACACCCTCGTGGACAAGTCCGCGAAGGATCAGTCCGGTCTCCTCGTTTACTCGAAGCTTCGTTCCGTAGAGGAATCCGCAACGGTTTCCGTCAACAACATCAAGGTAGCTGCATACCAGGATGGCTATAAGGGCATCGGCGGCTACGGCTACAACCACTACCTCTTCCTGACGAAGAACAGCCCGCTTCCATGGACCGCATGTGCATTTATATCCTACATGACATGTACAGAGGATGGCTTCAGTGCATGGGGCAAGGACATGGGCGGTTACAGCTCGAACCCGAAGGTTGCAGAGCAGATCGAAGCGACCTATAACCACGCAAAGGGCGGCTATAACGACGCCGGTGAAGATGCGTTCCCTGCAAAGGACGACCGTGGTTATGACTGGTGGACCACCACCGGCGAGCTCGTACTCGAGGATCCGGAGTACTGCGCAGACGCTGCCTTCGGTGTCGGCAGCTGGATCGAGACCCTGACCAAGTACGCAGACGCGCAGTAATCAACGCAGTATATGAACTGATTTTTCGGCCGGGGAGCTCATGACTCCCCGGTCGGATTTTAAGAACGGAGGAATTCATCCATGGAAACGACTGCATCCGGTACACGTGATACGAAAGCCATACTCCGTAATAAGATCGTCACCTTCTTTTCGAAGCCGCAGAACATCATCCTGCTCGTCTTCGGTATCGTGCTCACCTTCAGTACGGTGGCCCCGATCATCGCCATCGTCCGTGACACCTTCCAGATCCATCCGGGTACCATCGACGCACATCTCACCGGAAAGACCTCCGGCTACAGCGTCGTGAACTATGTCGATCTTTTTACGAGCCGTCTTGCAAAGACGAATCTCTGGAAACCACTCATGAACACCGTGATTCTCTCGGTCATGACCTGTGTGATTTCCATCCTGTATGGTGGTTTTTTCGCCTTCCTGGTGACGAGAACCAACATGCGCTTCAAAAAGTATTTAAGCTCGATTTTCATTTTTCCGTACATCATGCCACAGTGGACCCTCGCCGTCGTATGGCAGCATATGTTTAATTCCAATGCTGTCTGCGGTACGTCTGATGGCCTCCTCGCATCGCTGTTCGGCATCTGTATGCCGAAGTGGTTCTGCCTCGGCGCTTTCCCGAGTGCCATGGTGCTCGGTCTTCACTATGCACCGTTCGCCTACATCCTGATCGGCGGCATCTTTAAAAACATGGATGCGAACCTCGAGGAAGCCGCGACCATCCTCGATACCCCGAAGTGGAAGATCATGCTGCGCGTGACGCTGCCGATGATCCGGCCGGCGATCCTCAGTACGATCCTGCTCGTCTTCGGATCCGCGATGGGCTCCTATCCGGTACCGCATTACCTCGGCCTCACGACGCTGTCGACGAAGTACATCTCGCTGAACTCGAAGTACACCGGTGAAGCCAGCATCCTCGCCATCATCATGATGCTCTTCGGCGTCCTGATCCTCGGACTGAACCAGACCTCCGTCACCGGTCGCGCGAACTACACAACCGTCACCGGCAAGTCCGGACAGCTCAGTAAGATCAACCTCGGAAAAGCCGGAAAGTACATCATGGGCGTGGTCTTCATCCTGCTGACCTTCTTCACCTCCATCTGGCCGATCCTTCTCTTCGCGCTGGAGACCTTCCTGCCGAACCCGGGCGATTACAGCTTCCTGTACACGCACGATACCTCGAACCTCACCACGAAGTGGTGGCTGACACATGAAAATGTCAGCGAGAACGGTATGTATGGCCAGCACGGTATCCTCTATAATCCGACCATCTGGCACGCCTTCAAGGGTACCCTGTTCCTCGCCATCGTTTGCGCACTCATCGCCGGTACGATCGGCACCCTGATCGGCTACGCCGTATCGAAGAACCGTCGTTCGAAGTGGGCGAACTACGTGAACAACGTCGCCTTCCTGCCGTATCTGATGCCATCCATCGCGGTCGGCGCTGCGTTCTTCATCCTTTTCAGTAATCAGCATGTGAACCTGTTCAACACCTACACCCTGCTGATCATCGCGGGTGTCGTCAAGTACATCCCGTTCGCCTCCAGAAACTCTCTGAACTCGATGCTGCAGCTTTCCGGCGAGATCGAAGAGGCCGCCATCATACAGGATATCCCGTGGCATAAGCGGATGCTGAACATCATCATCCCAATTCAGAAGAGCTCCATCATCAGCGGCTATACCCTGCCGTTCATGACCTGCCTTCGTGAGCTGTCCCTGTTCCTGCTTCTCTGCACCCAGGGCTTCATCCTCTCCACGACACTGGATTACTTCGATGAGATGGGTCTGTACGCCTTCTCCAGCGCGATCAACCTGATCCTCATCATGACGATTCTTCTGTTTAACACCCTCGTCAATATCCTGACGGGAGCAAGCCTTGATAACGGAATAGGAGGTTAAGTATGCCGTCCATCACATTAACACACATCACCAAGCGCTGGAAAAACTATTTCGGTGTCGATGACCTCAGTCTCGATATCCCGGATAACGCCTTCGTCACGCTGCTGGGCCCTTCCGGCTGTGGAAAAACCACCATCCTCCGTATGATCGCGGGCCTCGAGACGCCGACCGAAGGACAGATCCGAATCGGTGACCGCGTCGTCTTCGATTCGGATAAGGGCATCAATGTTCCGGCCAACAAGCGAAAGGTCGGCTTCCTCTTCCAGAACTATGCACTATGGCCGAACATGACCGTGTATCAGAACATCTCCTTCGGCCTTAAAAACATCAAGGAAGAGCTGCCGCAGATCGACGTGAAGGCGAAGGTCAGCGCCGACC
>CABTMH010000064.1 GCA_902485915.1 uncultured Oribacterium sp. | reverse complement strand
GATCGCTTGACCATTGCTGGTCTCTGAAAATTCTTTAGAATCTTCAGGGTCTGTGTATTAATCGATCTTTGATTTTCAAGGTTCGTTGTGCTCTCGTCTTGCGACAGCTTGCATATTTTATCAAACTGTTTTATGCTTGTCAAGCACTTTTTCAGAAATTTTTGATTCATCCGGAAGCAAAGTGCTTCATTTGAATCTCTGTTTTCTGGTGACGAGAAGATACTTTATCACAAAGCGTTATCTCTGTCAATAAGAATTTTCATATCTTTCGGAATTTTTCGTCAGAAGAAAACTCTCAGCGGAGTAGGAGGGATTTGAACCCTCGCGCCGGTTTTATCCGACCTACACCCTTAGCAGGGGCGCCTCTTCGGCCTCTTGAGTACTACTCCGAATTAACCTCTGATCCCTGCCAAGGGAGATGAAACATCTCAAACCGGGAAAATGGTTAATAAAAGCACCCTTTTAAGGATGCCTAGCTATATTACCAATAAATTTACATGATGTCAACCCGCATTTTACCTTTATTTCAGTGGGTGTAAGCATTTTACCTTTATTTCAGCGGGCCTTACGGCAGGAGTGACCACATCACATAGATGTGGTCACTCCTGTAATCAGTTATTTTCGTCCGATTCCTCTGGATCCGTTTCGGTCTCCGCAAGCTCTGCCTCGTAAGCCTCTGTCGTCGATTCACGTACCTTCGCGATCGATGCGATCACGGTATCGGATTCCGGATCGATGTTCATAAACTTCACACCGGAGGTATGACGCCCGATATCTTTCGCATCCTTCAGCGACATACGGATGATGACACCTTCATTCGTAATCAGCATGATCTCGCGCTCCTTCGCGGTCAGCTTGAAGCCGACGAGCTTACCGGTCTTCTCGGTGATGCGATAGCAGTGCAGACCCTTACCGCCACGTTTCTGAGCCTTGAACTCATCGACATGGGTCAGCTTGCCCATACCCTTTTCAGATACGACCAGCACATAGTCACCCTGGCTGAGCTTCTGCATGCCGATGACTTCATCATCTGCATCGAGGCTGATACCGCGTACACCCATCGAGTTTCGACCGGTCACACGAACATCCGACTCGTTAAAGCGGATCGACATACCATTCCGGGTACCGATCATGACATCTTCACCTGCATCGATCAGCTTCGCTTCGATGAGCTGATCATCGTCCCGCAGCGTCATCGCGATGAGACCAGTCTTACGGATATTGGCATAATCCGCAATCGGGGTCTTCTTCACCATACCGTTCTTCGTCGCAAGCAGGAGATACTGATCGGAGGATGGATAATCATCCGTCAGCGCGAAGCTGGCGGTGACATGCTCATCCGATCCGAGCTGCAGAAGATTCACGAGGGCCGTACCACGGGAAGTACGGGATGCCTCCGGGATATTATATGCCTTGATGCGGAAGCAGCGTCCTGTGTTTGTAAAGAACATGATGTAGTGGTGATTCGTCGCCATGAACAGATCCTCGATGATGTCATCATTGATGGTCTGCATGCCCTTGATGCCCTTACCGCCACGGTTCTGCTGCTTGAAGTTCTCCGGTGACATACGCTTCACATAACCGAGTCTGGTCGCCGCGATCACGATATCATCATCTGGAATCAGATCCTCATCCTCGATGGAATCATCATAGCCGAACTTCGTGAGACGATCATCTGCATACTTATCTGCGATGACATCGATCTCACTCTTGATGACGCCGAGCATCTTCTTCGGATCACCGAGAATCTCGTTGTAGTATGCGATTTTCTTTTCGAGTTCATCGTACTCATCCTTCAGCTTGTCGCGCTCGAGACCGGTCAGGGCACGCAGACGCATGTCTACGATCGCCTGTGCCTGTCCTTCATCGAAGCCGAACTTCTGAGAGAGATCCAGCTTCGCCTGCTCCGTGTTCGCAGCCGCACGAATGGTATGCACGATCTCATCGATATGATCGACGGCGACGAGGAGTGCCTCTAAGATATGCGCACGCTCCTGCGCCTTATTCAGATCATACTTCGTGCGTCTGGTGAAGACATTGACCTGATGCTTCAGATACTCGTCGAGAATCTGCTGGAGGTTCAGGATCTTCGGCTCGCCGTTCACGATGCAGAGCATGATGACACCGAAGGTGGTCTGAAGCTGGGTATGCTTATAAAGCTGGTTCAGGATGACGTTCGGGTTTACATCCTTCCGAAGTTCGATGTTGATCTTCGCTGTGGAGCCCTTACCGGAGGCATCGTTGATATACGTGATGCCGTCGATTTTCTTATCCTTGACCAGATTTGCGATATTTTCGATGACCCTCGAACGGTAGACGAGGTACGGAAGCTCCTTCACCACGATGCGATGCTTTCCGTTTTGCATCGGCTCGATCTCACATACAGCCCGAAGCTTGATCTTGCCACGACCTGTACGGTAGGCCTCCTCGATGCCCTTGCGGCCGAGGATGATACCACCGGTCGGAAAATCAGGCCCCGGGATCACCTTCATGATATCCTCCAGGGTCGTTTCCTGATCCTGGATGCGATGGTCAATGATGAGGTCCACCGCACGGATGACCTCCCGGAGATTATGTGGCGGGATGTTCGTCGCCATGCCGACCGCGATACCGGTGGCACCGTTCACGATCAGATTCGGGAACTTCGCCGGCAGCACCGTCGGCTCGTCGTACTCGTTGGAGAAGTTCGGCATGAAGTCAACGGTGTCCTTGTTGATGCCGGCGAGCATCTCACCGGCCAGCTTCGACATCTTCGCCTCGGTATAACGCATAGCGGCAGGAGAGTCGCCATCGTCAGAACCGAAGTTTCCCTGCTTATCGACCAGTACATGGCGCATCGACCAGCTCTGCCCCATATAAACCAGGGCACCATAGATCGAGGAGTCACCATGCGGATGGAACTTACCCATACACTCACCGACGATGGTGGCACACTTCTTCGTTTTCTTATCCGGGGTTACACCGAGTGACTGCAGTGAATAGAGTACACGGCGCTGAACCGGTTTCAGACCATCCCGGACATCCGGAATCGCTCTCGATACGATGACACTCATCGCATAATCGATATACGAGTTTTCCATGGTCTTCTTGAGATCTACATCCTGGACCTTATCAAAAACATTTGGTTCCAAAATTTTATCCTCCGAATTCACTAATATCAGACATCGAGATTCGTGACATACTTCGCGTTCTCTTCGATGAATTCACGTCTTGGTTCGACCTGATCGCCCATCAGCGTGGTGAATGTGACGTCGAGATCTGCACGATCATCATCATTCATATTCACACGAAGAAGCGTTCTGGTTTCCGGATCCATGGTGGTCTCTGCGAGCTCCTCTGTATCCATCTCACCGAGTCCCTTAAAGCGGGATACATCTGTACCCTCGGCACCGATCTGCTTCAGGATATCCTGGTACTCCTCATCGGAGTAAGCATAATAGTGCTTCTTGTTCTTCGTGATATTAAAAAGTGGTGGCTGTGCCAGGTATACATGCCCCTGCTTGATCAGCTCCGGCATGAAGTTGTAAATAAAGGTCAGCATGAGGGTCGCGATATGTGCACCATCGACATCGGCATCCGTCATGATGATGATCTTGTTGTAGCGAAGCTTCGAGATATCGAAGTCTTCGTTGATGCCGGTACCGAAGGCGGTGATCATACCCTTGATTTCCTCGTTCGCATATACGCGGTCGAGGCGCGCCTTCTGCACATTCAGTACCTTACCACGCAGTGGCAGTACCGCCTGAGTATGTACATTTCGTCCATCCTTCGCAGGTCCCAGTGCAGAATCTCCCTCGACGATGAAGATCTCACACTCATTCGGATCCTTCGAGTTACAGTCGACGAGCTTACCTGGAAGACCGACACCATCGAGCGCCGACTTTCTTCTCGTAAGATCACGGGCACGACGTGCCGCTGCACGCGCACGCTGGGCGAGTACAGACTTCTCACAGATGGCACGCGCCACACTCGGGTTCTGCTCGAGATAGTAGGTGAGCTGCTCACCGACGATACTCTGAACCGCAGTCTGCGCCTCGGAGTTTCCGAGCTTCTGCTTGGTCTGTCCTTCGAACTGCGGATCCTCGATTTTTACAGAAATCACGGTCGTGAGACCCTCACGGATATCATCACCACTCAGATTCGGCTCCGATTCCTTCAGGAGCTTATGACTGCGGGCATAATCATTAAAGGTCTTCGTGATCGCGTTTTTAAAACCGGTGAGGTGGGTTCCACCCTCCGGGGTATTGATGTTATTGACGAAGGTATAGGTATTCTCAGTATAGGAGTCGTTGTGCTGCATCGCGACCTCTACAAACACATGATCCCGCTCGCCCTCACAGTAGATGACGTCCGGATACAGCGGCTCCTTACCCTTGTTGAGATACTGTACGAACTCCTTGATACCACCCTCGTAGTGGAAGGTCTTTTCCTTCTCCTCGCCATCACGCGCATCGATCAGCGTGATTTTTAGTGCCTTCGTGAGGAAGGCAGTCTCACGGAGACGAACCTTCAGGGTATCGTAATCATATACGGTCTCTTCAAAGATTTCCGGATCCGGAAGGAAGTGAACCTTCGTTCCATGCAGACACTCATCGCACTCACCGATGACGGTCATCGGCTGTACCACCTTACCGCGCTCGAACTTCATGCTGTAGATCTTTCCGCCCTTCGAGACAGAAACCTCGAGCCAGCTTGAGAGAGCATTGACGACGGAGGCACCGACGCCATGGAGACCACCGGATACCTTATAGCCGGAGCCACCGAACTTACCACCTGCATGCAGGACGGTGAAGACGACCTCGAGTGCCGGCTTACCGGCCTTCTTCTGGATGTCGACCGGTATGCCTCGACCGTCATCCTGTACGGTGATGGAATTATCCTTCTCGATGGTGACGGTGATGCTGTCGCAGAAACCCGCCAGCGCCTCATCAACGGAGTTGTCCACGATCTCATAGACGAGATGATGTAGACCACGGATGGAGGTGCTGCCGATATACATGCCAGGTCTCTTCCGAACTGCTTCGAGTCCTTCCAGAATCTGAATCTGATCTGCGCCATAATCAGACGAGCCCTTCATAAGCTCCTCTTCACGCAGCAGATCTTCATTTTCATTTTTTTCTATTGCCATTGAAGCTTTCTCCTTTGACTACCCGCCTGAAACAGCAGGAAACTGCAATTTTTACTATTCTGTCGTGATGCGTGCCTCGGAAAGGTATGCATACACATATTTTATTATTCTCAGGTACCGTACAGCGTCTTCAGATTTTCAATCTTCGTCGCCGTTCCACTGACCACATGGAAGAGCTCATCGATATGAAAACGATGATTGACGAACTCATCGAGTCCGGTACAGGTGATGATGTTCTGCGTATCACAGAGAAGATCGAGGAGATAATTCTGTCTCTTCGAATCCAGCTCCGACAGTACATCGTCGAGCAGCAGAATCGGATGATCTTCGATGCGCTGCCGCACGAGCTCGATCTCACTCAGCTTCAGCGCCAGCGCTGCCGTCCGCTGCTGACCCTGCGATCCGAATTTCCGGATGTCCTTCCCATCGATCGTAAAGCAGAGATCGTCACGATGTGGTCCGACGAGTGTCAGATGCTGGCGTTTTTCCTGTTCACAGCTTCGCTCGAGCGCCGTGGCGAAATTTTCTGCTGCGACATTTCGATCGTAGCTGATGCTGAGCTCCTCGACACCTCCGGTCAGCTGGTGATGGATACGACCGATGATACTCTGGAGCTCCCGGATGAACGCCTCCCGGATGGTGATGACCTGCTCGCCATAGAGGCAGAGCTGTTCATCCCATACCGGCAGGGTATCGGCCAGGGCCGGACGCATGATCATATCCTTCAGCAGCTTGTTCCGCTGATTGAGTGTTCGATTATATCGAGCCAGATTATACAGGTACACCTTATCCAGCTGGCAGAGCTCGAGGTCCATAAAGCGGCGCCGAAGCGCCGGTCCATCCTTGATAAGACTGAGATCCTCCGGACTGAAGCAGACGACGTTCGCTATACCGAAGAGCTCCGAGGCATGACGGATCGGAATCTCATCGATGGCGATGCCCTTCGGTTTATTTTTTTTCAAGTGCATATCAACACGGTAGGGAACCTTACGCTTCCGTGTTTCCATCTTGATATGTGCTTCATCATGACCGAACTGGATCAGATCCCGGTCATGGGTGATCCGGTAGGATTTCGATGTACAGGCCAGGAAGATGGCTTCGAGTACATTAGTTTTTCCCTGCGCATTGTCGCCGAAAAAAATATTCGTTCCGGGACTCAGCTCTAATTTCAGATGGTCATAATTTCTGTAATTCTTTAATTCCAGTGTTTCAATTATCATTCTATAGCACGCGAGCGCAGCGCCCACAGGGCGTCAGGTCCCTATGATGTCTGTGTGGCAGGCACATCAGTTTCGTGTCATGTTTTTAAGATGCATAATTATAAATTTGATTTATGTATAATTATGCATAAATTCAATATGCGTCTGCATTAAAGTTTACCGGCAGAATCATGTAATTATATGTTTTCTTATCATCACGGATGAAGCACGGAGAACGAGGAATCGACATGTAGATCGTGACTTCCTCATCCTCGATGGCACGAAGTGCATCCACGAGATACTTCGGATTGAAGCCGATCATCAGATCGTTTCCGGTTTTCCGGATGGCAATTTCTGCATCCATCGTACCGAGGTCGGTCTTGATCTTCAGGCCGAGCACATTTTCCTCGATTTTCAGAACCAGCGGCTGCTTGTCGTTATCCTTTACGAAAATCGTCGAACGATCGAGACAGTCGAGGAAGTTCTTACGGTTTACGATGATCTTCGTCTCATAATCCTCGGACAACATCTGTGCGACATGGAAGTAATCACCATCGATCAGTCTCGTTACGACGAGTGTGTCATTAAACTCAAACATGATGTGATTCATGGAGAAGTAGACGATGACTTCATCATAAACTCCACCGGACAGAATTTTACTGAGCTCGTTCAGTGCTTTACCAGGAACGATGGCTCTGGCTGCATCATAATTCTGATTCAGCTTGATGCGACGGATCGAAATACGGTGACCATCGAGGGAAGTGACGGTGAAATCATCTCCATTTACTTCGAAAAGTTCACCGGTCATCTTTTTGTTACTGTCGTTGGCAGCGATGGAGAAGATCGTCTGTGAAATAATCTGGCGCAGCATGAACTGGGAGAGTGACACAGACTGATTTTTATCGATCTTCGGAAGTGCAGTGAACTCATTACCATCACGACCGGCGATCTTAAATACAGAATTCTCACAGGTGATGATGGTATTGTTACGCTCATCTGTCTCGATGGTAACCTGGATTCCGGATACTTCTGGAAGACGGCGGATGATTTCAGAGAAGATTTTCGCTTCCAGTGCGACCTTACCAGCTTCGATGATCGTACCGTTGCATACCGTCTGGATACCGAATTCTGCATCGTTACCTACGAGTTCGATTTTTCCGTTGGATGCATCGACGAGGATACACTCGAGAATCGACATCGTGGTTTTCGATGGAACAGCTTTTGATACGATATTGATCGCGTTGATCAGATCAGTTTTCTTGAATTGCAGTTTCATGAGGCGGCCTCTCTTTATATTTAATTAATTCTTTTAATTGCTAGTACTATTATTAGGGGCTGTGGAAATGTGAAAAAGTCATTTTCACAGCATAATTACGTCATTTTCAGCATCTGACAACTCGGTTGAAAGGTGCTTTACACACTGTGAACAAATCATGTCACGCTAAGGCACTCAAGGTGAGATTTTTTTCTTCAGGGTCTCAATTGTGGATTTCAATTGTTCGTTTGTGCGTAATTCTGTGGATATCTTATCGATACCATGCATAATCGTCGTATGATCGCGCCCGCCGAGGTACTCACCGATGGTTTTCAGCGGCACTTCGGTCATCGTACGGCAGAGATACATCGCAAGCTGTCTAGGGTAGACGATCTCCTTACTTTTCTTCTGCGAAGCGATCTCGAGATTCGTTATGCCGAAGTGTTCTGCAACGGTCGTGATGATCAGCTCCGGTGTCACTTCCTTCGGACCATCCGGTGTGATGTGATCCTTTAGAAGATCCTCGGCGAGTGAGAGATCGATGGACTGGCCCTTCAGGCGGGACATGGCCACGATTTTCGTCAGTGCGCCCTCGAGCTCACGGATGTTCGACTTGATATTCGTCGCGATATACTTGATGATTTCGTTGTCGATGTTTACATTCATGAGCTCTTCCTTCTTACGAAGGATAGCCATACGTGTTTCGAAGTCCGGCATCTGGATATCGACGATCAGACCGACCTCAAATCGTGAACGGAGTCGATCCTCGAGATTATCGATGTCTTTCGGTGGTTTATCCGATGCGATGACGATCTGCTTCTTATTTTCATATAGAGTATTAAAGGTATGGAAGAACTCTTCCTGTGTTCCTTCCTTACCTATAATAAACTGGATATCATCGATCAGCAGAACATCAAGCTCACGATAACGGTTACGGAAGTCGGCCGGCGACATGTTGTTCTTGTTTCGGATGGAATCGACGAACTCGTTAATGAAGGTTTCCGAGGTGACATAACGGATCTTCGCGTTCGGATTGTTTCTTAATATAAAGTGTGCAATCGAATGCATCAGGTGCGTCTTTCCGAGACCGGCGCCTCCATAGATATAGAGCGGGTTATAGATCTCGCCCGGTGATTCAGCGACCGCGAGGGATGCTGCATGCGCCAGGTTGTTACTCGAACCGACGACGAAGGTGTCGAAGGTGTATTCACTGTTCAGATTTGCTTCCTTCAGCGTTTCCGCAAACAGTACTTCCGGATCTTTTTTCTCGCTGGAGATACCCTGAAGACGCTTCACATAGTCGCGGGCATCTTTTTCCACCATAAAAAGAATCTCGACAGGAATGCCGGTCTTTTCTTCGACCGCTACCTTTAAAAATAAGGAATACTTCTTATCGAGATACTTGATATAGCCTTCTTCCGGTACGAGAATCAGCAGCTGACCGTTGATAAAATCAAACACTCTGAGTGGTTTCAGCCATGTTTCAAAGGATACAGGGAGGATGTCATGCTCCTCCTTCATATTCTTCAGAATATCATCCCAGTTTTTTCTAATCGTCTCAAAATCGTTCATGAGATGCTCCTTAAACGATAAAATCACGAATAAATTATAAACGATTGTGGATAGAATAGCAAGGCAATGCCACTTAGTCTGTGGATAAGCATGTGTGAACATCTGTTTTTCCACATCAAAATGACGTAATTCTGTGCTTTTTCAAAAAGATGGTCAGCCTGGTACTCCACTTATCCACATTTTGTACACAATTTGTGGACAGATTTTTATACTGTTGAAAAGTGGATAAAAATGTTGATAAAGTGCATAAATAAAGGATTGACGAAAAAAAAGCTTTTCTATATAATATACAAGCGATGTTTACCCTAGATCTGAAGTTACTTCAGGACGAAGGGCTATTCAAGGAGTCCAACATTGAAAACTGAAAATTCAATGGAGTCCTGAAAGATTATCAGAAAAGGAGGTGTCAGTATATGCACAAGGGAAAAATGACTTTACAGCCAAAGACCAGACAGAGATCCAAGGTTCATGGATTCAGAGCCAGAATGGCAACCGCAGGCGGTAGAAAGGTACTGGCTGCCAGAAGAGCAAAAGGTAGAGCAGCATTAACCGTTTAATTCACGACATATGATGAAGACCGCTTTTGAAAGCGGTCTTTTTTCATATAACAGTGTCTGTTTTTTGAGGGGGGCTGTGGGCGCACTGCGCCTGCGAAAGCCGCTCGGGAGGAGACGAGTCGACAGCATTGAACAGAAATACACAGGCAGGAGAGGTTTTTTGAGAAGATGAAGCGATTTCCATCCGTAAAAAAGAATAGTGATTTTCAGAGAGCTTATCAGACCGGCCGATCGTATGCGTCGAGCGCGCTCGTGATGTATGTTTGTGAGAACGGATGCAGGCACAACCGTTTAGGGGTTTCCTGTTCGAAGAAGATCGGAAACTCGGTCGTGCGTCATACATTTGCGCGGAAGATGCGCGAAATCTTCAGATTAAATGATTACAGAGTGAAACAGGGGCTAGACATCATCATCGTGATTCGCGGAAAGGCGAATTACTGTACTTATCAGCAGATTGAGCAGCAGTATCTCAATCTTTTGAACAGGCATCATATCTTTATGAAAGATGCGGAGGCGCAGAAGACGCCGGACGCATAGTGGTATCGAAGTGGGACGATGGGATGTGTGTAAGAGAATACACATCCGGAGGGCGTGCATATGATTTCGAAACTCATGGTAGGTTTGATTCGTGGATATCAAAAGTGTATCTCGCCTTATATCGGTGCTCACTGCAAATATACACCGACTTGCTCTCAATACGCCATTGAAGCAATCAGAAAGTACGGGTGTATCAAAGGTTCATTGTTGGCGGCATGGCGCATCCTGCGATGCAATCCATGGGCCAAGGGCGGTTATGATCCTGTTCCCTAATCCGGAGGTAAATCTTGGACTTTTTATCCTTAGTTGTACTTACAAAAAATACGTCAACGATTCCTATTCTGGGACCAATCTGGAATCTCATCGTAAATGTACTCGGCGCGATCATGAATGTGATCTATCTTTCGCTCGAGACAATCGGTATCGGTAATATCGGTCTCGCGATCATCATCTTTACCCTCGTCATGAGAATTATCCTTTTCCCGACCAGCCTTAACCAGCAGAAGTCTTCCCGTATGATGCAGATCATGCAGCCGGAGATGAAGGCGATCCAGGATAAGTATAAGAATAAAACGGACAATGCGTCCATGATGGCGCAGCAGGAGGAGATGAAGGCCCTCTATGAGAAGTATGGTACATCCATGACCGGTGGATGTCTGCCGCTCCTTCTTCAGATGCCGATCATCTTCGCGCTGTATCGTATCATCATGAACATCCCTGCCTACGTTCCGCATGTATACTCCATCTACGAGAACGTCATGAACGCCATCGGTGGTTCATCCGCAGCGCAGAAGCTGGTGGATTTCGCGACCGATAACGGTATGAAGAGCATCCTGTCTCAGCTTCATAATCTCGGTGTCGGTGAGAATGTTTCCTACACGGCAGATCAGATCGGGAACTTCATCATCGATTTCCTGTACAAGCTGAACCCGAATCAGTGGACCGCACTTCAGAGCGTGTTTACCGATGCGAATGCGGTCAATGCGATTCAGACCGCTGCAGAGCAGTCCGCACATATCAATAACTTCCTCGGTATCAACCTCTCCACTGCACCGAGTGCGATGGGCTTCGTACCGAACGTTTACTGGATCATCCCGATCCTCGCCGGTCTTCTGCAGTACCTGAGTGCGAAGCTCATGACTGCACAGAACGCAGGTATGGCAGAGGGCAATGATCAGTCCGCGCAGATGATGAAGAGCATGAACATGATGATGCCGCTCATGTCGGTATGGTTCTGCTTCACCTTCGCATCTGGTATCGGTCTGTACTGGTGTGCTTCTTCCTTCTTTATGATCATTCAGCAGATCATGATGAACAAGTACTTCGGTAAGTTCTCGGATCAGGAGCTTCTGCAGGCTTCGATGGAAAAGACGAATAAAAAGCGTGCGAAGAAGGGTCTGCCACCAATCGATGAGAAGTCCGTAGAGAAGCGCATCGAGAAGGCAAAGGCGATGGCCAATACAGCCGAGGAGAAGCGCATGGCTGTCATCGCAAAGCAGAATGCGAAGACGAAGGAGTCCACAGAGTATTACAATCGTAATGCAGCACCGGGATCTCTGGCATCGAAGGCGAATATGGTCCGGATGTATGATGAGAAGAACGAGAAGAACAAGAAGTAAAGAGGTTTATCATGGATAAAATCAGAGTTTCAGCCAAAACCAAGGATGAAGCCATCACCAAGGCCCTGATTCAGCTTGGAATCACATCTGATCGCCTGGATTACACTGTGCTTGTCGAGGGTAAGTCGGGGCTTTTCGGTATCGGTGCGAAGCCATGGATCATCGAGGCTTCCGTAAAGGCGGCTTCTCAGAAGTCCGAGCTCGAGCGTCTCGAGAAGGAGATTCATAATATCACCAGCGGTAAGGCAGTGGAAAAGAAGACCGCGCCTGCAGCTCCGAAGAAGCCGCTCACTGAAAAGCCGGTCGCAGCGCCTGCAGAGAAGAAGGCAGAGGATACGGCAGATCAGAAGGATGAGAGCCCGAAGTCCGAGAATAGAGCGGATACAGAGCGCACGGCACGTCCGGATCGTCGTGATCGCAGTGAGCGTCGTCCGAGACGTGATCGCAATGAGCGTAATGATCGGGGAAATCATGGTGAGCGTCGTAATGACCGTGTTTCTGGTAAGCGTTATCCGCGCGGTGGGTACGAGGTAAAGGACATGTCCATCCTGAATACCCCGGAGCCGGAGCATAAGGTACACGAGATCAAGCCGGTTTCCCAAGAGGAAGCCGCGGCAGCACAGAAGCAGGCCGAAGAGTTCATCACGGCTCTTATGAAGGGGATGAACATGGATGTCAACATCAGCGCATCCTTCGATCATGCCAATAATGAGCTGCTTCTCAATATGGAAGGCCCGGACATGGGTATCCTGATCGGTAAGCGTGGACAGACACTCGATTCGCTGCAGTATCTGACCTCCCTCGTCATAAATAAGGAGCACAAGGAGGATTATATCCGCGTAAAGCTCGATACCGAGGACTATCGTTCCAGAAGAGAGGCAACGCTTCGGAACCTCGCGAGAAACATCGCTTATAAGGTTCGCCGCTCAAGAAAGCCGGTGGCACTCGAGCCGATGAACCCATATGAGCGTCGAATCATCCACAGCGCACTGCAGAATGATCGCTATGTGACCACCCGTTCTGAAGGTGAGGAACCGTTCCGTCATGTGATCATCCTCATGAAGAAGAAGGATCGGAAGCCGTATCCACAGGACGAGAAGCGGCAGGAGAAGGCACCGGAATCGGTAGAAGCGCCGGTCGTGGAGACTCAAGCTGCAGAAGCAGCTGCCGTAGCTGAAGAGACAACAGAAAATGCATAATCCACCGAATCGGAGTATCCTTCGATGAAAATGTGGATAACTGAATCCCGTATGCAAAGCGCATACGGGATTTTTGTAAGCATTAAAGTTACTGCTCACTCGTCAACAGTCTTCCGGCCCCCTGCATGATCAGTACACGAGTGAAGAGTAACGATTTTGTAAGCAGTTAAACGTATTGCAAATCAGCGGATTAGCTATTAGAATAAGTGGAGTTTTAGGATGATTATGGTGGATAACTGTCCGCTTTTTTGAAGGGAGACGAGATGAGAGAGGATACGATTTGTGCACTGGCGACGGCTGCCGTCGAATCCGGTATAGGAATCATACGTGTCAGCGGGCCGGATGCGGTTCCGATCGTGTCGACACTCGCCCGCTCGAAGAGCGGTCACGCAGTGGATATCTCGGAAACGCATCGTATCAGATATGCGTTTATCTATGATGGTGAGGAGCCGCTCGATGAGGTTCTGATCCTGACGATGCGGGCACCGCGTTCATATACAGGTGAAGATACGGTGGAAATCGACTGTCATGGCGGTGTGCTCATGATGCGGAAAATCCTCGAGGCGGTGGTTCACGCAGGTGCACGTCTGGCAGAGCCGGGAGAGTTTACGAAGCGTGCGTTTCTGAATGGTCGTATCGATCTTTCAGAGGCAGAGGCCGTCGGTGATATCATCACATCCGAAAATGAAAATGCACTGAAGGCATCGGTTCGTCAGCTGCGCGGCTCGGTTTCCAGAGAAATCAAGGGCTATCGTGCGCAGATTCTCGAGGATGATGCCTTCATCGAGGCGGGACTCGATGATCCGGAGCATATCTCACTCGATGGGTTTACAGATGAGCTTAAAACACATGTTGAGCGTATACTGTCCGGTATACGACGGCTTATCGCGAGTGCGGATGATGGACGTCGGCTCCGAGAGGGTATCCGAACTGTCATCCTGGGGAAGCCGAATGCCGGTAAATCCTCCCTGCTCAACGCACTCGTCGGTGCAGATCGTGCGATCGTCACCGATATCGCAGGCACAACACGCGATACGCTCGAGGAGCATATCAATCTGAAGGGGGTCAGCCTCACCATCGTAGATACGGCCGGTATCCGTGCGACTGAGGATACCGTCGAAAAAATCGGTGTGGAGCGTGCACTGAAGGCTGCATCGGATGCAGATCTTCTGATCTATGTCGTGGATGCGTCGGTACCACTGGATGCGTCGGATGAACAGATCATCGGGGAGCTCGGCGATCGAAAGTGCATCGTACTGATGAATAAATCAGATCTTCAGGCGGTGATCAGCGAGGAAGAACTCGAGAAAAAGACGGGACGTCCGGTGCTCTTCATCAGTGCGAAGCAGGAGACCGGTATGGATCTTCTGGAAGAGAAGATCCGGGCGATGTTCTTCCAGGAGGAGCTTCGTTTCAACGATCAGGTGATCATCACAAATGAGCGTCATAAGTACTGCCTCAGTGAGGCTGCGAAGGCACTCGATGAGGTGCTTCGCTCCATCGCGATGGATATGCCGGAGGATTTCTATACGATCGATCTGATGCGGGCCTATGAGGAGCTCGGCTACATCCTCGGAGAACAGGTATCCGAGGATCTGGTTAATGAAATCTTTTCGAAGTTCTGTATGGGAAAGTAGAGATAGGAGACTGGAATGTCAGTAGTAGAAGAGAGATATGATGTGATCGTCGTCGGGGCGGGCCATGCCGGATGTGAGGCAGGACTCGCAACGGCACGTCTCGGACTGGAGACCGTGGTCTTTACGGTGAGCGCCGACAGCATCGCTTTCATGCCATGTAATCCGCATATCGGCGGCAGCTCGAAGGGACATCTCGTCCGTGAGCTGGATGCGCTCGGCGGTGAGATGGGAAAGGTCATCGATCAGACTTTCCTGCAGTCGAAGATGCTGAATAAGTCGAAGGGACCGGCTGTGCACAGTCTGCGTGCACAGGCGGATAAAAAAGCCTATACCGATGAGATGCGGAAACGCCTCGAGAATCAGCCGCATCTTCTGATCCGGCAGGCGGAGGTCGCGGAACTGATCACGGAGGATATGTGCGACGCGAACAGTGCGTATACATCTGCCCATAAGAAGGTGACGGGTATCCGGACGACATCCGGTGCCATCTACCATGCGCAGGCCGTCATCCTCTGTACCGGAACTTATCTCAACTCCCGCTGTCTGACGGGTGATCTCATCGAACATACCGGTCCGAATGGCTTCAAGGCAGCGACGAAGCTGACGGATTCCCTGAAGGCAAACGGGATACGGATGCTCCGTTTCAAGACGGGAACGCCGGCGCGTGTCGACAAGCGTACACTGGACTTCTCCCAGTTTGAGGTGCAGAAGGGCGATGTACCGGTGATTCCGTTCTCCTACTCGACGGCGTTTTCCGAGGTACAGCGACCGCAGGTCGACTGCTGGCTCGTGTATACAAACGAAAAGACGCACGAGATCATCCGTGAGAATATCGAGCGTTCCCCGATGTATAACGGATCGATCCAGGGTGTGGGACCGCGCTACTGTCCATCCATCGAGGATAAGGTCATGAAGTTCCCGGATAAGAACCGGCATCAGATTTTCATCGAGCCGGAGGGACTGTATACGAACGAGATGTACCTGAGCGGTATGTCGAGCTCGATGCCGGAGGATGTACAGTATAAGATGTACCACTCCATGAAGGGCTTCGAGCATGTACACATCGTTCGCAATGCCTACGCCATCGAGTATGACTGTATCGATGCGACCCAGCTTCGCTCGAATCTCGAATTTATGAACATCGACGGTCTCTTCGCCGGTGGCCAGTTTAACGGTTCATCCGGCTATGAGGAGGCCGCTGTGCAGGGCTTCATGGCCGGTGTCAATGCTGCCATGCGCATCCTTCATCGTGATCCGGTCGTACTTGATCGTTCGGAAGCCTACATCGGCGTACTGATCGATGACCTCGTCACGAAGGAGAGTACAGAGCCGTATCGTATGATGACGAGTCGCGCAGAGTATCGTCTTCTCTTACGACAGGACAACGCCGACCTTCGACTTCGGAAAATCGGCCATGCTATCGGACTCGTATCTGATGCAGAGTACGAGAAGACGCTCGAGAAGCGCAGAATGATCGATATCGAGGAGGAGCGCCTTCGGAAGACCTTCATCGGAAACAGTGATGAGGTGAATCACTTCATGGAAACACATGGATCGACGGCACTGAGTTCCGGTGTATCCCTCGCAGAGCTCATCAAGCGACCGGAGCTTGACTATGAGAGCCTGCATCCACTCGATCCGAAACGACCGGAGCTTCCATACGGTGTACGGGAAGAGGTCGGCATCGAGATCAAGTACGAGGGATATATCCGGCGGCAGGAGCAGCAGGTCGAGGGATTCCGTCGCATGGAGAATAAGCGCATCCCGAAGGATATATGCTATGAGGAGGTCGGAAATCTCCGCATCGAGGCGAGACAGAAGCTCGAGCGCATCCGTCCGGAAAACATCGGTATGGCCAGCCGTATCAGTGGTGTCAACCCGGCAGATATTTCAGTACTGCTGATCTATCTGGAGACGTACCGTGCATCGAAGAATGGATTATGAAGGTTCAAACAGTAGAAAATACAGGGAGCAGTATGACCGATACATTTTATCATCGACTGAAGGAGCAGGCGGAAGCACTGGGCATCCAGCTGAGCGACACGCAGATCGAACAGTTATTTACATATTATGAGATGCTGGTGGAAACCAATAAGGTGATGAACCTGACGGCCATCACAGAGGAGTCCGAGGTCGTGACGAAGCACTTCATCGATTCCATGGCCATCGTAAAAGCCGTCGTGAAAAACGAGAATGTTTCACGTGAAACATTGAGCGGAAAGACACTGATCGATGTCGGAACTGGTGCGGGTTTCCCAGGGCTGGTGCTGAAAATCGTATTTCCGGAGCTGAAGGTCACACTGAGTGATTCACTGCAGAAGCGGCTTCGTTTCCTCGAGGATGTGATCGCGAAGCTCGGACTTCAGGAGGTCGAGACCATCCATGGAAGAGCCGAGGACCTCGGGCATCAGAAGAATCTTCGTGAAAGCTTCGATTTCTCGACCTCACGGGCTGTGGCTAACATGTCAACGTTAAGCGAATATGATCTGCCGTTTGTGAAAAAGGACGGCTACTTCATCGCATACAAGTCGGGCGAGGTCGGCGAGGAACTGACGACGGCGGAGAGTGCGATCCGAAAGCTCGGTGGTAAGCTGGAGCAGGAGGTAGAGTACATGCTTCCAGAGTCGGATATCCGTCGATCACTGATTACGATCCGGAAGGCGAAGGAAACACCGAAGACCTATCCGCGAAAGGCCGGCACTCCGGCGAAGACGCCGCTGAAATAAATCTTTACGATGCACACACGTGTACTGATCAGGCAGGGGGCCGTGTCGGGAAGCCGGTTGACGAGTGAACAGTATAATAAATCGAATATTGATAAACACAGGAGATAGAAGGAAATATCGGAAGGATAATAGTACCTATATGAAAAAAAATCAGATTGCATTGATTTCAAATTTACTGCTCCTGCTGACGGCGATCATCTGGGGCTTCGCGTTCGTCGCGCAGAGTGTCGGCATGAATTATGTCGGGCCGTGGACCTTCGTGTTTTCGCGCTTCATCATCGCGGCGATTCTGCTCCTGCCGCTCTCAGCATTTTCGGAGAAGAACTATCGTGCATCGCTGCCGGCAGCAGTGGAAGAGAAGCACTATAAAACGGAATCACTGCTCGGTGGGGGAGTCTGCGGACTGTGTCTGGGGGCAGCGAGTATCACGCAGCAGATCGGTATGCAGACGACCTCCGCAGGAAAGGCCGGATTCATCACCGCCTGTTATGTCGTCATCGTGCCGGTGCTCGGCATATTCATAGGAAAGAAACCGAAGAAAACGATCTGGCTGAGTGTGGTGCTGGCGCTGATCGGTCTCTACCTCATCAGTATGCATGGCGGCATGACGATCGAGCGGGGGGATGCGATGGTGAGCCTCTGTGCACTGCTGTTCTCGTTTCAGATTATTTCCGTCGATCATTTCTCGGAGAAGGTGAATCCGATCCGGCTGTCAAATATTCAGTTCTTCTTTGCATCCATCGTCGGACTGATCGGTATGCTTCTGTTTGAAAGGCCGGATATGGCGGGCATCCTCGGTGCGATGCCGTCGATTCTGTATGCGGGTGTGCTGTCATCAGCGGTCGGCTATACGCTGCAGGTGGTGGCGCAGAAGAATACGGATCCGACGATTGCGTCGCTGCTGATGTCGCTGGAGTCGGTGTTCTCGGTGGTCGGTGGCTTCCTGATCCTTCATCAGATGCTGTCGATGCAGGAGCTCATAGGATGTGTGATCGTGTTTGCGGCGGTGATCATCGCACAGATCGTCTGAAATTTCTGTAAAATCAATACGTGCTTGTGCCAGAATTTGACACGTATATATGTATGGGGTAAAATATCGACAGTGATAGTGTTTCACGTGAAACATTATCACTGTTTTTCTTTTAGATGTATGTTATATCTATCGTTAAAGGATATTTATTATCTGGTCTATGTTTCACGTGAAACATGAATTGATCATAAGTGCTGGGATGTTTCACGTGAAACATTCAGGCGTACTTTAACAGATTATGGGAGAGTATATGGGAAAGATTATAGCGATTACAAATCAGAAGGGTGGCGTCGGGAAGACGACGACGGCAGTAAATCTGGCGGCGACGCTTGCGGAGGCTAATCAGCGGGTTCTTCTGGTGGATTTCGATCCGCAGGGGAATGCGACCAGCGGCTTCGGTGTCGAGCGTGATGAGGTCGAGCATACGATTTATGATGCGATGAGCGGCAGCTGCACGATGGATGAGACGATTCTCGTGGAGGTGACGGAGAATCTGGATCTGATACCGGCAGATATGAACCTGGCTGCGGTCGAGGTGGAGTTTGCGGATCAGGAGGATAAAAACCAGATTCTGAAGAATCTGCTGACGCCGTATAAGGAGCACTATCACTATATCCTGATCGACTGCCCGCCGAGTCTCGGTACGATCACGGTCAATGCACTGACGGCAGCGGATTCGGTGATCATCCCGATTCAGTGTGAATACTATGCACTGGAGGGTCTGAATCAGGTGCTGAATACCATCGGACTCGTACAGGAGGGCCTGAATCCGGATCTCGACATCGAGGGTATCGTGTTCACGATGTATGATGGTCGAAACAAGCTGTCACAGCAGGTGGTGGAGTCGGTCAAGCAGAATTTCCAGGGCAATATCTATGATACCTTAATTCCGCGAAATGTGCGTCTCGCGGAGGCACCGAGTCATGGCGTACCGATCACGGAGTATGAATCATCGTCGACGGGAGCCGAGAGCTACCGGAGACTGGCAGCAGAGCTTATGAGTAAGGGGGACGATATCTATGGCTAAGGAGCATGGACTGGGAAAGGGCCTCGGGGCCATCTTTGGAACCAGCACGACGGTGAAATCGGATCGTCCGAAAACAGAGCATCGCTATAAGACGGTCGCAGAGAAGGTGGCGGAACAGTCCGGGACAGCGGAGGGACTCGCAGAGCCGGTGCAGGTGACCGGAGAGACGTCTGCTGAAGTAGCGAAGAGTGACAGCGGAAGAAAAAAACGGGTAACCGCGGCAGTCAAAAAAGAAACGACGAAGAACAGCACAGAAAACACAGTGATCGTGATGGCAGGCGAAGATATCGTGCATGAGAATACGGTCACGAAAGATACGAAGAAGGTTCACAGCACAGAAACCATGCATGATACGGAGCAGGACGGGATGCTGCTCGTGAAGCTCAGCCGCATCCAGCCGGATCCGGATCAGCCGCGAAAGAACTTCGATGAGGAGAAGCTGAACGAGCTCGCAGAGTCTATCCGAACCTACGGGATGATATCACCGATCGTGGTGAAGAAGAGGGGCGCACTGTATGAGATCGTCGCCGGTGAGCGTCGCTGGAGAGCAGCACGCATCGCTGGTCTCAAGGAGATCCCGGTGGTCATCAAGGAGGTCGATGAAAAGACGAGCCGTGAGCTGTCCATCATCGAGAATATCCAGCGTGATGACCTGAATGCAGTCGAAGAAGCGAGAGCATATCAGTCCCTGATCGAGGAGTATGGACTGACGCAGGAGGAGGTCGCTGCCCGAGTAGCGAAGAATCGTTCGACCATCACGAACAGTCTGCGACTTCTGAAGCTCGAGCCGGAGATCCTCACACTTCTCCAGGATGGAAAGATTACACAGGGGCATGCCCGTGCACTGCTGGCGGTCGAGGATCCGGAGCTCCGAAAGAAGATCGCAGAGAAGTGTACGAAAGAAAATCTCTCCGTACGAGAGATCGAGACCCTCGTCAAGCTGGATAAGCTCTCGAAGGCGAAGAAGGAGAAGAAATCCTCTCCGGAAGCCCAGGAGCTTCGGCGCCTCAAGGTCATCTATAAGGATCTCGAGCGGAAGATGAAGACGAAGCTCGGTACGAAGGTCTCCATCCTCCCGAAAAATACGGAGCGTGGTACACTCGAAATCGAATATTATTCGCAGGATGATCTGGATCGTATCTTTATGATACTGAACTCCAGCAGAAATGATTAAACAGAGCGAGGAAATATATGATAGTGACAGAAACGCTTCTGCTCGGAATCGCAGCCGCAGGGCTGCTGATCGGCCTGATTTCTCTGATCCTGGCCATCCGGGCAAATGCAAAATATCAGAGACTGTATCGCCAGTATGATTACTTCATGCGCGGCAAGGATGCAGAGACCCTGGAGGACTATTTCGTCGATCTCCAGCAGCACGTAGAGGCACTCGAAAAAGAGGACCTCAAGAATAAGGACGTCATGCGTGTACTCAATAAGAATATCCGTGCGTCCTTTCAGAAGCTCGGTATCATCCGGTATAACGCCTTCGGCGGAATGGGCGGGAACATGTCCTTCGCCATCGCGATGCTGGACAGCACGAACAGTGGCTTCGTCATCAATTCCGTGCACTCGAGAGAGGGCTGCTTCTTATATATAAAGGATGTCGATGCCGGTACCACCGAGGTGGAGCTCGGCGCAGAAGAGCAGCTCGCGCTGGAACAGGCGCTGGGCTATAGAGAGAAAGAAAAGCAGCAGTGAAAAAACAGACACGAAAAAAACTGAAAAAATTTCTGGCGATGGGTGCGGTGTTTCTGATCGCACTCATCCTCTATTTTTATCGTTCCTGGCACTCGATGGAGCGGCAGAATACAGTGTACTCCACGATGGATGAGCCGAGTCTGCCGGTGGCCTATGTTTCGAGCGGCGATTACCTCATGAATCCGATGCATGCCTATCTTCAGGATATGGGAAAGCAGGCAGCCCGCGATATGATCACGGTGCTGCCGCAGGATCGTCAGCTGAAGCTCGTCGTGCAGGAGTATGATAACATGGTGGCTTCGGCCAGCTACGAGATACGTACACTGGATCTCAGCCATCTCATCGAAAAGGGAACGGTCTCCGACATCAGCCGGAGCGACGGCAACGCCAGTCTCGTCCTGCCGATTCAGAATCTCATCAATAAGGATCAGGCGTATCTTCTGCATATCACGCTGGAGACAGGTGCCCATACGCTGAACTACTATACACGTATCCTCTGGACGGACCGTGATTACACGAAGGCGATGGAGGATGTCGCGTTCAGGTTTACGACGGGCAGCTTCGATCAGACAAACAGTAAGGATATCACGACCTATCTGGAAACGAAGGATACGGCGGATAATTCGAGCCTCGGACATGTAGATCTGCACTCGAGCTTCAACCAGATCACCTGGGGAAAGACCGGGATGCAGCCGAAGGGAAACTTCTATATGACGCTCAAGGAATTTGACGGCATGATGGGCGAGATTCAGATCAGCTACGAGTCGTATATGACGGATGAGAGTGGAGAGGAGAAGCACTTCCTGAATGAGGATAACTTCGTCTTCCGCAATGATCCGGAGCGGGTCTACATGATGGACTTCGACCGGACGACACATCAGATCTTCGATGGCGACAGCGAGGATTTCGCGGGGAAGCGGATCACGCTCGGTGTCGGAAATACGGATGATATCGCCGTGCAGAAGTCGGAAAATGAGCATTATATCGCATTTAAGACGGATCAGGGGCTCTGGCGCTACGATCAGTCCTCGAAGAGCGGACATGCGGTGAATATCTTCAGCTACCGCTCGGATACGGATGATGGCGTCCGCGCAAACTATGATCAGCATGACATCAAGATCCTGTCGGTATCCGATAAGGGCGATGTGGATTTCCTCGTGTACGGTTATGTGAACCGGGGAAGCCATGAGGGATATAATGGTATCCTGTACTACCGCTATGACAGTTCGGATGACACAGTGACGGAGAACTTCTTCATCGCGATCCCGGAGGTATATGATCAGATTCGCTGGAATCTCGAGAAGCTCGCCTACCTGTCCGGTGACGGACTCCTGTATCTCTACTACGGCGGCAGCATCTATGGCATCGATACGAACAGCCTCGAGGTCGTCACGATCGCCACAGGACTGCAGGAGTCGGGCTTCGCAAGCTCGGATACGCAGCAGTACATCGCGTACCAGAATCCGGATGCGGAGGACATCTATCACGCCGCGAAGATCACGCTCGTAAATCTCGAGAGTAATCAGTCCAGTGAGATCCAGGGTAGTGGCTATCTCCGTGTGATCGGCTTCAACCAGGATGACCTGATCTACGGTAGCATCGATCCGGCATATGCCAGCATCTATACCGAGAAGCATAAGATTCCGATCAGCGAGATCCATATCATCGGACCTGATCTCAGCGATAAAACGAGCTATGCGAAGGAAGGTCTGCTCTTTACGAACGTTCGTGTGAGCGGAACCCGCATTTACTTCGATAAGATCCGTCCGGTCGAGGGTGGACACTACGAGGCAGCCGGCGAGGATACCATCATCTCGAATCGTGAACAGACCGATGCGAGACTGAGTGGTGTCGGCTCATACACGGATAAGATCCTTCAGAAGGTCTGGTATATCGAGATCCAGGACATCGGCACGAAGCAGGTGCGGAGCACGGTGCCGAAGAACCTGTCTCTCGAGCGTGCCTCCTCCATCGACCTCAACATCACGGAGGATCGAAATGCGACGCCGATGTTCTATGCCTACGCACATGGTCATTTCCAGGGCTGTACCCGGACGCTCGAAGAAGCCTACGAGCTCGTGTACGATGACTTCGGTTATGTGCTCACCGCCGATGGGGAATTCGTATGGAATCGTGTGGATAAGAGTACGATGGTGACGATCCGGAACGCGACGGCCCTCGCCGAGGAGCCGCTTACGAAGCTCTCGAAGCTGACCACGATCGACACCTATGATTCCTACAGTATGGTCAATGCTTATGGCATGGACCTGAGCTCCGCCCTTTACTTCCTGAATAAGGGCTACCCGCTGATCGCATACCTCGAGGACAGCTGCTATCTGATCTACAGCTATGACTCCTTCAACATCCGTCTGGTGGATCCGGTAAGCGGAAGCCAGAATACCGTCGGGAGAGAGGACGCGGAAGCGATGTTCCGGCAGGATGGGAATCGATTCGTCGGGATCGTTCCACACAAAACGTAAATCAAGAGTTGCTGTTCACAGGTGTACTGATCCGGCAGGGTGCCGTCCCCTCCGGCTCCTGCCGGAAGCGATCGATGGCTTCAGTCAGGTGAGAGACGATGTGCCGTCCCCTCTGGTTCCTGCCGGAATCCAGTTGACGAGTGAACAGCCGACCTAAAGAAAACCCGGAGGCATCTGCCTCCGGGTTTTCTTTAGTTCGGCTGTGTCTGATCGAAGTCTGCCAGTGCGTCTGCGAGTGCGGCGAACTGTGCGAGGGTGAGGGCTTCGCCACGGATGGTTTCGGAAAGACCGAGGGAGGCGAGGGCTTCACGGGTAGCGTCCTTCGGGATAGAAGCGAGGGAAGAGAGTGCGTTCAGCAGCGTCTTCCGGCGCTGTCCGAAGGCGGCCTTAATGATCTGGAACATCCAGCGCTCGTCCTGCACCTGTACCGGTGGTTCTGTGTAGCGCTTCAGCCGGATGACGGCGGAGCCGACATTCGGGCGAGGGATGAAGCAGTGCGGCGGCACCTCCTGGATGATGTCCGGCTCGGCGTAGTACTGCACCGCGAGGGAGAGGGCACCGTAATCCTTCGTGCCTGGTCCTGACTGCATGCGATCGGCGACTTCCTTCTGTACCATCACGGTGATCGACTGGATCGGGGCATGGCTCTCGAAGAGGCCCATGATGATCGGAGTTGTGATGTAGTAAGGGAGATTCGCGACGACCTTCACCGGATTTCCCTGGTTGTAGGTCGCGATGACCTCGTGGAGATCGAGCTTCAGTACATCGTCGTGGATGATGGAGACATGATCATATGCCTGTAAGGTCTCGTGGAGGATCGGGATGAGGTTCGCATCGATCTCGACGGCGACGACATGGCCGGCCGCCTCTGCGAGGGCCTGGGTCATCGTGCCGATGCCGGGTCCGATCTCGAGGACACAGTCGTCCTTCGTGATTTCCGAGCTTCGGATGATGTTCTGGAGCACGTTTTCGTCGATCAGAAAGTTCTGACCGAAGCGCTTCTGGAAGCGGAAATCGTTCTTCTGTATGATTTTGATGGTTTCCTGTGGGTTGATTAATTTATTCATAGGCGTAGTGTATCATAATTTATAGAAAAAATCACTTGGGGGGGGTGGATGCCTTCGTGGCGAACGTACGTGAAGCTGTGCCCGAAGGCACAGCTTCATTGACTTCACGGTTTCTACGTATGACTTCTGGTGCCCATCCTCGAAGCTCTGTCAGCTGAACGCTGTCAGTGACGGCGACGTATGACGCGTGCGACGCGGAGGCGGCCACGGTTCAGCAGGAAGCAGAAAGCTGCCCATCCTTCGACGGCGTTTGCGAGGGACTCCTGTGCAGCGACGGTCTTATCGCTGAGGGTCAGGATACAGCCGAGACGGGAGGTCGGAATCGAGGTGGAGAGAGGGAACATGTGGCTCCAGATCGCCCGCTTCTCCTTATAGGAAAGATAGAAGCCTTCCTTCTCTGCATTTTCCACCGCGTCTTCCGGGTGATAGAAGCAGTACCAGCGGCCGTCACGGATGGTCTTCTCCACCTTATGATAATCAATCAGGCAGAAATCATGCAGAAGACCTACACGTGCGGCACTGTCCGGATCGACACCGATATGCGGTGCGATCGCGGCAGCCATCTTCGCGACGCGGACCGAATGATCGTAGGTGTTCGTGCTGCCATGACGAGGCACGGACAGGAGTTTTCGATACTCACGATTCTCGGTGATCGTCGAGTACTGCTTCGCAAACTGCACTGCGTCATCATTTAAAACCATCGGCATATTCCTTTCTGATGCAAGGCATCGAAACAAAACACAAAATAAGTGGATACGGGCGGCGTGCATCACGTACAGCTGCTCGCAGTTATAAAAACTATATACGAATGCACGAAAGGCCGTCAATTATATTTAGTAAAAATTCAGAAAAGAGTATGTAAAAAGCAAAAATCTTAGAGATTTCTGCACATTGTGAAGAAGTTTCGGGATGGCTACACTAGAAGTCGATTTGAACTGTATACAAAAGGCCGGGTGCCGCATGGATGCATTGGCCGAAATAGATGCAGGCATCCCTTCGCGTGCATGGCACCGGGTTTACGCTGTATCGTTACGTACATAAATGAGGCTTTATCATGAAGCGTTTTTACCATAGACACAGAACCGCCGTCCGCGATATGACGACCATCATAGCGGTGATTCTGTCCTTTTTTTCCGCCCTTCTCCTGTTCAGCCTGCGCTGGCTGATGAACACCTGGTCGGAGCTCACCGTGGATGAGGTCCTGTATCACCTCTTCGCGCCGCTCCAGGGCAGCAGCACCGCGATGGTCCACGAGTACATCCTGAAATGCGCGATTCCGGCCGTCCTCATCGCGATCGTTCTCATCGCGATCTTCATCGTCTGCCGTCATAAGCAGAACTATCGGAAGCTCGTCACGCTCGCACTGCTCGCGGCCTTCTTCACCACCGGCTTCACCGTGCTCGATGCCTGGGACGACCTCGACATCGGCACCTACATCAAGTCGCAG
This sequence comes from uncultured Oribacterium sp., assembly GCA_902485915.1. Classification (GTDB taxonomy): domain Bacteria; phylum Bacillota; class Clostridia; order Lachnospirales; family Lachnospiraceae; genus Oribacterium. The sequence goes on along the minus strand of CABTMH010000064.1, from coordinate 5,661 downwards.
CTCGAGACCTCCCGCTTCATCGATGATCACTACGTCGACCCGAAGAACGTGACGCTTCGCTTCCCGGAGAAGAAGCGGAACCTCATCTACATCTTCATGGAGTCCACCGAGGTGACCTTCGCTGACCAGGCTTCCGGCGGTGCCTTCCCGCAGAACACGATCCCGGAGCTCACGAAGATCGCCGAAGACGCGGAAGACTTTTCAGGTGCGTCACCCACCCTCAACGGTGGTTACGCCATGCCGGGGGCGACCTGGACGATGGGCGCCATGTTCGCACAGACCTCCGGACTTCCGCTGAAGATCTCCATCGATCAGAACGCGATGGACTCGCAGACATCCTTCTTCCCGGACATCCTCACGATCGGCGATATCCTCGAGAAGCAGGGCTACACCCAGGAGCTGATGCTCGGCTCTGTCGGCTACTTCGGCGGCCGCAAGCTCTACTTCCAGACCCATGGAAACTATGCCATCAAGGACTTCAGTTACTGGAAAAACCAGCATAAGTTCCCGGCGGACTACTGGGTCAACTGGGGCTTCGAAGACCGGAAGCTCTATGCGTATGCGGAGGAGGAGCTCACCCGTCTCAGCAGCAGTGAGCAGCCGTTCAACCTTACGATGCTGACCGTCGACACGCACTTTCCGGACGGCTATGTCTGCCCGCTCTGCCCGACGACCTTCGATGAGCAGTATGCGAACGTCTACGCCTGCGCATCGAAGCAGCTCAGCAGCTTCCTCGACTGGTGTAAGCAGCAGGACTGGTACGCCGACACCACGATCGTCATCTCCGGCGACCACCCGACCATGGATCACGACTTCTGTGACGATGTGCCGGAGAACTACGAGCGGACCGTCTACACGGCGTATGTCAATGCTGCCGTCCAGCCCGTCCGTACAGAGCGTCGCGACTTCACGACCTTCGATGATTTCCCGACGACCCTCGCGGCGCTCGGCGTCGACATCGCAGGCAACCGCCTCGGTCTCGGCACGAATCTCTTCTCCGATGTACCGACGCTCTCTGAGCAGTTCGGACGCATGAAGGAGAAGGAGGAGCTCGAGAAGAAATCGGCACTTATGGAGCAGCTCGGGCAGATCGACGAGCAGGCGGCCATCGAATCGAAAGAAGCGAAGGAACTGAAAGAAAAAGAGAAAAAAGAAAAGGCAGCCGCCGAATCGCGGGCTGCCGCAAAGTGAGCCGAAAGGCTCAGTATGGGGCCCCGGAGAACCAGCCCCAGAAGCACAGTACTACGAGCTTCTGGGACCGATTCTCCGGGGTCCTTCACTTGACACTTACGACTGAACCGGGCGTTTAACTTCCGTTGCATTCCGCTTCAGTATATAGTCGATGGCATCCGCGATGCCATCCTCCAGGATGGATGGGCAGATGTAGTCCGCGACATCCTTACACTCTTTCTTCGCGTTGCCCATCGCGACCCCGAGCCCGCAGTGCTCGATCATCCCGACATCGTTCCAGCCATCACCGATCGCGGCCGCCTCATCGAGCGAGAAGCCATAGTCCGCGAGGATCGCATCGATGCCCGACACCTTCGAGATGCCCTTCTTCGTGAGATCGAAGCTCATGCCATCGGACCAGCGCACGAGCTCGCACTCCGGCACCCGCGCCTCCATGATATCCGCCTCATCCAGCGTCATGATCGGAATCATCATATAGATCGGATTTTCCAGCGCCTCCTGCACCGGCCGCACCGGCGGCTGCGCTGAATGGATGTGCTTCAGCACCGAAAGCAGCTCTGGCGTCACCATGTTTGCGTAGATCGCACGCTCCTCCTCGAAGAGGCAGGCGAAGGGCTGCTCCTCACAGAGCGCCAGCACCTTCTCCACCGCCGAACGCGGGATCTCGATCCGCTGCACGACCCGCCCGTTCCGCGGATCGAAGTACGCCATCGGCTCCGGGCTGTCCTTCACATCGAAGCGGAAGGGCTCATTGTGCCGGAGATGCTCCCCGCGCGCGATCGCCGCATCCACCATCTTCGGATCCAGCACATAGCAGAACTCCCCATCCATGGTGACGAAGGCATCGAAGCGCATCCCCTCCGTGAGGTTCTCGTTCCGGATCTCCATCCAGTGCCGCCCCGTCGCGATCGCACAGAGGATTCCCGCCTCGTGCGCCCGCCGGAGAGCCGCCTGTGTCGACGCCGGCACCCGTCCGGTCTCGAACGGTCGCAGCGTGCCATCGATATCAAAAAAGATGATCTTAATCATAAAATTCCTCTCCTCCAGTTGTTTCCTGGGCCAATGTAGATGGTCCGTGCGCCAGGGACCCGGCCACTGCTTCGGTGGCGGCCGCGTCGATCTCGCGATCATCTGCCGCCATCGATTCGTTCGCACGGGACCCGGTCTCTGCCTCCGTGGTGGCTGCGTCGGCAGAACGCCGGTCCGCCGTAGCCGTGGCCGCTGTCGTCGGTTCGAGCTTCATCCCGCGCTGCACCGTGCCGACACCGAAGCGCTCCTGCAGGGTCTTCGACAGGGCCTGCAGCTTCCGTTCCTTCTCGGCCTTCCGGCGCGTGTCACGGATCTCTGCCTCGATCTCCGCGCGATTCTCTGCGAGCTCCTCGAGCGTCATCTGACGGAAATCACCATGGTCGAGGTTCGCGGTGAAGATCGCCATCAGGCGAACCTTCCGGCCCTGCCCGAAGAGGCCGTCCGGCGCATCGAGCAGCTGATGCATGAGGGTGACGGCGACCGCGAGGATCTTCTCCGGATCCTGCGTCGGGTCCAGCAGCTTCTGCTGTACCGAGCGCCGTCTGAAATCATCGGTCTTCGCTGAGAAGCCGATCGTGCCGGCGTAGAAATCATGCTTCCGAAGCCGTCCCGCGACCTTCACCGCGAGTGCCCGCATGATCTCCATGCCCTCGGTCTCGAGATTATCTTCATCGATATCCACCGTCGTCGTGATCTCGTTCGAGATGCTTTTCGCCTCCTCCTGCACCGCAGACACTGCGCGCGTCGAGATGCCATGGGCGGCCGCATGAATATAGCTGCCTGCATTGGCACCCAGAAGACCGGTGAGGATCGTCGGGTCGAGGCGGGCGGCATCGCCGATCGTATGGATGCCGATGCGCCGGAGCTTCTCCGCAGTCCGGCTGCCGCAGCCGTAGAGGTCGTCGATCGGGAGCGGCCACATCTTCGCCTCGATCTCAGAGGGGTAGAGCGTGTGGATCTTATCCGGCTTCTCGAGGTCGGAGGCCATCTTCGCGAGGAGCGTGTTGCTCGAGATACCGACATTGACCGTGAAGCCGAGGGTATCGCGAATCTCGTCCTTTATGAGCACCGCGGCATTCATGGGGAATGCAAGCGACCGGAGCGCGGTGGCCTTTTCGCCGCGCAGTGTCCCCGCGACGATCTGCTCGAAGATCGCGCTGCGGATCGCCTGCTCGGTGCCGGTCATGTCGAGGAAGGCTTCATCGATGGAGAGCTGCTCGACGACAGGGGCATACCTGTGCAGGATCTCGATGAAGGCCGCAGAGTATGCGCGGTAGGTCTCGAAGTCGGAGGGCACGAGGACGAGGTCAGGGCAGCGCTCGAGGGCCTGTACGACGGGCATCGCCGTCCGGATGCCGTAACGCTTCGCCGGGAGAGAGCGCGCGGTGATGATGCCGTGGCGGGTTTTTACGTCGCCGCCGACAGCGGACGGGATCGTGCGGAGGTCGATCGCCGTCGGATCCTCGCGGAGGCGTTTCACCGCGGACCAGCTGAGGAACGCGGAGTTGACATCGATATGAAAGATCGTGCGGTCCATCGGGCCTCCTTTCTGCCTGAATCCAGTTGACGAGTGAACAGTAGCGATTCATTTTCATAATGCTCAAACAATTTCGTATAGTATAGCAGAAAAGAGAATATCTGTGGTATACTGTCACCGCTTCAGAGCTGGAAGTTCAGAAGAGAAAAAACATATAAGGGAGGAGAAAACAGATGAGAAAATCGAAATATATGGTGCTGATGCTGATGATGGCGGCGTCGCTGTCTGCCTGTGGTCAGTCGAAGCCGGCGGAGACGACGGCAGCGGCCACGACCGAGGCAGCCACGACAGAGGCGGCGACGGAGGACAGTGCCGAGGCGGATCAGGCAGCCGCAGATCATGTGGCGGCGCTGATCGATGCGATCTATGTACAGGAGCGAACCGAGGATACGGATGCACAGTGTGCGGAGGCGAAGGAGGCCTGGGACCAGCTGACGGATGCGCAGAAGGCGCTCGTCGAGGGCGAGGAGGCCGATCCGGATTACTTCGGCCGGGACACCGGTGATGCCGGCCAGGATGATCCGCTGAACGAGGATGGCATCGGCGAGAAGGAGCTTCTCGTCGTGAGCTTCGGTACCTCCTTCAACGACAGCCGTGCGCAGGACATCGGAGGCATCGAGAAGGCGCTGCAGGCAGCGTATCCGGACTGGTCGGTGCGTCGTGCCTTCACCGCGCAGATCATCATCAATCACGTCCAGGCGCGTGATGGCGAGAAAATCGACAACATGGATCAGGCGCTGCAGCGTGCCGTCGATAACGGCGTGAAGCATCTCGTGATCCAGCCGACACACCTCATGCACGGTGCAGAGTACGACGAGCTCTGTGCGGCCGCCGAGTCCTATAAGGATAAGATCGAGACCATCGAGATCGCCGAGCCGCTGCTCGGTGAGGTCGGAAAGGACGGCTCCGAGACCAACGCCGATAAGAAGGCCGTCGCCGAAGCGCTGACCGCCGATGCAGTGAAGGACGCCGGCTATGAGAGCCTCGAGGATGCAGCGCAGGACGGCACCGCCTTCGTCTTCATGGGCCACGGCACGAGCCACGCAGCCGCTGTAACCTACACGCAGATGCAGAGCCAGATGGACGAGCTGAAGTATGAGAACGTCTATATCGGCACCGTCGAAGGAAAGCCGGCGGAGACCGCCTGCGAAGCCGTGATCGAGCGTATCAAGGAGGCCGGCTATCAGAAGGTCATCCTTCGTCCGCTCATGGTCGTGGCCGGTGACCACGCGAACAACGACATGGCCGGCGACGATGACGACTCCTGGAAGAGCCAGTTCCTCGCATCCGGCGCGTTCGATACCGTAAGCTGTCAGATCAACGGACTCGGCGGTATCCCGGCCATCGAGCAGATCTACGTCGCGCACACCGCCGCCGTGATCGGTGCACCGACCGGAGAAACTGTATCCACCGACCGCGCAGCTGATGCCAATGCAGACGTCCTCGAGGATGGTACCTACGCGGCAGACTTCACCACCGACAGCAGCATGTTCCACGTGAACGAAGCAGAAGACGGAAAGGGTGTGCTCACCGTGAAGGACGGGCAGATGACGATCCACGTGAGCCTCACCTCTGAGAACATCCTGAATCTCTTCCCGGGAAGCGCAGAGGATGCGAAGAAGGACGGCGCGGCGCTTCTCCAGCCGACGAAGGATACCGTGAAGTATTCGGATGGCACGGAAGAAGTCGTGAACGGCTTCGACATCCCGGTACCGGCCCTCGACGAAGAATTCCCGCTCGCCCTCATCGGCACGAAGGGAAAGTGGTACGACCACATGGTGAAGGTTTCGAACCCTGTAAAGAAATAAGTACTGTTTGATATTAAGCTGAATTGTAAAAGTAAATGCAGTATGAAAAAGTAAATGCCACACTGCATGAAAAGTGGCACGATTTTTGAAGGTTTT